>CANBVQ010000004.1 GCA_947372925.1 Acidimicrobiaceae bacterium
GTCGAGGAGTAGATCGATGAGACCGAGGGTTCGAAGATGGGAGTGCGCTCGGCGCGAGTCACCTTGCCCACTTCTTCCACCACGCGGGCGAGGTGCTCGGGTGTAGTGCCACAGCAGCCACCGACGGCGGCGACGCCGTAGTCGGCGACGAAGCGGGCGAGGTGTTCGGCCAGGCCATCGGGGGTGAGGTCGTAGTGCATCTTGCCGTCCACGACGCTCGGGAGCCCGGCGTTAGGGAGACAGGCCAAGGGCACGGGTGCGGTGTCGGAAAGCTGGCGCAGCGGCTCGTGCATCTCCACCGGGCCGGTAGCGCAGTTCAGCCCCAAGACGTCCACGCCGAGGGGGAGGAGTGAGGTAATGGCCGAGCCAATCTCGGTACCGGGCAGCATGCGGCCGGTGAGCTCAATCGTGACCTGGGCCTGAATCGGAACGATTCGACCGTGACGGGCCATCGCGCGGTGGCAGGCATTGATTGCAGCCTTGCCGGAGAGGAGGTCGAACATAGTCTCTACGAGCAGGAGGTCTACGCCGCCTTCAAGAAGCCCGTAGGCCAGTTCTTCGTACGAGGCGGAGAGCTCGTCGTAGGAAATTTGACCCAACGTGGGGAACTTTGTACCGGGCCCGATGGATCCGGCAACAAACTTGGGCGAGTTGGCGGTGGCGTACTCATCGGCGACTCGGCGAGCAATCTGCGCTGAAGTTATGGCGAGTTCATGTGCCTTTTCGGGGATTCCGTATTCGGCCAGGACGATAGAGAAGGAGCCGAATGAATTGGTCTCGATTACGTCCACGCCCACGTCGAGAAAAGACCGGTGGAGGCGCTCAATCGCATCAGGGCGCGTGAGAACGAGAAGTTCATTGCAACCTTCAAGGTCATCGCCACCGAAGTCGGCCGCCGTGAGGTTTTCCAGCTGGAGGTTCGTGCCCGTCGCCCCGTCAAAAATCAGGGCGCGTTGAGCAAGTGCGGCGAGATAGGGATCGCTGGCACTGGGTCGTTTAAAAGGGGGCAAGGTCGTCATGGAGATGCGATAAGGCTACCGTTTCGCCCCTGAGGAGCCCTCGAAATACCTCGTCGGTTGCGGGGTAGCGAAATGGAGCCACCGGTACGCTTTGGTGATGAAGATCTATACCCGCGACGGTGACGATGGAACAACGGGCCTCTACTTTGGTGGTCGCGTCCAGAAAAGTTCCGATCCCATTGAGGTCAACGGTGCAGTCGATGAAGCCCAGGCCGCCATTGGGTGGGCTCGAGCACTCCAGGGTCCCGACACGGAGCTCAACAAAGTCCTGATTCACATTGAGCGTGACCTCTGGGTTTTGATGGCCGAGGTCGCCACGCTTCCCGAAAATCGTTCGAAATTGGCCGCCGGTAAGTCGTTGGTGACCTCCGAGATGGTGGCGCACCTCGAAGTACAGATTGATGCCTATAGCGCGCTTATTGAGATGCCGAAAGAGTTCATCGTCCCGGGCGCCAACCAGGCCTCAGCTTCGTTGGACGTTGCCCGAACGGTCGTCCGTCGGGCGGAGCGAATCGCGGTGACCTACCCGCTGCCCGACTCGCACGTGATTTCATACCTGAACCGCTTAAGTGACCTAATTTGGACTTTGGCCCGTTATGCGGAAGGGCCTAATCACCCGACAGCTCGCGCTGCCGAATAATCGAAAGAGGGAAATACCATGGCCCGTGCCATTTCAGTAACGCCAATGAGTGAGCTATCAAGTTTCACCTCCGTAGTCGTCCCTCTCGTGGTCGCTGACGGAAAGCTCAGTCTCGCCGCTGGAGCGCCAGCAACGATTAACGGCGTAACTCTCCCAACCGAGATCTCGTCGGAGTGGTGTGAGCACCAGGGTCTTCGTCCCAAGCTCGGGTCGTCGGTCACTTTCCGCAACGTTGACGGAACTTCAGTGACATTGGTTGTGACGAATGGGGCTGGCACGTCGCTCGAGCAGTGGCGACAGATTGGCGCGGTGGTCGCTAAGGCCACCCCCAAGGTGCCTACCGCCATAGTTCTGTCCATCTCCCCGACTGCCCCGGTGAGCAACATCGCACAAGCACTGGTCGAAGGGGCCACGCTGGCTAGCTACTCCTACAAGGGCGGAACCGAAAGTTCCCCAATCGCTGTTATTCCAGTCGGTCCGGACATTCAAGCGTTAACGGCAGCCGTCTCCGAGGGTGTGCGTCTCGGTGCTCTTGTCGCGAGTGGTGTGAACTGGGCGAAACATCTCATCGATATGCCCGCAATTGACTTGCATCCCAAGTCCTTCGCCAACTTCGTTATCGAGCGGCTCGAGGGAATTCCCAACATTGACCTTGAAATCTGGAAAGACTCCAAGATTGCCGAGGAGCGCCTCGGCGGGCTTCAGGGCGTGAACCTCGGTTCGGCCCAACCAGCCCGACTGGTCCAGGCGACCTATACGCCTGCGAACAATCCCGATGCCCCGCACATTGTGCTCGTCGGCAAGGGCGTGACTTTCGATACTGGCGGCCTCTGGCTCAAGTCGGCTGCGGGAATGGCCACGATGAAGACTGATATGTCGGGCGCAGCCATCGTCATCTCGGTGTTGGCCACGGCCGCCGAAATGGCTCTACCAATTCGCATTACGGCGATTGCGCCGCTCACCGAGAACATGACCGGCGGGGCCTCAATGCGCCCCGGCGATGTTCTCAAGATCCGCAACGGCAAGACGGTCGAAGTGATCAACCCCGACGCCGAAGGTCGCTTGATTTTGGCCGACGGTCTGAGCTTGGCCGCCGAGCGCGAACCTGAAGCGATTATCGACATCGCCACGTTGACCGGTGCGCAAGTGACGGCCCTGGGCGAGGATGTAGGGGCGCTCTTTGCAACGGATGACACGCTGGCCGCGAGTCTCGTGGCCGCGAGTGCTGAAACCGGCGAACCCTTTTGGCAGCTTCCACTTGTTGATGGCTACGAGCCGCAGCTCGAGTCTGACGTGGCCGACCTCAAGAACCTCGGAAAGCCCGGTAACGCGGGTGCCATTGTCGCCGCACTCTTTTTGCGCAACTTTACGAACGGTATTTCGTGGGCCCACCTCGATATTGCCGGACCGAGTCGAGCCGACAGTACTCGTGGGTACTACCAGCGTGGCGCCACGGCATTCGGTGCCCGCACCCTGCTCCAGTATCTGATTACACGCTCACGACAGTCGTAGAACTCGCGATGTGCGTGAAGGCACATCGCGATCTAGTGACGGTGATCGCACATCGTTGCCGTCGGGACGTCCAATCAAAATGCTCCCAAACAGGCGCCACGGGGCGCTGACTCCGGCGAACGACAAGATCTCTGCTTCGTGACGAAAATTGCCCCAAAAACAGGTAGCCCAATTGTCTTCAGCGACAGCCAGGAGTAACTGCATCGTCGCCATCGCGGCGTCGGTGTGCCAGTAGGGGATTGGCCAGGCGTCTTGATTGCCGAGTCCGCTCTGGGCCTTGTCAGATTCGCTGTAGCGCTCGGTGTAGAGGTCGGGGTTCGACATGGCGAGGACGACGCCCCCGGCGCGAAGCAGCCCGGCAGCGCGTCGGGCATTCGAACGCCACGTCTCGTCAGTGGCGACCTCGAAGAAGTGGGCGACCTTCGTCGATTCGATGACGACGAATTGGACGCCGGCACTATTGCCGGCCGTTGGAGCGCTCAGCGCCAATTCGCACCACCCCGCCATCAGATCGCCAGGAACGGGCGTGCCATCAAAGGAACGGACCATACGGCGGCTGCGGGCGAGATCGGAGAACTCCACCTAGGCAGACTAAAAGATGCCGTTGTCTATTCCTGACCAAAATGGTAGGGTTTAACTCCTAAAGGAGTTCACTATGGCTACCCCCCGCGACTTACTCAACGCCGCCAAGTCCGAGATTCGTGAAATCGAAGCCTCGGCCGTTGCGGCTCAACTCGATCACTTCACGATTCTCGACGTCCGTGAACCGGACGAGTACGACCAGGGTGCCGTTCCTAACGCCATTCACGTACCCCGTGGTCAGCTCGAATTCTCCATTGAAGGACGTCTCCCGGACAAGACGGCCCACATCGCCGTCTATTGCGCCGGTGGTGTCCGTTCGGCCTTTGCCACCAAGACGTTGCAGGACCTTGGATACCAAGACGTCGTTTCAGTTATCGGTGGTTTCAACAAGTGGAAGGACGACGGCCTACCGTGGACGACTCCTCGGACTCTGACGGCCGATCAGCGCAACCGCTACCAGCGTCACCTGCTTCTGCCTGAAGTTGGCGAAGTAGGCCAGCTCAAGTTGCTCGACGCCAAGGTGTTGATGCTCGGTGCTGGTGGACTCGGTTCGCCTTCGGCGCTGTACCTCGCCGCCGCCGGTGTTGGAACGATCGGTGTCATCGACATGGATGTAGTGGACGCCTCGAACATTCAGCGTCAGATTCTCCACAACATGGACCGGGTCGGCATGCGCAAGGTCGACTCGGCTAAGGCGACGTTGTCAGCACTTAATCCCGATCTCAATGTCATCACCTACGACACCCGCCTGGGCGCCGACAACATCTTGGACATCATTGACGGCTACGACGTCATCGTGGATGGAACGGACAACTTCCCGACGCGCTACCTCGTCAACGACGCCGCTCTCTTAAAGAAGATTCCCGTGGTACACGGTTCAATCTTTCGATTCGAGGGTCAAGTCACAATCTTTAACCCCTACGTTGGACCGTGCTATCGCTGCATGATTCCTGAGCCACCACCCGCCGAACTGGCACCAAGCTGCGCCGAGGCTGGTGTTTTGGGCGTGCTGCCCGGCATCATTGGTTCGATTCAGGCTCTTGAAGCGTTGAAGCTGATCTTGAACCTGGGTGATCCGTTGGTGGGCCGTCTGCTCAGCTACGACGCACTCGACCAGTCATTTAGAACCTTCAAGGTCCGTCGCGACCCTGCGTGCCCCGCCTGTGGCGAGAACGCTGGGGAAATTGTGATTGCGGAGTACGACGAGTTCTGCATGCCGCACGCGGTGCTCAAGGCTTAGTCCTTAGCCACGACCACAATGGTGCCAGCAGACTTGTCGTGCAAGGTCTGCTTCTGGGGGTCCCAGAGCGGCCACAAGACGTTGAGCAAAAGTGCGAGTGAACCTAGGGGTCGCAAGACCCACGTCATTGACGATGCCGCATTGAAGAGTTGGTAGACCGCGGCGCGCCGATAGGCCATCTCTGCGGTTATTGGGCTCCCGTCGGCAGCGACGACGCGGATTCCGAGTGCCTTGGCCCCGACAGTTTGTCCGTTGCGCTTAGTCCACATAAGTGATAGATACATGAACTCCAGGACAAAGCTCACGAGGAGGGCGATGATGGCTGGGGTGTGAACCAAAATCACACTCAAAATGAGGAGAATCGGCAAGAGAACGATGAAGTCCACGAAGGACGCCCCGACGCGCTTCCACCATCCAGCTAGTTCCATTTGACTGGAGGCGGCGTTGCAGGCCTGACACGCTTGGCCTTCATACTGCGTTCCACACTCGGTACAAAACATTGATACTCCTCGGTCTGTTCAGTAGGAATAGTAAAGCGATTGATACCAGGGAATCGCGATACTGAGTTCATGTCCGGCCGCAATCGTTCGTTGAGTCTCTATCTCGACGTTCGCCGTTTGCGGTGCATTCATCCACGAACGAACCCGCGTGGCCCCATCGTCGGGGGTGGCAACATGAGCGTACGGGGGCAGTAATTCGGCGCCGACAGTGGTCCACGTCACGGCGGGGATGCCGGCGCGCATGGCTTCAAGGAGAACGAGGGGCTGTCCTTCCCATTTAGATGGCAAAACAAAGAAATCAGTGGCGGGTAACCAGGCTGCAGCGTCACTGACAAACTCCACCGTTCGAAAGTGGCGTTGGAGTCCAAGGGTAGTGATCCGCGACTCAAATTGGGCCCGCAGTGGTCCGTCGCCGCAACAGACCATCACGACATTTGTGTCGCGCAGGCATTGAGCAAACGCGAGAAGGGAGCCATGATCTTTTTGTGCCGAGAACCGCGCCGGCCATAAGGCGACAAAATCATCATCAGTTGTACCGAAACGCGTATTGAACTCTGAACGAGTTTTTGGAGTCTGTTCGGGCGGGGTGGCGTTCTCGAGCAGCCGAACGGTGAGCCCGAAGTCTTGAAGAACCGATTGTGGTCCTGGGCCGCAGGCCAAAACCTGCACGGGCAGGAGACGCAGCAGGCGTAGTAGGCCCTTTGGAACGGCCGCGGGGTCGATTCCGTGGCACGTGACAAATCGCTTAGCCCGTCGGCGAGTGAGAGCCACAAAAGGGCCCGTGCGGAGCCCGTGACCGTGGACTACTTCAACCTGCAGGCCACGTGCGTAACGACGAAGTGTACGGAGGAAGGGAATCCCGAACCACTTGAGTAGCGGTGGCGCAGGAATATAGGTCACGCCTTTAACGGTTTCACTCGAAAGTCTTCCGCCCACGAGGATGCTGACCTGACTTCCGGATCTAGCTAGAGCCTCGCTGATGAGGCGAACCTGGGCCTGCATGCCACCCGTGCCGTCATTGGGCAGCACCATTAGGACCCCTGGGGTGGCGGAACTCACCTAGACATCGTGCCATGCGGAATCGTCAACTCCGGCGCAAACCTCTAACCTTGATAGTTGTGACAAGCGCAAATGGACGATTTACGGATTCAGGTATCGAGATTAAGCCGGTTTACGGCCCCGATGACCTCGAGGGCTTCGCCCCAGAAAGTGACCTGGGTACCCCTGGTACGTACCCCTACACCCGAGGGGTGCAGCCAACGATGTACCGCGGTCGCCTCTGGACGATGCGACAGTACGCCGGATTCGGTACGGCTGAGGCCACTAACGAACGATTCAAGTTTCTCCTGGGCGCCGGCCAGACTGGACTTTCCTGTGCCTTCGACCTCCCGACGCAGATGGGTTTCGACTCGGATCATGTTCGTGCCGAAGGCGAAGTCGGCAAAGTTGGCGTCGCCATCTCGTCACTGGAAGACATGCGCCTGCTGCTGAGCGGATTGCCTCTCGACGAAGTAACAACGTCGATGACGATTAACTCCACGGCTTCATCCCTCCTGTTGATGTACCAGTTGGTCGGTGAAGAACAGGGTGTCTCGGGCGACAAGCTTCGCGGCACAATTCAAAACGACATCTTGAAGGAGTATGTCGCTCGCGGAACGTACATCTACCCCCCGCGTCCTTCCATGCGGCTCATCGTTGACACCTTCGCCTACTGCGCCAAGGAAATTCCTAACTGGAACACGATTTCGATCTCCGGTTATCACATTCGCGAAGCAGGCTCGACGGCCGCTCAGGAAGTGGCCTTCACACTTGCTAACGGCATTGCGTATGTTGAAGCAGCCCTGGCCGCCGGATTGAAGCTCGACGATTTTGCACCCCGCCTGTCCTTCTTCTTTAATGCGCACAACAACTTCTTCGAAGAGATTGCCAAGTTCCGCGCCGCCCGCCGTCTGTGGGCCCGGATCATGACCGAGCGCTTCAAGGCCACAGACCCCAAGTCGGCGATGCTTCGATTCCACACGCAAACCGGTGGATCGACCCTTACGGCCCAGCAGCCCCAGAACAACGTGGTGCGTGTCACCTTGCAGGCCCTCGCGGCCGCTCTCGGTGGAACCCAGAGTCTGCACACCAATGGTTTTGACGAAGCTCTCGGTCTGCCGACCGAACAGGCCGCCAAGCTGGCCCTACGGACCCAGCAAATCGTTGGTTACGAATCAGGTATTGCCGATACGGCCGACCCGCTGGCCGGTTCCTACTTTGTTGAGTCCCTCACGGACGAGATTGAAGAGCTCGCAACTGACTACATCAAGCGAATCGATGAGATGGGTGGCGCGGTCGCCGCTATCGAGGCTCGCTTTATGCAGGACGAGATCGAAACTGCGGCCTACGACTTCGCGCGAGCTGTTGATCGTGGTGACAAGGTCGTGGTCGGCGTGAATAAGTTCAACGAAACTACGAACCAGAAGAACGACGTGTTCCCAATCGACGTGGAGCAGCAGCGCGCTCAGGAGAAGCGAGTGCGTGAACTTAAGCTCCGCCGTGACAATGCGGCAGTCACTGCGGCACTGGACGAGTTGGCGACAGCGGCTCGTGGTTCGAGCAACTTGCTCTACCCAATGAAGACAGCACTATCGCGTATGGCGACACTCGGTGAAGTTGCCGACACGCTTCGTGGCGAGTTCGGCGTGTACCAGCCCAGCTAGGAACTAGCGGGCGATTGGTTCGCTGTAGTGAATAACGTATGGCTTCTCTGAGTAGAAGTGGTGCGTTGCGGCACGCCACTCTTCAAAGAGGGGCGACGTGCGGAAGCCTTCCATGTGGACTTCGACGCTGTCCCACTTCACAATCAAGACGTAGTTCAAGCTTTCGACGACGCGACGAACTTCGGCTCCGTGGCAGCCGGGCGCTGATTCGATGATCGCGAAAGCCTTCGCCATCGCTGTTTCAAATTCGGCCTCGCGGCCCTCGGTGACGGTTAGCCAGGCGTGTTCGAGAATCATCGGGCAATCCTTTCGAGAAGTCGGTTTCGCAGCGGAACATCGAGAGCGGTGTCGACGGCCGTCATGGCCATAATCATGGCCCCTTCGAGTACGGCTTGGTCGGCCGACGGGGTGATGCACGAAGCGGTGAATTCCGGCTGGTGGTTAATCGCACCGTTGGTTTCAATCTTGATCAGTGGGTGAATCGAAGGAGTCACCAGCGAGACGTTCGCCATGTCAGTCGAGATGGTTGGTTTGGCCACACCTTCGTCATCGAGTTCGAACGTGCGTCCAAAGCGCTCCGCATTGTTTCGGTAGTGCTTCAGAATGTCACCATCGGAAATCATGTGAGTGAACTCGTGGCCGAGAACCTCAATTTCGTAACTGGTATCTGTCGCCAGCGTGGCCGCCTGAAAGCACTTGTCGACGCGAATTCTCAGTTCGTTCAGGCGTTCGATATTGATTGAGCGACACATGAACTGAGCGACCGACTTGGCGGGAATGATGTTGGCAAATGAACCACCGGTTTTGACCATGTGGTGGACTTGATCTCCGGGGCGGAGCTGTTGGCGTAGGAGACCAATGGCGACCTGCGCCAGGGTGAGGGCATCCACGGTATTGCGACCCTCCCAAGGGGCCGCTGAGGCGTGAGCCTCCTTGCCAAAGAAGGTCAGCTCGAAACCGACGACGGCGAGGCACTGCGCTTCGAGTCGTTCGGTCGGCCAGGGGTGCACCATCATCGAGAGGTGAACATCGTCGAAGAGTCCGGCGTTGATCATGTCAACTTTGCCACCGCCACCCTCTTCACTTGGTGTTCCGAAGACCACAATCGTGGCATCGAGCTCGTCGGCTATGTCACCCAAAGCCAAGGCCGCCCCAACGGACGAGGAGGCGATGATGTTGTGGCCACAGGCGTGACCGACATCAGGCAGAGCGTCATATTCAGCGCACAGCGAGATGCGGAGTGCGCCCGAACCCTTCGTGGCCCGAAAGGCCGTCTCTAGTCCTGCGATTGGACGTTCGACGACAAAGCCGTGACGCGCCAGCAGGGCGGTTGTGACTTCGGCGGCGTGAAACTCCTCGTAGCCAATTTCGGGATGCGCGTGAATGTCGTGACTGAGCGTCAGGAGTTCTGTCTGCACCGCCGAAACGGAGCTGCGAATCCGTTCGTGGAGACTCATTCAATAACCACGACGACGTCACCGGCGGATACGCCGTCGCCGGCCGTCACCTTGACTTCTTTGACCACGCCGGCCTTATCGGCATTCACGGAGTTCTCCATCTTCATGGCTTCGAGAATTACAACGGTCTGGCCCACCTCGACAGTGTCACCCACCGCAACGGAGACCTTGACGATTGTTCCCTGCATGGGAACGACCACAGCGCCCGATCCGGCCCCGGCGACGCTGGCGCCACCACCGCGACGGGGTGCGGCCTTGGCGGCCGCGGGGGCTGCGGTGCCCACAACTTCGGGGAGCCACAGGTTGACGTTGATGCGTCGTCCATCGACTTCTGCGGTCACCGAGCGACGAATCAGTGCCTCACCCTCTTCGCCCACGGCGCTCGGAGCGGCCACGATGCTGGAGAGATCGAGAACTTCCTCGACCCACTTGGTGGAGTGGATGCCCTCGACGAAGTCGGGGTGCTCCAAAATCGCCACGTCGGCTGGCAGGGTCGTTGCAATTCCTTCGATGACAGTTTCTTCGATGGCTCGAAGCAGGCGTCGCCGTGCCCGATCGCGGTCGGGCCCCCAGACGATCAGCTTGCCCACGAGGTTGTCGTAGTACTGGCTGATGGTGTCGCCCTGGGCGTAGCCCGCGTCGAGGCGTACGCCCGGACCGCTGGGTTCGCTGAAACGAGTGATTGTGCCGGGGGAGGGGGTGAATCGTCCGCCCGTGGGGTCTTCGGCGTTGATACGCACTTCGATGGCGTGACCGCGACGCTCAATCTCGTCTTGACCGAAGGGAATCGCTTCGCCGGCGGCAATACGCAACTGCCACTCCACGAGGTCGAGACCGGTCACTAGTTCGGTCACGGGGTGCTCGACCTGGAGTCGAGTGTTCATCTCAAGGAAGTAGAACTCGCCATCCTGATAGAGGAATTCGACCGTTCCGGCATTGACGTAACCGCAGGCGCGGGAGACCTTGACGGCCGCTTCGCCCATGGCACGACGGACTTCGTCAGGGAAGTTAGGCGCGGGGGACTCTTCAATCAACTTCTGGTGACGGCGCTGGGCTGAGCAGTCACGCTCACCGAGCCACAGCACATTGCCGTGGGTGTCGGCCAAGACCTGCATTTCTACGTGGCGGGGCCACGTCAGGTAGCGCTCGACGTAGCACTCGTCGCGCCCGAAGTAGCTCAGCGCTTCCCGCTTGGCACTCTCGAGGAGTTCGGCGGCCTGGTCGGCCGAGTGGACGACCTTCATGCCGCGACCACCACCGCCGTACGCGGCCTTAATGGCCACGGGCCACCCGAACTCGTTACCAAAGGCGATTACTTCGTCGCCACTGGTCAACGTCTCGTTGCGCCCCGGTACGCCGGATACGCCGGCGGCCTGTGCGGCAATACGTGAGGAGATTTTGTCACCCATGACTTCAATGGCTTCGGGCGGCGGCCCAATGAAGGTGACGCCACGTGCGGTGATGGCGCGAGCAAAGTCGGTGTTTTCGGAGAAGAAGCCGTAGCCGGGGTGAACGGCGTCAGCACCGGAGCGCTCAATGACATCGAGGATCGCTTCAGTGTTGAGGTAGCTCTCGGCGGCGGTTTGCCCACCAAGGGCGTAGGCCTCATCGGCGAGGCGGACATGCATCGCCTCGCGGTCGAGTTCGCTGTAGACCGCCACAGTGGCGATACCCATTTCACGACACGTACGAATCACGCGGACGGCAATTTCTCCGCGGTTGGCAATCAAGACCTTCTTTAGCACCAGTTCTCCTCGCCTACTTAGACCTATATTTTTACCACTGGCAGTAAAACTCTAAGGTTTGGGCTATGGATTCCATTCTCTGGCAGATTCGAGAATTTGCCGAAATCGACTCAACGAATACGTATCTGGCTCAAGAAGCCCAATCTGGTGCGCCCGAAGGGGTCGTCGCCCGTGCCGATTTTCAGTCGGCCGGCCGTGGCCGGCTGGACCGATCGTGGGAGGCGCCCCGTGGGGTCTCCCTTCTCACCTCGATTCTGCTCCGCCCCGTAGTACCGCTGGAGCAGCGCTTCTTAGTCTCGGCTGCGGTCGCTCTTTCGGCTCGAACTGCGCTGACCCGGCTCTGTGGTCTTCAGCCTGAACTGAAGTGGCCCAACGACTTAGTCGTCGGTGACCGCAAGCTCGGTGGTCTGTTGAGCGAAGTCGTTGGTGACGGCGAGGGCTACGTCGTTGGCATCGGTGTCAACCTTCAGTGGCCCGGACCCGAGGGGGTTGGCGGTACGTGTGTACGGGACGAGATTGGCGTGTCCATCGAACCTCGAGCCATGCTCGACATCACCTTGGGCGAATTGGGACGGCGTCGACCACTCCTTGACTCTGAGGATGGCCGTGCCGAACTGCACCAAGAACTCGTGGGCGCACTCGTGACTTTGGGTCAAGTAGTCCGCGTGGAACGAAGCCAAGGATCCATCACCGGCACCGCCGTGACACTCGAACGCGACGGAACGTTGATTGTGGCGACCACGGAAGGCAACGAAGCCGTTCGCTACGGCGACATCGTGCACCTTCGACGCGCGGAGACACTGTGATCAAGGTCCTCGTGACTGGGGCGGCGGGCCAGGTTGGCCAAGACCTCATGGACGTCCTGGCGGGCCGTACGCCACCCGGAGGAGACAGCGACTTTCAACCCGACGGCCAAGCCATTGGGTTGGACGAGTTCAGTGTCATGGGGCTCACACACCACGACCTAGACATCACCGACGCACAAGCCGTTCGTCGCACCGTGGGCATGGTCCGTCCGGACATCATCATTCATCTCGCGGCCTATACCGCGGTCGATAAGGCGGAGAGTGATGTTGAGGCCTGCTTTGCGGTCAATGAAGCGGGGACCGGCAATCTCTCGGATGCGGCATTTGAGTTTGGGGCGCGATTCATTGCCGTCTCAACGGACTACGTCTACGACGGCCGTAAGGGTGACACCTACGTGGAGACCGACCCAACTAATCCCATTGGCGTCTACGGTCGCTCCAAGTTGGCCGGCGAACTGCGCTGTCGTCCCCAGGACACCATTATTCGTACGTCGTGGGTCATGGGTCTTCGTGGCCGAAACGTCTTGCACGTCATCGCCGATCGGGTCGCTCGTAATGAACCGGTCCGTTTCGTAACCGACCAAGTGGGCACTCCTACGTTTTCGGCCGACCTCGCTCGGGCTCTCGCGACGTTTGCGCGTCAACCGCTGGGTGGAATTTGGCACGTTGCGAATCGGGGAACGACGTCGTGGTACTCGGTCGCCGAAACGGCTGCACGTCTTTTCGGTGCACCCGATGATTTCGTCACTCCAATAGTGACTGAAGAACTTTCGCCCGCACCCGCGGCGACTCGCCCGGCCCGAAGTGATCTCTCAACACGCAAGTGGGAGTCGGCGGGCTTCCAGCCAATGCCGGAATGGACGGCCGCTCTCTCTCGGTTTGTGGCCGACCGGAACTAAGGTTTAACTACATGTCATTACTTGACTCCACTCACCAAACGGTGTCCCACCCCGAGCGCATTGCGGTGATTGGTGCCGGCTACGTCGGAATTCCGACGGCCGTGATGTTGGCGCACTTTGGTCACAGTGTGGTTATTGCAGAACGGGACGAATTTCGCCGGGAATCCATCCGTAATGGTCGCTCGCCAATCCTCGAGGATGGACTTGAGGATGTTCTGGCTGCCGTAGTGCAGTCAGGTCAGCTTGAGGTCACCGCTGACGCCGTGCAAGCAGTTGCGGGTGCCAAGTTCGTTTTTCTTTGCGTAGCCACCCCGATGGACGATGATGGTCGCGCCGACCTCTCGTTCATTGATGCCGTTGCGCAACAAATCGCTCACGCCCTACGTGATGATGCGATTGTCGTCAACAAGTCCACGGTCCCCGTTGGCACAATGGAGCGCGTGAGGTCACTCATTAATCGCCCTGGCGTGCGCGTTGTTTCTAACCCCGAATTCCTTCGTGAGGGAACGGCCCTCGGCGACTCCCTTAAGCCTGATCGCATCGTGGTCGGCGCCGAAGATCGCGACGCGGCTAAGAGCGTGGCGCAGCTCTTTGCCTCCACCGGAGCTCCCATTGTGGTGACAGACGCCACGACGAGTGAACTCATTAAATATGCCTCGAACGCATTCTTGGCTACCAAACTCTCCTTTATAAACACGATGTCGCGCCTCTGTGACCAACTGGGTGCCGATGTCGACGATCTCGTTCGCGGCATGGGCAGCGACCATCGCATTGGCTTCCCATTCTTGAATCCCGGTCCTGGTTGGGGTGGCTCATGCCTCCCCAAAGACACCTCGGCGCTCGTGGCTATTGCCGCTGACGCGGGACTGTCTCTCGACGTGGTGCGAGCCGCCATTGAATCCAATGCGGCCCAGCAGCGACACATCGTGACGCAAGTGGCCGCCATGGTGGGTGGTTCGTTGTCCGGTAAGCGTGTGGCCGTGCTGGGTCTCACCTTTAAGGCCAATACCGGCGATCGCCGAGACTCGCCAGCACTCCAAGTCGCCGAGCTGCTCCTTGCCGCCGGGGCCCATCTCTGCTCCTTTGACCCGACGGTGGCCACTGACGACGCTTCTGGCGACGTTGCCAATCTTGGGGTCTGCGCCACGCTCGAAGAGGCCGTGGCCGGCGCCGATGTGACCGTTGTGCTCACGGAGTGGGCCATGTTCCGCTCACTTGAGTGGAGTCGACTAGTTCCCACCATGGCTCAACCGTGTATCTATGATGCCCGCAGCGTGGTCGACCTCGAGTCGGCCCATGCCGCCGGGGCCACGGTTCGGAGTATCGGGCGATCATGAATGTCGCCGTCACGGGTGGAGCCGGCTTCGTCGGTTCTCACCTCGTGGATGCACTCGTGGCGCGCGGGGACTCAGTCGTCGTATTCGATGATCTCTCGACGGGATCCACAGAAAATCTCACCGGGGCACTTGCCACAGGTCGATGCGAACTGCGCGTGCAGGACGTCTCGCAAGGAATCGACTGCGAAGTCCCGGTTCACGAGGTGTACCACCTGGCTTCACCGGCATCCCCTCCCGCCTATCTCGCCCGCCCGCTCGAAACCTTGGCGGTGGGCTCTGAGGGCACGCGGCACGCACTCGAGTTAGCCCATCGCAACGGCGCAAAATTCCTGTTGGCGTCAACGTCGGAGGTCTACGGCAATCCAATCGAACACCCGCAACGTGAGTCCTATTGGGGCAACGTCAATCCCGTAGGCCCCCGAAGTGTCTACGACGAGGCCAAGCGGTTTGCCGAAGCCCTCACCACGGCCTATCACCGCACCCACGGACTCCCCGTGGCCATTGTGCGGATTTTTAATACCTTCGGGCCACGCCTCGCCGAAGGCGACGGCCGTGTCGTTTCGAACTTCATTTGCCAGTCTCTTCGGGGTGAGCCGCTCACCGTCTACGGCACTGGCGAACAGACTCGAAGTCTCTGTTACGTCAGCGACCTCGTTCGCGGTTTGCAGCTGGCCTGCGCCGAATCATTCGGCGAGCCGATCAATCTCGGTAATCCCAACGAGATGACGGTGTTGGAGATCGCCACGCTCATTCTTCAGTGCACCGGTTCGTCGAGTGAAATCATTCGTCAGCCCCTGCCGCAAGACGACCCCACTCGCCGCCGACCCGATATCGAGCGCGCGAGAACGATTCTCAATTGGTCCCCTGAAGTCGACGTAGCCGCGGGGATTGAGATGACCGTGGCGTACTTCGCCCACCAACTCGGACTCCGGTAGTTCGCCGTGAATCAAGTCAGCGCCGTCATTGTCGATTACTTCGCGGGCGATGATCTGGTGGCGTGCGTCGACTCCCTGCGGAGCGAAGGTGTCGACCGGATTGTCGTCGTCGACAACAGCACCCAAGAGGCGAGTGCGGCAGCGCTCTCGAATCGTGACGTAGTCCTCGTCGACACTCAGGTCAACGCTGGCTACGGACGTGGAATGAATCGTGGCGTGGCCTTCGCGGGGGAGTGTACGTATCTTCTGCTTTCCAATCCCGATGTTCAAGTGCACCCCCACGCCGTGGAGCGGCTCGTCGCGTACATGGACGAGCACCAGGACGTCGGAATCGCCGGGCCGACCATTGTCGACAGTTCGGGCGCGACGTATCCGTCAATTCGGATATTCCCCAATGTCCTGCTCGCCGGACTGCACGCGCTCCTGGCCCCTGTGTGGAGCGGCAACCCCTTTACGAAGCGCTACCGATCGCCAGGCCGCAATGGTCAGGTCGACTGGGTGAGCGGAGCATTTTTTATTACGCGAACCACTGCGTTTCAGGCGGTGGGTGGCTTTGACGAGCGGTACTTCATGTTCGCCGAAGACATGGATCTGTGCTGGCGGCTCCAAGGGGCCGGCTGGCGCGTCGCAGTCGTTCCTGAAGCTTCGGTAATGCACATTGAGGGGGTCTCACGGGCTCGAGCGCCTCAGGCCATGGTGCGCGCCCACCACGCCAGCGCCTTGCGCTTTGAGGCCCGTACGGCCCGGGGAGTACGACGCCTGCTCTTGCCATTCGCGGCCCTGCTGCTGGGGTCACGGTATCTCGCGCTCTCCCTCTTTTCTCCTCGGAACCCGCCGCGCTGACGGCGTAGAATATCGGTGGTTGCGGGCAGGCTGTGGTTGAAAGTCGATGCCAGTCGCGGGCAAAACGACCCACGTAAGGCGTCTTGTGGACGCTGAGCATGGCGCGGTTTAGAAGTAAGCCCTGCCTTTGTGTCATCAAATGGGTGGCGTGAAGTGTTGGTGAAGTGAGTGAATCGGTCCGCGGAGAGCAGTCTCTGCTGCTTCGGACCCACTCGGACACCACTGCAGGCGAGTGTGGGGTCAAAGACCAGGTCAGCTGCCCGCAACCAATACGCCATTTGAGGGCAGGTAGGGTTACAGGGACTATGAGCCTCTTAAGTAAGGTCCTTCGCGCTGGTGAAGGCAAGCGAGTTCGACAACTCCAAGAACTAGTACTGCCTATTAATGCGCTCTCTGACGAGATGGCCGCTCTCAGCGATGCCGAACTCCAGGCCAAGACTGCAGAATTTAAATCCCGTCTCGCCGACGGCGAAACACTCGACGATCTCCTGATTGAGGCCTACGCAGTAGTCCGCGAAGCGGCTACGCGCGTGCTCGGTCAGCGGCACTACGACGTCCAACTCATGGGTGGCATGGCCTTGCACTTTGGGTGGATCGCCGAAATGAAGACTGGTGAAGGTAAGACCCTGGTCTCCACGCTGCCGGTCTATCTGAATGCGCTCAGTGGCGAAGGCGTGCACGTGGTGACGGTGAACGACTACCTCGCAGCCCGTGACGCCGAATGGATGGGTCGTTTACACCGTTGGCTGGGTCTAACCGTCGGACGCGTTGGACCGGATATTGATGACTTCGATGCCAAGCGAGCCGCCTATGCCTGTGACGTGACCTACGGCACCAATACCGAGCTGGGCTTTGACTACCTGCGAGACAACATGGCGCGTTCCCTGGAGCAGATGGTGCAACGGGGCCACAACTTTGCGATTGTGGACGAAGTTGACTCGATTTTGATTGATGAGGCCCGTACTCCACTGATTATCTCTGGGCCGGCTGACGACGTCACGAAGCTGTACTACCAATTCGCATCCATTGTGCGCACCTTGACACGCGACAAGGACTACGAAGTCGACGAAGAGAAGAAGACGGTTATCCCGACGGAGTCGGGCATCGAAAAAGTGGAGCGCGCTCTCGGTGTGACGAATCTCTACGACGCCGTATCGACAAACTACGTTCACCAGTTGACCCAGGCCCTGCGGTCAAAGGAGCTCTTTCACCGCGACAAGGACTATCTCGTCGACGGCGGTGAAGTCAAAATCATTGATGAATTCACAGGGCGCACCCTCGATGGTCGCCGTTGGAATGACGGGCTCCACCAGGCCGTAGAGGCCAAGGAGCGCGTTCGGATCCAAGACGAGAATCACACGTGGGCCACCGTAACGCTGCAGAACTACTTCCGTCTCTACGGCAAGCTCGCTGGTATGACGGGTACGGCCGAAACTGAAGCTGCCGAATTCGGTACTACCTACGGCCTCACGGTGGTGCCAATCCCGACCCACCGCCCACCGCAGCGTGATGACCGCCCCGACTTGATTTTCAAGACCGAACAGGCCAAGTTCGCCGCCATCGTTGAAGAGGTCATCGATCGCAATGCCGCGGGCCAGCCCGTATTGCTAGGTACGGCATCGGTTGAGAAGTCAGAACTCCTCTCGAAGGCCTTCGCTCAAGCCGGTATCGCCCACGAAGTCCTCAACGCCAAGCAGCACTTCCGCGAGGCGGAGATTGTCTCGCAGGCCGGTCGCATTGGTGCGGTAACCGTCGCTACCAACATGGCGGGACGTGGTGTGGACATCATTCTCGGCGGCAATTTTGAGGGGCTCGCGCAACGCGACGTTCTGGCTGCAGGGCTACAGCCCGGTGCCGAAGGCTACGACGACGCGCTGCAAGCATCTCTGGCCAAGTGGAAGCCAATCTGCGAAGCCGAAGGCCAGAAGGTTCGCGAGGCCGGTGGCCTCTACGTCCTTGGTACCGAGCGTCACGAGTCGCGCCGTATCGATAACCAGCTCCGTGGACGAAGCGGTCGTCAAGGTGACCCTGGAACGAGTCGTTTCTACCTTTCCCTGGAGGACGAACTTCTCCGCCTCTTCGCCACGGGGGCCATTAGCTGGGTGATGGATCGCACCATGCCCGACGATGAGCCGATTGAGGCCAAGATGGTCACCAAGGCGATTGAGCGTGCGCAGAACACGGTTGAGGGCCGCAACGGTGAAATCCGTAAGGACGTCCTGAAGTACGACGAAGTAATGAATGAGCAGCGCAAGGTCATCTACGGCCGGCGTTATCAAATCCTTGAAGGGGAAGATCTCCACGAGCGTGCCCTCGAACTCATTGCGAGCAAGATGTCCGAAGTAGTGGCCATCCACTGCGCGGATGAATATGCCGAAGAGTGGAACGTTGGCGACATTGTCCTTGCCGCTCGCAACTACTACCCAACCACGGTAACTAATGAGCAGGTAGCGGCACTTTCCGATCGCGATGAACTCGAAGAGCTACTCGTCGATGACGCACTCAACTTCTATAAGTCCAAGTGCGACGGCTACCCCGGTGAAGGTGGCATGGCCGAGGCCATTGAGCGTGACGTCATGCTGCAGATTTTGGACCAACGCTGGCGTGACCACCTCAGCGACATGGACCACCTCCGTGACGGTATTCACCTGCGGGCCATGGCTCAGCAAGATCCCCTCGTCGCTTGGCAGCGCGAAGGATTTGCGATGTTCGAGCAGCTCTTAACTTCAGTAGACGACGACTTTGTGCGATTCATTACGCATATTGAGACCATCGCGGCACCCTCCAACGAAAGTGCCCTCGAGGGCGCGGTGACCAACGTTGACGCCGCTCCGGTGGAGTCTTCAAAGGTGCCCAATCCCTCTGGTCCGGCCCCCAAGGCCGCTGGTAGTGCGAAGGAAAAGATCGGTCGAAACGACCCCTGCTTCTGCGGCTCCAGCAAGAAGTTCAAGCAGTGCCATGGCCGACCCTAAGGTCGAAGGCGCTCTTCGCGACGCGACTGCTGCGTTGGCCGATCTGAGCCGACGCTGGCGTGCGGCCGAAGACTATTTAAAGATCAACACACTTCGGTCGAAGCACGAAGTGCTCACCGAACAGGCCGCAGACCCCAACCTGTGGGACGACCAGGATCGAGCCCGTGCCGTGACGACAGAACTCGGGCGCGCCGGCGTTGCCCTGGAAGAGTTTGACGGCCTCGGTAGTCAAATCGAAGACGGGGAAGTTCTCATTGAATTGGCGCGCGAATCCCTCGCTGCGGGTGACGCGTCGATGGTGTCTGAACTCAGCGACACCGTAGAGCAGATCACGTCGGCAATCGAATCCTTGGAGCTGCAGAGTCTGCTTTCGGGTCAGTATGACGAGTGCGACGCCATCTTGGAGTTTCACGCGGGGGCCGGTGGTACCGATGCTCAGGACTGGGCCGAGATGCTGCTTCGGATGTACAGCCGCTGGGCAGAACGACGCGGTTTCGAAGTTGAAGTTGACGAAGTCTCCGAAGGTCAAGAGGCGGGCATTCTGTCGGCCACGGCCATCGTTAAGGGTCGTTTTGCGTTCGGGTGGCTTTCGGCGGAACGTGGCGTTCACCGTCTCGTTCGAATTAGTCCGTTTGACTCTCAATCTCGCCGGCAAACCAGTTTTTCCAGCGTGGAGATCACACCACTCCTCACTGACGCCAGCGGCGATGTCACGATTGAGGACAAGGATCTTCGTGTCGATACGTACCGAGCATCAGGTGCCGGCGGCCAGCACGTCAACAAAACTGACTCCGCTATTCGGATCACCCACATTCCGACGGGCATTGTGGTGAGTTGTCAAAATGAACGCAGCCAGCATCAAAACCGCGCTCGAGCCATGCAAATTCTCGAGTCGAAACTGGCCGAACGAATTCGAGCCGAGCAAAAGGCCACCCTGGAGTCAATCACTGGTGAGCGAGGTGACAACGCCTGGGGGAGTCAGATTCGAAGCTACGTGCAGGCGCCGTATCAATTGGTAAAAGATCACCGCACCGACCACGAAACGGGCAACGTGGAAGCGGTGCTCGATGGTGACCTCGACGCCTTCATGGAAGCAGAACTTCGTCGCCAACGGACGCGTTCCGCCTAATTTCACCGACATTGATGGTCCAAAATTCAGGTTCATCAGGGGTAGGCTGAGTCAGTTATCGGTAGCCGGTTTTCCGCTATGACCGAATAGACCCGCGAAGGGGGTGTCATGATTCGTTTCGAGGACGTCAGTAAGACATACCCCAACGGGACCGTGGCGCTCAAGAATGTCTCGGTTGAAATCAGCAAGGGGGACTTCGTCTTCCTGGTTGGATCGTCAGGTTCCGGTAAGACTTCTTTTCTACGCCTGGTTCTCCGTGAGGAACTCCCCGACAGTGGTGCCATCCACGTTTCGGGCAAGAACGTGCTCAAGATGCCGAAATGGCGCGTTCCATACCTCCGGCGCAATATCGGCTGTGTGTTCCAAGATTTCCGTCTTCTGCCCAACAAGACCGTCTTTGAGAATGTCGCTTTTGCGCTCGAGGTCATTGGGCGCCCCACCGAGACAATCAAGAACCAGGTCACCCAGGTCCTTGATGTGGTGGGGTTGGCCGACAAGGCCGACAATCTTCCCAGCGAGTTGTCCGGTGGTGAGCAGCAGCGTGTCGCGGTAGCGCGGGCGTTTGTAAACCGTCCGATTCTCCTGCTGGCGGACGAACCAACAGGCAACCTCGACCCGGCTAACTCGGAAATCATCATGCAGTTGCTGGAGCGAATCAACAAGGCCGGCACCACCGTAGTGATGGCCACTCACGACAAGGGTCTCGTTGACCGGATGCGTAAGCGCGTGATCGAGATGGTTGATGGTGAATTGGTGCGTGACGAGAGCCGCGGACTCTACGAGACCGAAGTGACCACGGGGTTTTAAATGCTCAGCTTCTTTAGATACACCTTGCGCGAAACCGGCACCAATCTTTGGCGCAACCGACTCATGACCATTGCCGCGATCTTGACGGTAACCGTTTCGTTGTTTCTCGTAGGCGCAGCACTAATGCTGAAGCAGAGTGCCTCCCAGGCCTCCAGCCACTGGCAGCAGGGCACCCGAGTCACGATTTGGATGAAGCCCACTGCTTCGCAGGCGGAGGTCAGCGCCGTGGACTCACAGCTCAAGACCCTCCCCTTTGTTAAGAGCTGCACTTTCTACACCCAGCAGCAGGACTACGAAGAGGCCCGCAAACTACTTCCGCAGTCGGAATTTTCGGTACTTCAGCCCAGCGACATGCCATCCTCGTTCCGCTGTACGCCAACGGCACCGAACAATGTTTTTGTCGTTGAGACGAGCTTCACGGGGCAGCCCGGCGTTCTGACGGTCACCGCGCCGGAACAGCAGGTCCGTCAGATGGAGAAGGTTATTCGTATCGCCCAATGGGTCTTCGTAGGCCTCGCCGGTATTTTGCTGATCTCAGCGACTGTGTTGATTCTGAACACGATTCGAATGGCCATCTTTGCTCGCCGCCGTGAAGTAGCGGTGATGAAGTTGGTCGGCGCTACCAACTGGTTTATTCGTATTCCATTCATTAGCGAAGGCTTCTTCCAGGGCCTCATCGGCTCAGGACTCGCCGTGGGCTTCCTGGCGGTATTCCAGACCTGGTATCCGCTACCCGAGCTCTTCCGACTCTCCACAACTGCCTTTATTGGCTCAGCCTCAGTGGTTGCGTTTCTTGGAGTTTCGATTGGCTCAATCGGTTCAGCGTTGGCGATTCGTCGATTCCTCGACGTTTAGCTCTCGTTTTCGAAGTCAATCGCCAGCGAGTTGACGCAGTAGCGCAGACCTGACTCAGTAGGTCCGTCATTGAAGACGTGACCGAGGTGGCCCCCACACTGGGAGCAAAGTATTTCGGTGCGGACCATTCCTAAAGAGGCATCTCGCTTTTCAATGATGGTCCCCGGAATACATTCATCGAAACTGGGCCAGCCGCAACCGGAGTCGAACTTCTGACTTGTGGTGAAGAGAACCTGCTGGCAACCACCACAGGCAAAAGTGCCCTGGCCGTCGACATGGAGGAGGGCGCCAGTGAAGGGTGGCTCGGTGGCCGCTTCACGAAGTACGGCGAACCGATCATTTGAGAGTTCGTTACGCCACTCTGCTTCAGTCTTATCAATGGGAAAGCTCATAACCGCACGCTACCGGTACGCCGGGGGTGGCTGGCTACAGAAACGTCGGGCGAGGGGCCAGCGGGAGCTCTAGTTCGGCTGCGGGAACATCGTCGAGAAAATGCTGCATCGCTTGGCGAACGCCCGCGATATCGAGGCCAATCTCGGCCAAGAGTGCATCGGGAGTGTTGTGCTGAAGGAAGGCTCGAGGAACGCCCAAGATCCTCGAAGTGGGCATAGGGACACCCATGGCCTGAGCCTGTGTTCTCAGGCGAGCCAGAATCAAGGCACCGGCGCCACCGTGCTGCACGCCATCTTCAATCGTCAAGACACGCTGGTGCGTCAGCGCCTCGGTAATCATGGCTGGATCTGGAGGTATCACGCGAGCATCAAAGAGAGTGACGCGAGATGCGTCTATTCCCATGTCTTCAAGCGCCTCAAAGGCGTGGCCGACCATTTTGCCTACGGCAATCACGCAGAGGCTGCCGTCGCCCTGCTTAATCTTTCGAGCGTGCAGTCCAGTGCCTGATTGACCATCAATGTGTCGCGGTGTGGTCTTAGGGAATCGGATTGCCGTCGGTGTGTCGAGCGCCAAGGCCGAAGCCAGCATGACGGGCACTTCTTCAATGCAAGACGGGGCGAAGATTGTCACCCCAGGTATGGCAAGACAGAGTGCCATATCGAGAATTCCATGGTGTGACGGACCATCATCGCCAGTGATGCCGGCGCGATCGAAGACCATAACGACGGGAAGCCCGAGGAGGCCAACATCGAGGTTGGCCTGGTCGAATGCCCGAGCAAAGAATGTTGAGTACACGCACACAACGGGCTTGAGGCCACCCATCGCCATGCCGGCAGCGGTGGTCATTTCGTGCTGTTCGGCAATGCCCACGTCAAAGAAACGGGTTGGGAACTGCTGTTGAAACTGCATGAGGCCTGTCGGGCCGGCCATGGCCGCAGTCAGTGCGACGATGCGGTCGTCCCTACCGGCCTCCGCAACCAAGGCGCGAGAGAAGGACTCCGTAAACGAGACCACTGGAACTTCGTCATCGTCGAGCTTTGCGGGAATTTTGTAGTCGTGGAGCTTCTGGGTGTCGCTAATAGCTGGCGCGTACCCTCGGCCTTTTTCGGTCAACAGATGAACAACAATCGGTCCGTCCCACTCGGCGGCATTAGTCAACGCGGACTCAATCGAGGGAATGTCGTGGCCGTCAATAGGTCCGACGTAGCGAACGCCGAGGTTTTCGAAAAATGTGTGGGGCGTGACCATTTCACGCACCACGCTGGTGACTCCGTGAAAGCCGAGGTAGGCCCATCGCCCTAGCCCCGGAATCTTTCTGAGGGTCTCGCGGAGGCGGTTAGTCGTGCTGACGTAGGTCTGGTTCAAACGAAGTTGCGTCAGCGATTCGGAAAGCTTGGAAACCGTCGGGGCGTAGCTTCGGCCGTTGTCGTTCAAGATAATCACGACTCGTTGATTGTGGTGCCCCAGATTATTTAGGGCCTCGAAAGTCATGCCCCCGGTCAGTGAGCCATCGCCCACGACTGCCACGATTCGCCTGTTGCCCCCATGCCCAACTAGCTCGCCACGTTGTTGCATGGCGACGGAAAGTCCGTGAGCGTAAGAGAGAGCGGTTGAGGCGTGAGACGATTCGATCCAGTCGTGCTCACTCTCCGTGCGATTGGGGTAGCCCGAAATACCATCGCGCTTTCTGAGACGATCAAAGCCATCCCGCCGTCCCGTGAGGAGCTTGTGGACATACGTCTGATGACCCGTATCCCAAAGAACAACGTCACTCGGCGAAGTGAAGATTCGGTGAAGGGCCAGAGTGAGTTCGACGACGCCAAGATTGCTCCCGAGGTGCCCGCCGGTCTTAGTTACGGCCGCAATGACGAATTCGCGAATCTCGGCAGCGAGTTCATTGAGTTCGGCGTACGAGAGGTGCTTAATATCTTCCGGAGAGTTGATCGACGGTAGGAGCACCACTCCAGCCTAATTCGCATTACCTCCACCTTCACCAGTCTTTGTATCGGAATCCATAGCGCCACTACGATGCCCTTGTGACTACTGAGACCCTTTTGGAACAGAGCATTGTTGAGGGCGTTCTCGCCACGGCCATGGCTCGAGGCGGTGAATTCGCAGAGATCTTCGTGGAGGATCGCAGTACTTCCTCGGCCACCTTGGACCAGCGTCGGGTGGAAGAACTCACCTCGGGTCGTGAGCGCGGAGCGGGTATCCGCGTCGTCGTGGGCGACACCACGGGATTTGCCCATACGGCCGACCTGTCACCCGCCAGTCTTCAGCGAGCTGCCGAGGCGGCGGCCTCAGTGGCGCGTTCCGGTGGTGGTGGGACCGTCACCGTCGCCCTCGAGCGTCACCGCGGGCACAGCACGATCGCCCAGGAGCTCCCGTCTTCCGTTGACAAAAAGCGGAAGATTGAGATGTTGCTCCACGCCGACGAAGTTGCCCGATCGGTGGGTGACGCTATTTCGCAGGTCCAAGTAGCGCTCGGCGACTCTTCGCGACGCTTCCTCGTGGCCAACTCAGAGGGAACATTCGCCGGAGATCATCAAGTGCGTACTCGTTTTAATGTTTCGTGCATCGCCGCCGGTGACACTGGCATGCAGACGGGTTATCGCCCGGTGGCTGGTACTCGGGGTTTTGAGATGCTCTCGCCGGAGAGGATTGCCGATGCGGCAACTGGGGCCGCGCGACAGGCCATCACCAAACTGCAGTCTCGCCCCGCACCGTCTGGCGACCTACCGGTGGTGCTGGCTGGTGGATCCGGTGGCATTTTGTTTCACGAAGCCTGCGGCCATGGTCTTGAAGCTGACGCAATTCTGAAGCAGGCGTCTATTTACGCCGGCAAGGTCGGGGAGCAGGTGGCCAGTGAGCTTGTAACGCTGGTTGATGACGGCACCGTCATGGGGGAGTGGGGCTACCTGGCCATCGACGACGAGGGTCGTCCGGCGTCGCGCAACGTTTTGATTGAAAACGGCATACTGACTGACTACATGTGGGACTTCCTGCGTGCCCGCAAGGAAGGTCGCACATCTTCTGGCAATGGACGCCGGCAGACCTACGCCCACCTCCCGCTGGTGCGAATGACTAACACGTATCTGCTGGAAGGTTCTTCAACGCCCGAAGAAATCATTGCCTCTACCCCGTACGGCGTCTACGTGGCGCAGCTCGGTGGCGGTCAGGTAAATACCACTACGGGTGACTTTGTCTTCGGTATGACCGAGGCCTACCTCATTGAGAATGGGGAGATCACGACGCCGCTTCGCGAATGCAACTTGATTGGCAATGGTCCCGACGTCCTGAAGCGGGTAGATGCGGTGGCCAATGACTTCTCGATGACGCCTGGAACCTGCGGGAAAGATGGCCAGCAGGTTCCCGTTGGAACCGGACAGGCCACCATGCGCCTGACTGGCGTCACCATTGGAGGCACGGCCGCATGAGCGACCTTCTCGCCCTCGCACAATCAATCGTTGCACGAGCCTCAGGTTCCGAGCAGATCGAAGTCTTTGTCGCCTCCTCGACGGAGGTTGATGTCGAGGCCTACCAGGGGGCCATCGAGAGTCTGACTACTGCATCGTCCGATGGAATCGGCATTCGAGTGTTACGTGATGGCGCCGGCGGCGCCCAGGTCGGCAGTGCTTGGGCCGGTTCGCTGGATGAAGAGGCAATCAGCGACGCATTGCGTGAGGCTCGCGACAACGTGCAGTTCGCGAGCGAGGATGAGTTCCTCGCGTTCGCACGACCCGATGGGGTGCTGCCAGTTTCCCTCGAACTCGTTTCGGACGACATCGAACGCGTTTCGCTCGACGAGAAGATCGCGATGGCCATTGCGCTCGAACAGGCCGTGCGTCACGGTGACCCTCGAATTCGTCAGGTTGACTCGGCCAGCTACTCCGATTATCGAGCCGCGAGCGCCATTGCCTCAACGACCGGCATCGCCGCGCGATACGCCCGAACGGGGGCCTACCTCTCGGTGAGTCCAATCGCTAGTGATGGAAAAGACGACCAATCTGGCTGGGGTCTTAGCGCTGGCCGCGGACCCCGAGATCTCAGTATCGAGCAAGCTGCCGAAGACGCCATCCGTCGAGCGACACGAATGCTGGGCGCCACCAAGCCCAAATCACGTAAAACGGTTGCCGTCTTTGACCCCCGGACCGCCGCGTCTCTGATGTCAATCATCGGAGGTTCACTTTCCGGGGAAGCCGTAGTCCGTGGTCGCTCCTTCTTTGCGGGACGCATGGGTGAAGTGGTCGGTTCTTCCGACATCACCCTTGTTGATGACCCCACCGATGCCCGCCATTTCGCTGCCTCGATTTTTGATGGTGAAGGATTGGCGTGTCGTCGTAATACTTTGATCGAAGACGGCGTGCTGAAGGCCTTCGTCTATGACACCGTTTCCGCCAGACGTGCCGGAACGACGTCAACTGGAAGTGCGCTGCGCGGCGGTATTGGCGGCTCACCCAGTGCCGGTTGTCGAGCGCTCCAGATGACACCGGGCCAGTTGAACCAGGCGGAAATATTTGAAGCCATTGGCGACGGCGTTTTTGTGGAATCTCTGTCGGGAGTTCACTCCGGTGTAAACCCGATTTCCGGCGACTTCTCAGTCGGTATCACGGGCCTAGTCATTCGCGATGGTCAGCTCGCTGAACCAATCCGCGAGGCAACCGTCGCCTCAACGTTGCAGCGAATGCTTCAAGACGTCATCTACGTCGGTAGCGATCAAGAGTGGCTGCCCGGATCAGCCGCCGGTCAAACTATTGCGATTGACGGAATTTCAGTTTCGGGTTCTTAGTCCGTCGAAGATGGGGTCGAAGCGGGTGCGCTGTCGCCACCACCCCGACTGTCGGTCTTGTAGAACCCACCACCCTTAAAGACAATGCCGGGTGCCGAAATCAATTTGCGAAGCGACCCTTGGCATTCGTCGCACGTGGTTAGTACGGCGTCGGAAAACTTTTGCACAACATCGAAACGTCGACCACACGCTGTGCACTCGTACTCGTAAGTAGGCAAAATGATTCCTTTCGTACTGCGCATCCATTTTACGGGATAAATGCCACGCGCTATCCGGCTTGCTGGCGAGCGGTTAGGTCGTTGGAGTCCGCCGTTCTAGGGCGCTATCGCCGCGTAGGGGTTCAGAGTCACAGGTAGCGAACTACGAGAGCTGAGTCACACCTCGGCTGCTTAAGATCTCGGCGACGCGACTGGCGTGGGCGGGAGTAAAGCCCAGGGCTCGGCCATCATGGAGGACGAGCTCAATGGCCTGACGTCGGCGCCAGCGTTGCGAGTCTTTCGTAAACCACACGTTGTCATCGGATATGCCCCACGATGGAACCCTTTCAAATGGGTACTCGTGGGCGTCGCGCAGGCGGAAGGCGGCAATCTTCGGAAATTCAATTAATTCACTTCGACCTAGGAAGCGCGAAACCCCGCGGAGCATTAGAAAAGTGCCGGTGAGCGTGAGACAACGATCATGGTAAAGCGTTCCTGACGATTTCGCCATACCACCCCCCACTCGTTATAGGCAAAACCGTAGTGCCATAACCGGGTTACGTCCACCATCAATTAGACGTTTCGTCTGCCGGAGATTTAATTCGACAAAATAGTCGCTAATGACGAGGAAATCACCCGATACTGCCTGCCTTGCAGGTTTGGGGATTAGGAAGATAGTGGAAGTTAAGCCAGTATCCATAGCCATGAATCCGGCGTCTTATTTTCGAGGTGCCGGTACGATTGAGTTTTCCGTGGTTGCCAGGTTCGGCAGAGGTTTGTATTGGCTAGAGGAGCGGTGATGGCAAGTAAGCAGAAAATCGATAAGAGCGGCTCACGTCAGCGGAACCTCCTGTCCCTGTTATTGAAGCGAACCACCTCCGGTGATCGACTTGGTTTAACTCTTGAACAGATAGTCGATCAACTGCTTGAAGACCGTGAAGGATCGGATGGTCGCATCTTTCGAGAATTGGCCTATGGCGGCAAGAGCGTTGAGGCCTATCGGCAGATGTTCCACCGAGATCGGGACGACCTCGCCGACAACGGTGTGGAAGTAATCGAAACGTTGGGTCGGTACACCATTGATCCAACGCACGTGTGGGTCAGTGGCCTGCAACTCACGAGTGCTGAGAGCCGGTTGTTGCTCGAGCTCCGCTGCTCCATAGGTCGTCCCTTTGGACCCAACGGACTACTCCAATCAGCTCCCATGCAGCGAGCCACGGGAAGTCGATTCGGGGCCAAAGCGGCTGCCTTTGGATTGGCCAAACAGCAGAAGCGTGCAGTGACCTTTGAGTTTGCCAAGCCGGGTCGCTGGCGTCGCAAGGGCGTAGAGACGCGAACATTCGTCCCGTTACGTTTTGTGGTGTCGGGGCATCGACGCTATGTGGTTGGGTACGACGTGACGAAGGGCGCCATACGTGGCTTCCTCATGGATCGCGTTCTTTCGGTACCCAAGTTCGCGTCCAAGGAAGTTGAGCAGAAGTTTGAATTAGGAACAGCGCTGGTGGACGAGGCCAAGCAGTGGGTGCCCCAGCAGTACCAGGACGCCGTGAAGGTTGACTTCATTACCACTTTGGCCTTTGCAAGTTACATCCGTACGCTGTTTGGTGCCGCCGTCGCCGAGGTCACCGAAACCACCAAGGGCACCAAAGTCAGCATGGTTTTTGAAAGTGAAGATGGGGCCATTCAATTTTTCGTGACCCATGCTTCGCACGTCCAAAACATCACTACTCGTAAATTTGCGAGTGCGTTGAAGGCTTGGCTGCTGGGGGTCAATCCCAGCTCGAGCCTCGAAGCGTCCAAACTCAAGCTCTCTACCGACTTTCACCTCTACGACAATGCGCTGCTTGAGACCCTCTCAATGATTTCAGCCATATTGAATAGCGACGGGCTCTATGCATCCGATCTCGCTGAACGCTTCTCGGTGCCAATCGAATTCGTCAGGGAAAACGTGACGAAGGCCATCATGGCTCGAGACCCACTTGATGATGCGGCCTATCTGGTTCCTGTGGAGTTTGGTGATCTCGAGGATGAACTAAATCCCATGTATGTGCCCGTCATCAATGCGAGCAATGCCTCGTTTGGTGGAGATTCTCCGCTTACCTGGTCCGAAGTACTCGACGTCCAGTTGATGCTGTCGCAGATCTTGGCCTTGGGCTTGAATCCCGAGGCTTCGGCTCTCTATGAATCACTACGGACCAAGATTCACAGTGCCACCGACATCGGCGTGACTGTTTATTCACCAACGACACCATTCGTAGACATCATCGAGCAGGCCATTGGATCACGCATTGTTCACCTCAACTATCAGGCGGAGGGGTCGAGCGAGCCGACTGTTCGACCCGTGGTGCCAACGGAAATTCAGATGGTTCTCGGTGAGCGCTACGTACGAGGTGTCGACGTCTCGACCGATGAGCCGGTCTATCGGACTTACAACTTGTCACGAGTGTGGGGAATCACCCTTGGTGAGGCCTTCTCGCAGAGTATTCCCGGGGACAACGAGGGCCCGTGGCTGGACAAGATGCTCGCAGAGGCATCCAAAGTCCTTGTGGCCGTCAGCGAGAGGGCTCTACCGATTTGGGAAAATTTGCCTCGTGCGGCCATTGATCCCGAAGTGCTCGAAGGTGTCCACGTCATTGAGGTGCTGATCGCCAACCAGGGGTTCCTGGACCGGCGCCTGGCGATGTCGGGCCCTTACGCCAGTGTCCTGCGAGACTCCACGCCACGCTCAGGTACTGCCTTCGCGCAGGACCTCGTGCAGCGACTAAAGCTCTAGGCGACCGTTGGGCTTCGGCCCATGATTCGCATACTTCCTCGACGTTCACTGGACGCCTCGTACTACGTGGGCGATACATCGATGGAACTCGATGGAGTTCGTTCCGGACCACCGGGCTATTGGATCCGCGGCAGCGGCCCTCTGGATAGTTCGGTGCTCCAGCGCACATGGCGTAGTTCCCAGCGAGCCAAAATCGTTGGGTACGACCTCGTGGTGGCGGCTCCCCGGACGGTATCCGCCTTGTTGGCACTCGGGGAGGTTGAAGAGCAACGACAACTGGTCGTCGATCATCGAGCATCGGTCGCCGCGGCGGTTCACTACTTAGAAGACCGGGCACTCGTTGTGAGCACCACGATGGCTGGGGAGAGCCTCGAACAGCGCGGACGTTGGACCTCGATTGTGGCTTTTACTCACGGTGTGAATCGCATTGGTGAACCCCACCTGCACGATCACGTCTTAGTGGGCGCCCTGCCTCACCTTCGCGCACGAGCGCTGAATCGTCAAGCACTTTCAGCCCACCTACTCGCGGCTGACGCCATCTATCGTTCGGAGTTTCGCTTCCGAATAAACCAGCATGGTGTTCGACGTGCGTGGCGAACTCTCGGCGGCATCGACATGGTGCAAGGAGTCGATGAGGGCCACCGAGCACTCTGGCCTGGGGACAGGACATGGGGCATCCAAAAGGAATCGTGGTCGCGCGCGGGGATTGTCAACAAATGGAAGTCCGACCTGCTCCGTTTCGAGAAGATTCACATGCCGGAGCCACCCACTCGAACCGCTTCGATAAACGAACAGATCTTTGGGGCACACTTCGAGGGGGCTATCTCAGTCGCTCGTCGTGATGTAGTCGCCGCCACTGCGAACGGAGCCTCCTCGGGCCTTCCAGGAGAAAGAGTCCAAACATTTGTCGATACCCACTACCCGGAACTCGCTACGGACCGTGGGCTGACGGAAAGACGAATTGGAGTAGGGGAAGCCCGTCAGAGTGCCCTAGTGCGAGAACGAGGTCCTCGGCTCCTTGAAATCCAAGATGGGGGCCGATGGCATCAACGTGAACGACCACGTTCATTCGAGCGCTCTAGATAGCGCGAAAAACGCGCCTCGCGAAAGTACGGAGTTAGCCGAATCCACTCCATCTCCTTGGTGGGTCCCAGTCCTAGGGCCATCCCACCTCGACCATGCGCGATGTCGGCAGGCGTGAGTTTCATCTGCTCACGTTCACTGCGAACGCCGCCGTTGACCCGTCCGCGCCGCCCTAAGGAGTGAGAGATTTGACTTCGTTGGTGGCGACCTCCCAGTGCGCTTAGAAGTTCCAGCGTGGGACGATCTGCGATGCCCGGTAGTACGAGTGATGTGGGGAAGAGCGAAAGGAACGACTCGCCGCTCACGCCCCAGCGAGCACGGGCTTGACTGAGGTCTTGAAGACACGCCATGGTGATGACCCCCTGACCCCCGCCCTCTGAAACTATGGACGGCAGCGTGGGGAGTGGTGCCACATTGGCCAGCTCATCGAGAGCCAGGGTGAGTCGAGCACCTTTGTGAAAATCCTGATACGTCCGGTGCACTACTTCTTCAATTAATCCCACGACCAATGGGGTCATGATGTTCTGGTGGCGGCTCGGAGCAACGATGTGGAGTTGCGACCTTGATGCCAGGAATCCCTCAACATCAAGTTCTGGGTATCTCGCGGTTCGTTGAGCGGCGTCGGTCCGGAACCCATCGAGAAGACCCGAAGCAGTTGACCAGATTCCGGAGCGCTCCCGATCATCAGTGGCCATGATCCCCTCCAGTAGGGCAATCGACTGATGATCATCGCTGTAGTGGGCTCGGAGAACTTCTAATCCCTCAGCACCATCACGACGGTCTATCGAGCGCGAGAATTTCTTTAAAGACATTCCCCTGAGAGCGGCAGCGTGCATCAACGGTGCAACAAGAGCGCTAGCTCGCTCGGACCAATGGTCACGATTGAGGGCACCATGAACTGTCTGGCGAGCGTTGACGAGACTTCGAGCGGTGAGCAGGGCCCCGTCCCAGGTGCGCGCCAGTCGAATGGGGGAAAAACTTAATGCCGTGGTGCCTCGTGGTATTTCGACAGTGCCGCTCGGATCAAAAATGAGTTGCGGAACATCGCGCCGTGATGTCGAGAGAAGTCTGGCCACATCATCCTTTGTTGACGTGGTGATAGCTGCACGCGTTGTCATCAGGAGATTTGGAACTATCAGCGCTGAAGTCTTTCCGCTGCGCGACGGGCCGAGGATGAGCGTCGAGCGCTCCGCACCGCTGAAGGCATCACCTGAAATTCCTCGCCCGAGATAGTTTCCAAAATCCATTTCATGTTCGTAACGGTCGCATTCGTAAATGCTTGACTTTTGATCGAAAAAAGAGTCAACTTTTGTTGTCCTTATGAGAACGAGGTTCTGCATTTTCTTGAAGCGCTAATGGCTTCATGGAAATGTTCTTGTTCACAATGGACCGCGTACTGCGATTAGTGCGACACTGCCGTGAGGCAGGAACGTACGTAACCGAGTCCGCGTTTCAACGTGGTAGAGGTGCGCCAAATTGGTGGGTCTCGATGCCAAGTTGATTTAACGTTTATTCCCAAGGAGGGAACGTGGCTACTGCTACAAAGAAGGCTGCTCCTAAGAAGGCTGTCAAGAAGGCTGTAAAGAAGGCTGCTCCTAAGAAGGCTGTCAAGAAGGCTGCTCCTAAGAAGGCTGTCAAGAAGGCTGTCAAGAAGGCTGCTCCTAAGAAGGCTGTCAAGAAGGCTGTCAAGAAGGCTGCTCCTAAGAAGGCCGCTAAGAAGGCTGTCAAGAAGGCTGCTCCTAAGAAGGCCGCTAAGAAGGCTGTCAAGAAGGCTGCTCCTAAGAAGGCTGTCAAGAAGGCTGCTCCTAAGAAGAAGTAGTTGTTCTGTCCCTTTCGGGACGATGAATGCGGGGACCTTCGGGTCCCCGCATTTTTCATTTCTCGGTGGTTGAGAGATCTTCGGGGGAGTCAATATCAAAACGCCACGGAGAGTCTCCGACTACCTGTGGCTCGAAACCGAGACGGCGACTTTCGGCAATATGACTAAGGGCGGAAGCTTCGCCGTAGTGAAAGACAAAGTCCAATCCAGTCGGCAGTGCCAAAACATTGCTTCCGAGGCCCAGGTGGTCGGTAAAAAGCATGACGGCTTCACCAAAATCGAACTGACCTAAATCGTGCGGTTGTGCGAGGTCGGCATGAATGATCACGGCGTGAGCAAACTCTTGTCGGGCCGCGCGATACGCCTCTTGAATTCCGACATTGAGCCCCGGTCGAGTTGGACGAAAAGCGGTGAGGCCATGCTGAGCGGCAAATTCTTCGATTTCGATGTCATCAGTCACTATCCACGTCGGGAGCGGTTCGGTCGCCGCGATCACGCCAAGTGCCAGCTGCTCAACGAGCTTCGCGGTGGCCATGTCGCTGAGGTGAGTACGCAAGCGCTGCTTGGCAGTCGCGAATGACTTAAGCGGTATCAGGGCGATTCGGTCCTGAGCAGAAGTTGTCATGACGGAACGTCTTGCCGGGCGATTTGAAGATCAGCTTCGCGTGGCGATGACATGGCGCCACTCTATTAGTGGTACTTCGTAGGCTGGAGAAATGGTCCGCATGCATCCGTCGTTGGACTTCGAGTCCCCTTTTCTGCATGACGCAAAGCTCGTGGTTGGTATTGACGAGGTTGGGCGAGGTGCGTATGCCGGTCCCGTAACGGTTGGCGCCGTTGGAATTCAGAGCGCAAAGGAAATCCCGAATGGCCTTCAGGACTCCAAACTCTTAACGGCACGAGCTCGCGAAGCACTAGTCGAGCCCATCCGTGCCTGGGCCGATGTGTGGGGTATTGGTTCAGCGACTGCCGAGGAAATTGACATGTGGGGTATTCGTATTGCGCTCGCCGTGGCGGCCGATCGCGCCCTCGCCGCGCTGAACGTACCCGTCGACCAACTGCTCATCGACGGACCATCCAATCTGCTCCGGTGCCCTTTGGGCGTGGCACTCGGAGTCGCTCAGCCACCGGTAATCCGCTTTGCTGCGACTCCGGCACAGATGATTGTCAAGGGGGACCAGAAGTCGGCAACGATCGGCGCGGCGGCCGTTCTTGCCAAAGTCTCCCGCGACGCCTATATGACTGAACTGAGCAACGAACATCCCCAGTACGAATGGGCCGGCAATAAGGGTTATGGAGCACCGGGCCACATTGCGGCCATTGCTGCTTGCGGTCTAACCAGTTACCACCGAAAGTCGTGGAATATTTCCTAACGGTGAGCGGGATCGCCTACTTGCCGAGGGCGGACTTCAAGATCTGATCGATGGTCCGATCCTGGAAAACAAAACCGTTCGCTTCGAGCGCGGCAGGGGTGACCCGCTGACTCGCCATCAATGCCTCTGATACCAGTTCGCTTCCGAGGGCAATATCGAGAGCCAATCGAGGTACTGCAGCGATGGCCGGGCGGTGTAGCACCGCTCCAAGTGCCGCGGTGAATGCTCGATTGGTGAGTGGCTCTGGGGCGACCAGGTTCACGGGGCCGGCAATGTTGTTGTCGAGCAAGAACAACATTGCTTGAATTTCGTCGTGGAGTGAAATCGGACTAAGAAACTGCCGACCTGATCCCAACCGTCCGCCGACGCCGGCCTTAAAGAGTGGAAGCTGCTTCTTGAGTGCGCCACCATCAGCACCCATGACGATGCCGGTGCGGAGCCACGTCAACGTGATGCCCGCTTCTTGAATTGGCAGCGCTGCGTTCTCCCACGCTTCGCAGACGTCAGCAAGAAAGCCCTCACCGCGAGAACTCGTCTCAGTGAGAATGTCATCACCCCTTGATCCGTAGTACCCGATGGCGGAACCGCTGAGCACCACCGCGGGTGGCACCTCAAGTCCGGTAATGGTGTTGGCGAGCAGGGCGGTGCCGTCGGTCCGTGAGTCGAGAATTTCTTTCTTGCGGCTAGCCGTCCACCGCTTATCAGCGATCCCGGCTCCCGCGAGGTGAATAAATGCGTCAATACTCCCGACGCGGGTCAGATCTTCTCGATTGACTTCCCCGGCCGCCGGTTGCCAGCGGACAACATTGCGCCCAGCCGTCTGTGTCCGCGAGAAAAGTATGGGCGTATCGCCACGTTCTTGCAATGCGGCGACTAACGCTCGCCCAAGAAAGCCTGTGGCACCAGTGATGGCAATTTTCATAGTTGTTCCAGTCTGTAGTCGATGAGGCGCACCATGGCCTCGGGATTGCTGAGATGAGCACCATGGCCGGCGTGCGCCACCTTGGTTGTCGTAATTGCCGGGACATCACGGCGGAGTCGAGTGGCTATTGCTTCGTAATAGGCAACCCGGTCCGCAGCATCACCGTGCCCGTAGGTCCACGGTGTAGTTACAGCTGACCAGTCCACGGCCGCCGTGGCACTGCGAATTGTCGACAGATCATTGTGCAGAGCAGGGCCATCGCTTCGTCGTGACTGTTGTTCGGCGGGACTCATTCGCTCCCAGGCGGAGTTGGACACCATGCGCCGGAAGAAAGATTCGGCTTCAGCCTCCGGATCAGGATTGAGGTCGCCAAAGGAGCCAGTGCGGGGTCCCAGCCAGGGGAGTGGTGGCTCGTAGGTCACTAAGGCGTCAAAGATCGCACCCGCTTCAGTGCTGCGTAATGCCACCACGCCGCCGTACGAGTGACCAAAGACCACTGTGGGCCGATCACTTTTCACCGCTTCGACTACTGCGCGCAGGTCCTCGGCATGGCCATCGAGATTCAGCGGCTGGCGATCTCGAGATTGTTGGTATCCCCGACGGTCGTAGGCAATGACGCGGTAGTGGTCCATTCTTCGGGCCATCCGGGCAAAGGAGCCACCCCGATCCAGTCCGCCATGGACACAGATGACGGTGGCCTGCGGCTCATTGGCAACCCGCTCCCAGACGGCAAGATGAGGAACTTCAGGCAGCGGAAGGGCCGTTAGGCCGAGGGGGGCGGATTCAGCGGTTCGTATGGGTAGAAACCTACCGGTAGAAAGAAAAATTAATGCCTAGTTTTAATGCTCTACGGTGCCTCTAACCTAAAAGGCGTGCCAACCTCTTCTGATTCGGTTTCCAACATTGCGAAGTCGGGCTCGTTCGGTCCGAATGCCTGGCTAATTGATGACCTCTACGAGCAGTTTCTTCGCGACCCCTCATCTGTCTCGGCGACCTGGCAGGAGTTCTTCGCCGACTATCAGCGCGCTCCCATCCCAGTGGTGCCCACTGTGGCCGGGCCTCTGGATGCAGCTCCCGTCAAGGCTTCCGTTGAAGCAATCGTAAACAAGGACGCCACGCCGCTTCGTGGTGCCGCCGCTCGCATCGTTTCCAATATGAGTGCCAGTCTCTCCGTGCCAACTGCCACCAGCGTGCGTTCGGTATCGGCCCGCCTCTTGGAAGTAAATCGCGTCGCCATGAATGAGGCCTTGAGTCGCACGACCGGAACGAAAGTCTCTTTTACGCACTTCATCGCCTTCGCGATGATTCGAGGACTCCAGGTCGTTCCAACGATGAACGCGACATTTGTCGACGCCGTCGACGAAAAGGGAACGCCAGGTGTGCTTCGACACGAACATGTGGGATTCGGTTTGGCCGTGGACGTGGAAAAGAGTGACGGAACTCGCAATTTGATGGTTCCCGTCATCAAGGACGCTGACACCTACGACTTCCGCGGGTTCGTTTTTGCCTACGAAGAGCTCGTACGCAAGATTCATGGTGGCAAAGCTGGTGCCGACGATCTCGCCGGGGCCACGGTCTCCTTGACTAACCCCGGAACTATTGGAACTGTGCAGTCGGTGCCTCGGCTTATGCCGGGCCAAGGCGCCATCTTTGGCGTCGGTGCCCTGGGTTGGCCCGCGGGCTTTGAATCTGCTGATCCCCGCGCTCTTGCCGCTATGGGCGTTGGCAAAGTGATGACGTTGACATCAACGTACGACCACCGGATTATCCAGGGGGCCGAGTCTGGTCTGTTCTTGAAATACGTCGCTGAATGTCTCACTGGAAGTCACAACTTCTATGACGAGGCCTTTACGGCAATGGGTGTTCCGTACGAGCCTGCGCAGTGGGCCAAGGACACCAACGACTCATCGAACGCCGACGAGCAAGTCCTGAAGCAGATTCGCGTCCAGGAGCTCATCAACATGTATCGGGTTCGTGGGCACCTGCAGGCCGACCTAGATCCGTTGCGCGCCGAACCACCAACTCAGCACGCCGAGCTCGAACTGGCTCACTACGGATTAACGATTTGGGATCTCTCACGAACTTTTGTTGTCGACGGCCTCGCCGGCAAGACGCACGCCACGCTGGAACAAGTGTTGTCCATTCTGCGCGACGCTTACTGCCGAACGATGGGCGTGGAATTCATGCACATCATGGACCTCGATCAAAAGAAGTGGTTCCAGCAGCGCCTCGAAGGGGTGGTCACCACGGAGACGCCGGCCGGACAGCAGCGAATCATGGAGAAGCTGACGGCCGCCGAGGTCTTTGAGAAGTTCCTTCACACCCGCTACGTCGGCCAGAAGCGTTTTGGCCTCGAAGGTGGCGAATCAACCATCGTGGCGCTCGATTCCATCATTAGTACCGCCGCCGACAACGGAGCGAGCGACGTGGTCATTGGAATGGCCCACCGTGGGCGTCTCAACGTTCTCGCCAACGTTGTAGGGAAGAGCTACAGCGATATTTTCAGCGAGTTCGAAGGCAACCTCGACCCGGAAAGCGTTCAAGGTTCCGGAGACGTGAAGTACCACAAGGGAGCCACCGGCCACTACACGTCACCTTCCGGAGCCCGTGTTTCGGTGGCCATGGCGTCTAACCCCTCGCACCTAGAAGCAGTCAACCCCGTCGTTGAGGGCATTGTGCGCGCTAAGCAAGACCTGGTGATTCGACCCAGTGACGGCTCTGCCGTCGTGCCGATGCCCGACAAATTCCCCGGACTCGCCATCTTGATTCACGGTGATGCGGCCTTCGCCGGCCAGGGTGTCGTAGCCGAGACGCTAAATATGTCCCAGCTCTCCGGTTATCGCATCGGTGGCACCGTACACATCGTGATCAACAACCAAGTCGGTTTCACGACTGCACCTTCGTCGTCTCGTTCGAGCTTCTACCCAACCGACGTGGCCAAGATGATTCAGGCGCCGATTATCCATGTCAATGGAGATGATCCCGAAGCCTGCGCTCGTGCCGCCAAGTTGGCCATTGATTATCGCGAAACCTTTAAGCGCGACATTGTTCTAGACATTGTCTGCTACCGACGACACGGACACAACGAAGGTGATGACCCGAGTTACACCCAACCGTTGATGTATCGAGTGATTGATCAGACGCGCTCAGTGCGCAAGATCTACACCGAGACCTTGATCCGTCGAGGCGACCTTGACCTCGAGGCGGCTGAGGCGTCTCTCAATGCCTTCAACCAAAAACTTCAGGAAGTTCTCGACGAAGTTCGCACGGTACCTAAGCCCGTTCTCGAAACCGTGTCACCGCTCGAAGTGCACCCCGACCTACCGGCTCCCGCCACTGGTGTTGCGCGTGAAGTACTGCTCGCTATTGCCGACGCCACGGGTCGAGTGCCCGAGGGTTTCACAATGCATCCAAAGTTGGAGCGTCAGTTTGCCCAGCGAGCCCAGATGGTCGCCGACGGCGAAGTCGACTGGAGCCTTGGCGAAGCGATGGCCTTCGGATCGCTCCTCCTAGAAGGCACCAACGTGCGCCTTATGGGTCAAGATTCCCGTCGCGGTACGTTCTCCCAGCGACACGCAGCCTTTATTGACAACCTCAACGGCGATCAGTGGATTCCCCTCAGCCACCTTGAAGGTGCCGATGGGTTCTTTACGGTGCGTGACTCGTTCCTCAGCGAATACGCCGCCCTCGGTTACGAGTACGGCTATTCGGTGGAAGCGAAGCGAGCGCTTGTGGCGTGGGAGGCCCAGTTCGGTGACTTCGTTAATGGCGCTCAAATCATCATTGACAACTTCATTGTTGCCGCAGATGACAAGTGGGGCCAGAGTGCCAATTTGATCATGCTTTTGCCACACGGCTACGAAGGTCAGGGGCCAGAACACTCCAGTGGACGAATTGAGCGCTTCTTGACACTTTGCGCCCGTAACAACATGCGCGTAGCGCAGCCCACGACGGCGGCCCAGTACTTCCACCTCCTGCGCAGCCAGGTGCGACGAGAGAACGCCACGCCACTCGTGATCTTTGCGCCGAAGTCCATGCTGCGCGCCACGGCTACTCGTTCGCCGCTGGCCGAACTTATCGAAGGTTCGTTCCAGACTGTGGTGAGCAATTTCGCAGGCGACGATGCTGCTGTGACTCGCTTGGTGCTCGCCACAGGCAAGGTGGGCCACGAAGCCGAGGCGCACCGTGCAGCCATCGGTACGGCCGATCACGTGGCGATTGCACGTGTCGAGCAGATCTACCCCTGGCCTGCAGAGGCCATCGCCTCGCTCCTCGAGCGCTACGTGAACGCCACTGAAGTCGTGTGGCTGCAAGAAGAGCCCGAGAACATGGGTGCTTGGCCATTTGTTCATCAGAAGCTGCACCGCTCGCTCTCTGACAAAATTCAAGTGCGCCACGTCACGCGTGCCGAATCCGCATCGCCGGCAACGGGTTCTTCGCTCGTGCACGCTGCCGAACAGGCCGACCTCTTAAGTCGGGCTATCGGGTGAGTGCCGCGAAAAGCAAAGGAAAGTTGCGGGTCGTCGTCGACGGCTCGAATCTCGCCACCGAAGGTCGCAGCACCCCGAGTCTGCCGCAGTTACGTGATGCCGTCGCCTCGTTTCTCGTTGAGTATCCCGGTGCCGAAATGCTCGTGGTGGTCGACGCAACGTTCGGCCACCGAATCGTTACTTCCGAGCAGGCGGCATTTAAGGAGCTTGAGGCGGCCGGCGACATAGTCTCTCCACCGGCGGGCTCCGTTGGCCGAGGTGACGCGTTCATCTTGAAAATTGCCGAACGCATCGGTGGCGTTGTTCTGAGCAATGACTCCTTCCAGGAGTTTCAGAGCGATCACCCGTGGCTCTTTGAAGAAGATCGCCTGATCGGCGGAAAGCCCGTGCCCCGTGTGGGCTGGATCTTTACCGCCCGTGTTCCCGTGAAGGGTTCGGCTCGACCGGCACCAGTCAAGAAGTTGGCCATCGTGCTGCCCGACGGTAAGAAGCCAACTATTGGTACCACTTTGACGCCCAAGGCCGTCAAAGCTGCCCCTAAGGCTCCGAAGGCTGCCGTCGCGAAGAGTGCCAAGAAGGTAGAACCGGCCCAGCCCGCGGCCAAGACTCCCGCCAAGAAGACTCCCGCCAAAGCGGCCGCCAAGAAGGCCGTCTCGTCCTCGCCCGCAGCCAAGCGCGATCGCGCGCCCGTGAACTCTGAAGAACTGTTCACAACGTTCTTGACCCGGTTTAAAGTTCGCTCACATCTCGAAGGAACGGTTGTTGGATTTACGTCACACGGCGCCATTATCGAAGTTTCCATGGACGGCCAGCCAGTGCAGTGTTACGCACCAACGACTTCGCTCGGTGACCCCGCCCCGGCTCGAGCTCGCGACGTGCTGAAGCGTGGTTCGTCTCACAAGTTCCGGTTCTCGGCCGTCGACAAGGATCGTCGCATCGCCGAGCTCTCGCTCGTGGCACCATAGGAACATGGTTTTTGACCCCACTACGTGGTTGCCTCACCGAAAGCCATTCCTTCTCCTTGACGTTGTCACGGAAGTGCAGCCCGGTGTCTCGGCTCGTGCGACATGGACGCCAGGAGAAGATGAACCATTCTTCGCCGGTCATTTCCCGGGGCGCCCAGTTGTCCCGGGCGTACTGCTCGTTGAATCAATGGCCCAGTGTGGTGCCGTCGCCGTGTTGGCCGACGAACGGTACGCGGGCAAACTGCCACTCTTTGGTGGCGTCGAGCGGGCCCGTTTTCGCCGCCAAGTCCTCCCGAATGATGAAGTCACGTTGGAGTGCGAAATGACACAACTCTCAGCACGTGGGGGCAAGGGGTCGGGTCGGGCCCTAGTGAACGGCCAGGTGGTGGCCGAGGCCGACCTCCTCTTTGTCGTGGTGGACGCCGAATGAGGATCGCCACGTGGAATGTGAACTCTATGAACGCCCGTTTCCCGCGGGTTGAGGAGTTTCTTCAGACTCGAGACGTTGACGTCGTGTTGCTGCAGGAGACCAAGCAGCGTGACGAGAAGTTTCCCTTCGACGCTCTGCGAGAACTGGGCTACGAGTCCGCTCACTTTGGTTTAAGTCAGTGGAACGGCGTGGCCATCCTTTCGAGGGTTGGCCTGCAGGACGTGGTGCAGGGCTTCGGTGAGCCCGAAGAAGAGGCACGAGTCATTGCGGCAACCTGTGGCGGCGTACGGGTCTATTCCTGTTACATCCCGAACGGCCGCGCACTGGACAATCCCCACTACGAATACAAACTGCGATGGCTCGAATCACTGCACGGCCGACTGGCCACCTACGACCCCGCGATGCCCCTCGTTGTTGGCGGTGACTTCAATGTCACCCCGACTGATTTCGACTGCTACGACGTATCGGCCTTTGTGGGGGCAACCCATGTCAGCGAACCCGAACGAGACGCATTGCGTCGGATCGAGTCCTTGGGTCTTGTTGACATCACGCGCCAGCTCAATCCCGATGAGCCGTGCTACTCGTGGTGGGACTATCGCAATGGCTGCTTCCGCCGTGGCTGGGGACTGCGGATTGACTTGCTGTACTGCTCAGCACCTGTCGTGGCAACGGCGAGTGCTTCCTGGGTTGATCGGGAAGCCCGCAAGGGCGAAAAGCCCTCGGACCACGCCCCAGTCCTGGTCGACTTCTAACCCAGACCCTTTGGCAGCATCGCTTCGATGAACGTCGGTCCTGACGTGGCGAAACTCTTCGCCAACTCGGCCACGAGTTCATCAGCGGTGGCGACCTTGACGGCCGGGACACCCATTCCGCGGGAAATCGAGCAGAGATCCAATGTCGGATTATCAAGGTCCAGCATCTGGCGCGAGGCGTCGCCTTCCGAAGTGGCACCGACTCTGGATAGTTCGAGGTTCAAGATGGCGTAGCTGCGATTGGAGAGCGCGAGAATCGTAACGTCGAGGTTCTCCCTGGCCATAGACCACAGAGCCTGTGGCGTATACATCATCGAACCATCACTCTCGATGGCGAGAACGCGCCGGCCTCCGCCTCCCAGTGCGGCGCCGAGGGCTGCGGGCAGTCCGTATCCAATCGCACCACCAGTCAGTGTTAGTAGTTGGTGCGGCGCGGCACCCGAAAGTTGGCCGTAGAGGTGCAGCCCGCTGGTATTGCTCTCATCGACCACGATGGCATCCTCGGGGAGAAGTGCCGCAACGGCTTGCGCCAGTGCGAAGGGAGTGAGTTCGCCGGTGGGCGCCTGTGGCCGCTCGGGTGACGTAACGGCTACTGCAGGGGCCGCAAACTCTTCGACGAGCGCTTCGAGCGCTGCAGTCGAATCCATGCCTGGTTCCGTCAGAATGACGACTTCGCAACCTGGGGGCAGCAGCTCACTAGGGATGTCGGGGTACCCGAAGAAGCCGATGGGCGTCTTGGCGCCAACGAGCACAATGGCTTCGAGCTGACTGAGTTGGGAGATTGCAAATTCCGATAGGTAGATCTGCCGGTCGGGTGTGAAAACGCCAGCGCCACGGTCTTGGATAGTGGGAAAGGTCTCGCTCATCACACGAGCACCAGTGGCGGTGCCGACGCGGTGGGCGAGTCCGAGAGGGTGGACGCGGAGTGCGTCAAAGCCCAAGAACAGAGCACTCTTCTTAGTCCGCAAGACGCGAGCGGCCGCCTGAACTCGATCGGCCGTTGGAGGGGTGGCCATGGGGATGGTGGCGGTCGGGAGTTGGGCGGATGGTGGCGTCACTGGTCCCCACGAGGCGTCCGCGGGCAAGACGAGCGTGGCGACCTGTCCGGGAGGGCCGTAGGCGGCCCGGAGGGCATCGAGAGCGTCGCCAGCCACGTCATCAGGTCGCGCCGTTCGCCGGTGCCAGCCCGATACCGCACGTGAGATTGATGCGATGTCACTTTCCAGCGGTGCGTCGTAACGAGAGTGGTACGTGGCGTGATCGCCGACCACATTGATGAGGGGAACATGCGCTCGTCTCGCGTTGTGAAGATTGGCGAGACCATTGCCGAGGCCGGGTCCGAGGTGTAGGAGAGTGACGGCGGGCTTGCCCGTGACGCGGGCATATCCATCGGCGGCTCCGGTCACGACGCCTTCAAAGAGCCCCAATACGCCACGCATCCCGGGTTGCGAGTCCAGCGCGGCCACGAAGTGCATCTCACTGGTGCCAGGGTTACCAAAGCAGACCTCGACTCCATTGGCATACAGCGTGGCAAGAAGTGATTGTGCTCCGTTCATGGGAGGGGCCTTTCGTCGGTAAGTCGGTAGGGATTGAGAATGTTCTGGGGGTCAAACACTGATTTGATGCGACGTTGCACGGCCAGACTCACCTCGTCAGTCAAGACGAGGAAGGGCTTTTGCTTGTCGCGACCAATGCCATGTTCACCGGAGATGGCACCACCCATCTCCACGCCCAGCGTGAAGAGGGCGAGAAGAAATGCCTCACGCTTTTCTAGGTCGGGCTGAAAGACGCTCATGTGGACATTGCCATCACCAACGTGGCCACAGCCGGCGATGAAGGACTCGTATGTGGCGGCCAGTGTGGCAATGCTGGCGAGATACGTCGGCACGCTCGAGCGGGGTACGACGACGTCAATGACTTCGTGGGCACCGGCTTCCTTGGCTACCCAGAAGGCCTGTTCACGGGCTTCAATAAGACGTTGTCCCGATCCATCGGGCAGTACGAAGACGTCCAGAGCACCGCTGGCGAGGACGAGGGTTCCGAGATCTTCAATATCGCGATCAAGCTGTTCGCGCGTGCGAGTCTCGAGAACGATGACTAGATATGCCAGGGCCCGCTCGCTGACAGCCTGAGGCACGCCCAGCTCCAGATTGGCCCGAGTAGTGACCGATGACATCGTCAGAATGTCTAGATATTCGAGAATCGAGGGCTGGAGGCCCGCCGAAATAATCGCGGGCACCGTGCTGGTCACTTCTTCGAGCGTGGAGTACGGCACGAGAACTGTCGCGCTGTGGGCGAAGCGTGGGGAGAGCTTGAGAGTGATCTCGGTGACCAGACCCAGCGTCCCTTCGCTACCGACGATCAACTGGGTTAGGTCGTATCCCGAGGAGGACTTCACCACCGGTCCACCAGTGCGAAGTACGTCTCCGTTCGCGAGGACAACTTCCAGACCAAGGACGTGCTGACGAGTTACGCCGTGGCGAACAGCCCGCATGCCACCGGCGTTGGTGTTGATGTTGCCACCGAGTGAGCCGGAGAGCTCTCCGGGGTAGACGGGGTAGTGCAGCCCAGTGGAGAGCAGGGCCGCATCAAGCTCGCGCAGCGTGATCCCCGGTTGGACTACCGCCACGTGATCGCTGGTATTTATCGAGATGACGTGGTTCATGTCGGCGAAAGAAAGAACGATGCCGCCCTCAACCGGTTTGGCACCTCCGGAAAGTCCAGTGCCCGACCCGCGGGCCGTAATGGGGATGTTGTGAGTTGCGGCGAACTTGGCGAGAGCCACGACGTCGTCGCGGCTCTGGGGGCGCACCACCGCAAGCGGGTTCCGCGGTTCGGGGTGTAGTGATTCGTCGTGTAGATCGTCGGGATTAATGGTCGAAGCGCTCGAGACGTGTCGATCTCCGAGAATGCTGACGAGTTCGTTAAGAAGGTGAGTGCTCACTACCGTCTGACGATAGTTGAGGACGACTAGCGGCGAGTTGTTCACGGATGGCGGCTAGTCGCTGGCGCCGTTCATCACCGAGAAGTGGAGCCTCCACCGCTGCCAGCTCCGAAATCTTCTGTTCAATGGCGGCCAGAAACCTCGACGGCTGACGGTCCGGTGTCCGAGGGTCGTGGCGCCCTCGATTCCATGTCAGCAGGAGGGTCTCTTCGGCTCGGGTGAGCGCAACGTAGGCGAGACGTTGCTCTTCCGCAATGTCATCTGCCGTCGTGGCATTGAAGTTAGGCAGGACGCCTTCGGCCAGACCAATGACTGCAACGTGTTGCCACTCCAAACCCTTCGAGCGGTGAATAGTCGAGAGGGCCACAGCATCCTTGTGCTCTTGATCAAACCACCGCGCCGGACCAGTGTCGCCCACGATGACGTCAGAGCCCGGGGAGTTTTCTGCCCCCCGTCGTTCGAAGGGGATGTGCATGGTGGTGAGCATCTCACCGATGATGTTCAGTTGATTGTTGGTCCGCGCCAGCACCGCCATAGAGCGCCAGGGTGAGCCAGGTTGGTGGCGCGAGTTGAGCCACGTGGCTACGGCTCGTGCCTCAAGCTCTTCCGTGTCATAGATGCGAACCAGGGGGATCTCTCCATCGGCCTTCGCCGGGGTGATTCCCGCTGCGCCATCTTCGAGCAGCGTGTCGGCCACAGCCACAATGTGGGCGGTGGAGCGGTGATTGCGCGTGAGGTCGAGAACGACGGTGTCTGGCCAAGTGGCGAGCAGTTCTTGTAAGAGCTGTGGGCTGGCTCCATTGAAACCGTAGATCGATTGATTGGGGTCGCCCACAGTGAAGATGTCGGGGTCTTCCCCTGCCATCAGTCGTAACAAGGTGAACTGCAAGGGGTTGATGTCTTGCGCCTCATCAACGAAGAGTGCCCGGTGGCGGTGACGAAAGCTCGCGAGTGCTGCGCGGTCGTCGCGAAGAATGCGAATCGCTTCCGACAAGAGCAGATCAAAGTCCACAACCCCTTTGGACTGACAGAGGCCGACGTAGCGGTCAATGACATCGGCCATCTGGGCGCCAGGTAGTGGAGCTGCGCGCCGGGCCCGTGACGCTCGTCGTCCGTAGGTCGTCCCGTTGAAGCCCTGGCTCAGCGCCCAGCCAATCTCCTGTTCGATGCGAGGGATCTGCCAATCTTCGATTCGCTGCCCCGTCTTATTGAGAGCAATAACCAATTCATTGATGAGTCGACGGCGATTCGGCTCGATGGACATGGGTCGCAGGTTGTTGTCGGTACGAAAGTCCGAAACGATATCGAGGGCGGCCCGGTGAAACGTTCCGGCCGCGACCCCCCGAATTCCAGTTCGCCAGAGGCGTGTGCGGAGTTCATCGGCCGCCTTGCGGGTAAAGGTCATGGCGAGCACCTGGTCCGGCGCGACATCCCCTTCGGCAATCCGGCGTTGAATGCGCAGCGTGAGAACGTGAGTCTTGCCCGAACCGGCCGTGGCACGGACGAGCAGTTGGCGCTGGGTAGACGTCACCGCTTCGCGTTGCTCGGGGGTCAATCCCACCAACTGGTCTTCCGAGAAGGTCACTTCGTCACTCATCGTGGTTTGAACGCTAGTGCGCAGTTGCAACATGGTCATAGCGACCCAAAGGTCGTCAGTAACCTGAGGGGTGTGCTGAAAGCCTTCGCCAATGGGCAACTATTTGGACAGGTGTACGGCGATGGCACCCCTCAAATCCTGTGGCTCCACGGCTGGGGACGCTCGAGTACTGACTTCGCCACAGCGGCCGATATTTTGGCCCAGAGTGGCATCGCCTCCGTGGCGCTCGACCTACCGGGATTCGGGGCGAGCCCCCTGCCTTCGTTCGTTGGGGGTGCCCGTGAGTACGCCGACTTGCTCGCGCCAGTGGTTCGCGAAATATTTGGTGAAGCGGCCCCGGCAGTAGTGGGTCACTCCTTTGGCGGTCGTGTTGCCATCGTGATGGCGGCTCGCCATCCTGAGATGTTCTCCACTCTCATCCTCACGGGCGCGCCACTTCTGGCTCGCGAAGGTGCACCTCGGCGTTCCCCTTGGGCCTATCGCGCAGTCAAGAAACTGGCCGCTCTCGGTCTCCTCTCGCCAGCGCGACTCGAGCGGGCTAAACAGAAGTACGGATCGGCCGATTACCGCGCCGCTACTGGCCAACTCCGTGACATCTTGGTAGCAACGGTGGGGGAGTCCTACGAGGCCGAGCTGGCGCTCGTTACTACGCCCACCACGTTGGTGTGGGGCGCCGACGATCGCGATGTCCCCGTCACTATCGCTCGTCGATCCATTGATCAGATGAAAGCGGCCACCAATCTTGTAGTCCTTGAACATGTGGGGCATCTGGTTCCAGTGCAGGCAGCCGAGCTGCTCGCTAGTGAAATCTCTAAGGTCATTCGATGACGCGCGCTTGGCAGGGCATCGGGCTCTTCGTCGCGCTTATCGCCATTGGCGCTCAGGGTGTTCGGTGGCTCCGGGTCCTGCAGCGGGAGCACTACGAACCCGAGGCGGTGTCGCGTTTCTTTATCCGGTGGGCGATTTTTCGCCTACCGAGTCCGAAGGATCGCAACCAGGTCGCACCTTCGCAATCACTTGGTGACTGGCCCATTGTCGCAGCGTTATGTGCCGCATTGGGGTTAACAGGTTTTGGTGGTGTCGCGCTCGCCGCGGCCGTGGGGTACGGCTGGTGGTTGCCGCGGGGTCTTTCGCGCCGGGGTCGGACATCGCCACTGAACTGGACCCGCCGACTGAAGACAGTTGCGTTCGTTGCCACGGTGATCGAATTATTCATTTTGACCTTTGGATATTTCGGACCGGATTTTTACTTCTCGCTAGCCATAGCCATTGGATTCGTACCAGTCGTGATTCAGCTCGCCGCTGAAATCACTGCTCCTTTAGAGAATCGATTCGCCCAAAAGTTTGTCGACCAGGCCGCCCGTCGGCTCGCCGAAGTAAACCCGACTGTCGTGGCGATAACTGGCAGTTTCGGAAAGACGTCGACGAAACACCACCTCGCTGAACTACTCGGTGGACGGCACGGCGTCGTACCGACGCCAAGGAGTTTTAATAATCGTGCTGGCCTTTCCCGGGCAATCAACGAGAATCTCGTCAGCGGGACGTCGGTATTTATTGCTGAGATGGGCACGTACGGCCCCGGTGAGATCCGCGCACTGTGTGACTGGTGCCCTCCAGAAATTGCCATTGTGACATCTATTGGTCCGGTGCACCTTGAGCGCATGGGAACACTCGACGTCATCAATCAAGCCAAGTTCGAAATAACCGAACGGGCCCACACGGTGATTCTCAACATCGACGATGCGCGCTTGGCGGCGTGGGTCCCAATCCTTGAGGCGGCTGGTAAGAAGGTCGTCACAGCTGGTTCGAAGACGCAGGGCGCCCAGGTACGCGTCATCCTCGAGCAGGAACGATGGAAGATTCTTCGTGACGACGTGGTGGTGGCAGAGGTGTTGCCAGTCGCTGGAATTCACGAGACCAATCTGGCCTGTGCGATAGCGGCAAGTTTCGAACTCGGCGGTGATCCCTATGAAGTTGCGACCCGTATTTCTCATCTCACTGCCGCTCAGCATCGCTTGACGGTGGTGCGTGCCCCTTCGGGTCTCACCATTATCGATGACACCTTTAACGCGAACCCCGCGAGCGCCACGGCAGCGCTCGAGCTCCTGGAGTCCATCCCCGTACCCGGCCGCAGGGTCGTCATCACCCCCGGCCTCATCGAGCTGGGTAGCGAACAGGTCAGCGAGAACGAAGCACTGGGTCGCGCCATCAAGGCAGCGGGGGCGTCGCTGGTGGTCGTGGCGAGAACCAATGCCCAGGCTCTTACGACCGGCTTTGACGGTGAACATCTTCGTTTCGATATTCGCGAAGAGGCGGTGGCGTGGGTTCGGGCCAACTTGGGCGAGACCGATTTGGTGTTGTACCTAAATGATCTGCCTGACCACTACCCTTAAGCCTTGATGCGAGAGGTGTTCTGATGATTGGTGTCTTATTTGGTGGACCAACTCCGGAGCACGATATTTCTATTCTCACGGGACTCCTAGCACTCCGTGAGCTCGAGCGAGCTAACCGTGATGTCTTGGGCATCTATTGGACCAAGGCCGGAACCTTCGTGTCCGTGGCGCGTGGAGTCGAGGCCGAAGCGTTTGCGAACGGCGTGCCGGCCGGTTCCGATGCATTGGAGTTCCGACTCGGTGAGAGCCGAGGTTTCGTCCAGACCGCTGGACGTTTCGGCAAAGACAAAGTTCTCACTATCGACGCCGTTGTCCTTGCGACGCACGGCGGACCTGGAGAAGACGGCACGATTCAAGGCTTGTTAGATCTCGCCGGCATTGCCTACACCGGTCCCAACGTGGCCAGTGCCGCGCTCGGTATGGACAAATTGGCCTTCGGGTCTGCCCTCATTGCCGCCGGACTGCCTTCTTTACCTCGGGTCCTCGTGAATGCGTCCACCGAATCCATTCCTTTCGACGGACCGTATATCTGCAAGCCACGATTCGGTGGCTCCTCAATCGGTATCGACGTCGTAGCTGACCTCGCCACGCTCAAGGCCCGCCTCACGAGCAACGTGCATTTCGCTCGGGGCTGTGTTGTCGAGCCGTATCGCCCCGACCTCTATGACCTCCAAATTGCCGTTCGTAGTTTTCCTGAAGTCACCCTCTCGGCAATTGAAAAGCCAATCCGTCGGTCGGCAGACACTGAAATCCTCGACTACCGCGATAAGTACGTCGGAGGCGAAGGGATGGTTTCGGCCCCTCGGGAGCTACCCGCCAATCTGCCCGCCGAACGGGCGGCTCAGATTCGTGAGCTCGCCCAGGCCATTGCTGTTCTCGCCGGCGTCCGCGGCGTCGCTCGTATTGACTTCCTGGCTAATGACAAGGAACTCTACGTAAATGAAATCAACACCATTCCTGGGTCGCTCTCTAAGCACCTCTTTGTGGAGCCCGTCATTCCATTCCTCGAACAACTCGATTCGTTGCTCACCGAAGCTAAGCAGCGTCCGGCCTACTCGTACTCCACCGCCGGTTCGGACGGCCTCGTCCTTCGTTCGGCGACATCTATCGCATCGAAATTGGCCTAAGCCCCAGCATCACCACTGGTGATGTGGTCTCGACGACGAGGCACCCGCGCGAGTGCCGCCACAATGTCGTCGGAATACGGGTCAACAAGTCGACCACGTTCGAGGGCGTAGTACGCGAGGTCGAAGTCACCCAAGACGATGGCAAGTTGGGCTAATCGAAGGGCGGCCCACTCGGCGTCGCGCTGAAGGCGCGCAAGGTGGCCCTCGGCTAAGAACCATTCAAATCCCCGAAGCTCGGCACTGAGGGGCTCGCCCTCAATCAGGCCCATCGCCTCGGTTAAGAGCGCAAACTCCTCGGACGGGCTCTCCTGGGCGCGTGCTACGAGCGCGTGGAATCGCTCGATATCGGAAGAGACATCTGCGGTGCGGTAGTGGCCCCCGGGGGTGACGGGTAGGAGTCGGGCGTGGGAGTCGTGAGTGCCGAGGGAACGGCGAACGGCGGAGGCCGTATTGGCCAACGTGCGCGTGGAGGCGTCGTTGTAACCGCCACCAAGTACACGCGCTCGTAACCGATCGCCCGTAATGACTTCGTGTCGATGAATCGCTAGGTACGAAGTCATCTCAATGCACCGGCGACGTAAATCACTATTGAATGGTTCGTGCAGTCCCTCGACGAGGACTACTGGTCGTAGCAGACGGACGAAGACGTGGGTGTCAATCAACTCGACAGGTCTACGCGAACGGGACGCTTCGACTGGGCTGGACACGCGCTGATCGCGATCACTTCGGTGGACCATACGGACGCAGAGTCGGGCGATGTCCTCGTCGAGAGGGTCGCCTCCCAGATGCACCACCATGACCCGTGGCGAAGGTCTGAGGGCTAACTGTCGCATCGTTTCCAGCGCCGAAGTTGCAGTCACGATTCGGCCGTCACTATGCAGCGCCGCTGCGACTGCGGCCAGGGTCTGGAGATCGGTCCCTGGAGCCACCGCAATTGTGCCTCCGGGGCGAGCGTAGGCCAGCATCCACTGGTTAGATTCATTGCGTACGGGCACCACGAGAACGGGACTATCAGCGTTCGCCATAACGGCACCGGGTTCTTCGAACTGCTCAACAGTAATAATGCCAAAGTCATCAGGGGGCAGACCGTCGAGTACTCGTTGGACTAGATCCTCGTCGATCGCCTGTAATTCGTTGATGACTTCATCGACCTCACCTTCTTCCAGAATGATGCGAAGTTGTTTCAGTTCGTCGCGTCGTCGTTTCGCCATGAGCGCCATTGGTAGACCGGCCGACATGGTGACCACACTGGCCTGCTTGGAGTGATGGTGGACGCTGTGAGAAACCTCCGCGGAGCTGGCGGTGGAGGCCACGGCCGGACCCACTACGAAGGTGGTCATGGACAGCACGAGCCCGGCCAGCCAACCGAAGCCTCCGCTCGTGTGGTGTCCGCGACGTTGGCGCCACACAGTGTGAATCAGGCGAACAACGACAACGCACCAGAGCGCGACGAGGGCGGCGACGAGGGTGAGGGCAATGCGAGGTGATTGGGCTTCGTGGGCGCGGCTCCAGATTGTCGGCGTGGTGGCCGGAATGGCAATCAGATAGGCGACCAGGAGCATGCCGCTGGCGGCGCTGGGTCGAACTTTCATGTCGTGCGCCTCACCGACCAGGGGGTGCCGGCGACTCCCGTTATCTGCAGAACGCACGAATTGGCGCTGGGGGGAACGGAGAATTGTGGGTCGACGTCCATCGACCCACTGACGCAGTCGAGGCTCAAATGACCCAGTGGGTTCATTGTGACTACGTAGGTTGTTCCGCTCAGTACTGGCACGAGATCTTGATTCCAGAGATCTTGACCCACGGCGCCACTGGCCACGAGGGCCACGTCGGGGCTCGCGCTGGTGTCGGTCCAGTTCCCGTTGGCGCCCGATGGACTGGTGGTTGTTGGAAGCGGACGTTGCTGCCACTGGATCTTGGTGATGAGGCGAATCGACGTGACGGTCACGCTCGGGGAATGAGAGTCGTTGGTCTGACGGGAAGACAGGGGAGCGGGCACGCGCTGATTGAGCACGACGACGAGCCCGAGGAGGACCAAAGTCGACAGTCCTACGGGAATCCACGGTGGCGTCAATGTCGGACGATTGGGCTTCATGAAGTATCCACCGTAGAAGTCTTTTCCAAGAATGTCTAGTGCGACTCATAGGAGATGCTTGGTCGAGAATTGCTGCAGTGTTCGCTGCAGCGTGACGGGCGCTACGTGTCGCTCGCGGGCAAGTTCTGCTAGCGGCACATTTTGAAATACGCGGGCGTACACCACTTCGGCCAGGTCGCGGTGCTCAGGATGCTCCAGCAGTTTCGTTAGGCGAGTTAAGAGGTGGGACGATTCAGCCTCAACAGTGGTCGGAGGTATCTCACCGGCATTTCGCCGAGCATGATCCTTTTCTCGGAGTAGCCACCGGCGTAGTCGGCCCCGGAGGGCCGACAAGATGTCGGGCGCGGCGTACTGACGCGACTGTCCGGCCCATTCCTGGAGAATCTCGCTCAGCATGGTGATCGCCTCATTCACCACATCACTGGGACATGGCGTAATGCCCCGCCCAAAATTCAGCTGCCGACAGGTACTCACAAGGCCCGGCAGGAGTGTTTGAAGGAGTGCACGATGGACATCTGGATGCTCCGCTTCCTGCAGGAGAACCTGGATGACCATGGAACGTTCTTCGACCGAGAGCCCACCTCGGGGCTCCAAGCGCTTGAGGAGAGTGCCGAAATTGTCGGCATTGACGAAGTCCAGCTGATTTCTCTGTTGGATGTCACGCCATACGGCACGCGAGCGAGCATCGAAGCCGATCGCGGTCCATTCGTATCGAAGCTGAGTAAGGACGTCATTTGGTTTCATAGCCGGGAGTTTGCAAAGTGCGACTCCCTAGTGCGTACCGAGCAGAGCGCACAGTCCAACGCACAGAAACCAAGACGAATTATGGTGGGGACATGAGCCAAATCCCGATTGACATAGAAGAGTTTTACGAAGCCAACGAAGCTCGTCGTGAAAGTTCGGAATTTGAGTTCGGTAGTGAGTGGACTGACGCCGTCGACAATGAGTATGAACTTTCGTGGGTCGAGGCCACCGGCGAGCTCTATCTAATGCTGGCTCCCGACTCCGAAGTCGGAACTGATGCCTTTGGCGACTTCTACGTCACGAAAGAAGATGTCGAAGAATTGACCGTACTGGTAATCGCCACCATTGGTTCGCACGAAGCAGTACTTCGTGCGATTGATGGTTGGGAAGACGCCATGCTCGATGACAACTCCATCGAGTGGCTGTACGCCCGACTTCGCAGCTAGTACAGGTAGCTGTCCGAGAGTATTGACTTACATTGCCGAGTAAGCGTCGGCACCACGTGGGTAACAGAACCGTGTCGTGAAAGTTGCAGCGTGGTCATGAGCGAATTCCATCGACCATTGGCCGACGTCGCTCGTGCGGCGTGGCCCACCCCGCGAATAAATGCGCTACGCGCTTGTCGGAGTAGGTGATCGGCTTCAACGGGAGCGATACCGGGCTGTTGGCTCTTCTCGATGAGAGCAATGCCCTGTTGGGCAAAACCACAGGCTTGACGAGCTTCACCGAGTCCGTCACGACCACAACCCGCGAGAGTCAAGGCGCTGACGATGACGAAGACAAAGGCCACGGGCCAGCGATTCAACCGGGCCATGACTCGGCCTGCTCGAGGAGGAAGTTAGAGATTTTGCCGCTGCGCTCGAAGAGGTCACACAGTGGATCTTCGCCACGACTGATAGCGGTTAGGGAAACTGGCACGCGGGCCACCACGCTGACGCGACGCTCACCCAGCTCGGTGGCTGACGCGTACGAATCAATGGCTGAAACTTCCAGTGGCATCGACATGCCACCGACCGGGGCGAGATCAATCGTGAGTCGGAGTAAATCGGGCCCACGCTGCATCGGAGGAAGGTTCCACGTCAACACGAGAGGGAAGTGAAAGTCATCGATGGGCTCCTCGTCTTCGCCCAAGGTATTGAAGGCATCCTCAAAGGCCAACAGGACGCGAGGGTCTACGTCGAGAAGTACGTGAACGTCAACGGGTCCGCCACAGGCCGACTCGGGGTGGAGGTCGATTTCCCATGCTTGGCGAAGGGAGTACGTCTCAACGAAGTGTCGCTCGTCGTGAACATGAAAGCCATGATCTACGGCGTGGTTTTTCAGGTCGGCTATAAAACCGGCCACATCGATTGCTGCCATTGCTGCTCAGACTAATCGCCGGCAACTACGGTGTCGAAATGGAGCTCAACACGATTCTCGAACACCTGCACGCATGCGCTGATGCCGTGAAGGGGGCCTACGTCGCCGATCAGGGTCGGGGATACTCGGGCCAACGAGCAACGCAGTACCACTTGGACTTAGCGGCCGATGCGGCGGCAGTGAGCGTATTGACGCAAGCCGGCTTTCGTGTCGTGAGTGAAGAGTCGGGAATCACCGGCGAGGGCGACCTAACGGTCGTCCTCGATCCCATTGACGGCTCGACCAACTGTGACAGGTCAATTCCGTTCTTCGCGACCAGTATCGCCGTGCTGGACAGCGATGGCCTGGTCGCCGGCCTGGTCGCTAACCAGTCCAGTGGCGTTCGCTACTGGGCGACCCGCGGAGGAGGGGCCAGGCGCGACGGTCAGCAGATCAGCACCAGTGGCCACAAGGAAGTTGCGGGGGCTCTCGTAAGTTTTTCCGGGCTCCCGGAGCGCCATATCGGTTGGGGTCAAATTCGAGCCCTCGGTTCAGCCAGCTTGGAGTTCTGTCTCGTGGCTGACGGTTCGCTTGATCTCTACACGGTGGCCCAACGCTCCACGCTCAATCCTTGGGACTACCTTGCCGGCATGCTGATTGCCCAGGAGGCCGGCGCCTTTGTCGGTGATTACAACGGAGAAAATCTCGTCATTGATCAAGCGGTTGTACGTCGGCCACTCGTCGCCGCTTCCCAAGAACTGGGGCTGTCATTCATGGGTCACGGACCGCTCTAGGCTGTCTAGACGCGGGCGCTTAGCTCAGTTGGTTAGAGCAGCTGATTTACACTCAGCAGGTCGGGGGTTCGAGTCCCTCAGCGCCCACCGCAATGGTTTTCCGCCCCTCGTGGCTCAAGGCCCGGCAGTACTCCGGCGAGGGAGTGCAGTCTCAGCACCGCCGGGGGTGAGATTTGGGTGAAGTCCCCGGTATCGAGCCAACAAGGCTGCCCTACCAGCAAGCAAACCGACAGGCACTAGTCCGTCTTGAGTAGTAGCGTCAATGCTGATACTCATGAAACAGCCTCGCCATCGCTACCGCGGCTCGCTGATTGGATTCGCGATCGCCGCCATATTGGGTGTTGTTTCGTACGGCCTAAACCCGGGAATCGCCATCGCTGGTGGCTACCCCGGACCAGATGCGCTACCGAATGGGCCGACCTATCCAGGTCGTATCAATCCGATTCCAGATGGCGGAACATCGCCGACGGTGTTCATGTGTGGCTTTGACGTTCCCAATGCGACGAACCAATCGAGGAATTACGTCACCATTTATCTCAACGATGTGGAGTACAAGCGAATTTTGGTCGACTCCAACGGTTGCGCCGAAATCAATATTTCGGTCCACTCTGAAGAGTCCGGAAATGCCGTTCGCTGTGGTGTGACTGCCAATGTCTGGGTTTCCATTAATGGCGGACGTCGGGTAGCGGTTCCTCGAGGGCAGGTGCGCATACGAATTGCCGGTGTGAAGTCAAAAAAGAGTGGCACTGGTGCCAACGTCTCCTATACAAAGTCCCCAGTCAGCGGAACATTTACCTTCACAACTAAGCCTTGTCCTGTAACGACCACAACAACTACCACCATCGTCACGACAACGACGACGACACTCCCAGGCACCACTACCACCACGGTCCCCGATACCACGACTCCAACAACGGAGCCACCGACGACGATTCCCGGCCAGGTCACCACAACGACGCTTGCGCCGCCTGAAACGACTGTTCCTCCGGTCACGACCCCAGAGCAGGTCACAACGACAACGATTTTTGTTGCCGAATCGACCACAACGATTCCTCCAAAAATTGACTCAACGCCTTCGTCGGTTCAAAAAGCAGCCTCCTCGGTTACCGCCGTGGCAGCGGTGTCGACAGCCGCAGCCGCTGCTGCGACCGGTGCGGCAGCTGCGGCATCTTCCGCCAGTGCAGCTGCGAGTTCGGCGAGCGCCGCTGCGTCAGCGGCGACCCGCCTGCCTCCGACGATCCCAACTGGTGGAGGAATCCCTGTCGGTGGTGGTATTCCCTCTGGTGGCGGCGTGCCCCAGGCCCCAACTCCCACAGCACCTCGCGTGCCGACCACTCCAAGTGGCCCCCCTACGGGCGGTGGAGCACCAACTGGCGGTGGAGCACCTACTGGTGGCGGAGCGCCGTCTGGTGGCGGTACGCCAGCACCACGTCCAGTTGCACCTACACCCGCAGCTGCCGAACCCACCCCTCCTTCAGGTGGTGGCGCCCCTGCACCACGTCCAGTTGCACCTTCAGCACCTTCAGCACCAGCTGCACCTTCAGCACCAGCTGCACCAGCTGCTGCCGAACCCACCCCTCCTTCAGGTGGTGGCGCCCCTGCACCACGTCCAGTTGCACCTTCTGCACCATCGGGCGGCGGAGTTCCATCGGGTGGCGGAGCACCATCGGGCGGCGGAGCACCATCGGGCGGCGGAGCACCATCAGCACCATCAGCACCATCAGCATCCGAGCCCACTCCACCTTCGAGTGGCGGCACCCCATCACCACGTCCATCAGCACCATCGGGCGGCGGTGCACCATCGGGCGGCGGAGCACCATCAGGCGGCGGAGCACCATCAGGCGGCGGAGCACCATCTACGCCAGCCCCTGCTCAGTCCGAACCAGCTGCACCGACGCCATCCAGCGGAAGCGGCTCTCCATCTAGTGGTGGTACGAGTAGTGGTTCAGGTTCCAGCACGACTGGCGGCTCCGGCACAGGCTCATCGAGTGGATCAGGCTCAAGTAGCGGCTCTGGATCTGGCTCGAGTAGCGGCTCAGGCTCCGGCTCAAGTTCAGGCTCGGGTAGCGGCTCTGGATCTGGTTCCGGCGGCGGTTCAGGTTCAGGATCACGTCCTGGCTCGAGCTCAGGTTCTGGTAGCGGCTCAGGCTCAGGCTCAGGTTCCGGTGGCGGCTCTGGCTCTGGCGGTAGCAGTGGTTCCGGTGGCGGCTCAGGTTCAGGCTCAGGCGGTAGCAGTGGTTCCGGTGGTGGTTCAGGCTCGAGTCAAAGCAGTGATGGCGGCTCATCGGATGGCGAAGGAACCGGTGGGACACCTCCAAGCGGGCCAGGAGGATCTGACTAATGTCCATGTTCGAAAGCGCCCATGCGGGCAGCCTCGCAGCCGACATCGAAATTGCGCAAGCCTCAAGACTCGCGCGGGGGCATAAGCCGGGAGCGCCGCCTGCACCCGGTATTGGTGGACGGCACATTGTTGATCGCTTTAACGACTGGTTCGGAAACCATCTGCAACAAATTTCCCCGTTAATCGGTCAGCCCTTTAACGATGGTATTTACTTGCGGTCACTCCTCGGCAATGCCTACCTGCTGCTCCCAGCGCTCGCATTCGTTTTGGGCATTCTTTCCTTGTTTGACACTCAGGGCATGGCGATTGCGCCGAGCTTCTCGCTCTGCGTGGCGATGATGGCCTTGGGAGTCCTTGACGCTTTCTCCGGCTTAGTGGGATTCCTCGTATTTGCTATTGGTGTAGTTCTCTCAGGCCATTTCTTTTCGAGTCATCTTGTAACAGGTCCAACTGGATCGCAAGGCATGCTCTATGCGTTCACGGGCCTCTTCGGTGTTGCACTCTTATGGTTTATTGCCCCTCAGCTCGCGGAAAAAATGCGACCGATTGTGGTCATCGAAGACGAAGTTGGATTTCGAAAGTTCTATATGTTGGCAGCGGATTTCCTGGTCCTGCCATTCTTGACCATCCTGATTCTCGGTTCAATGCCCGCACTGATGCCTTCGCTCGCTGGTGCTTACCAGCAGGGAATTGCTGGCGTCACAATTCAAGAGCACATGGTCGCCATCAAGATCATTGTTGCCTTGGCGATGCTTATTCGCGTAGCGACTGAACTTTTTCTACATCGGAGCTTTGCGCCAATCGAGTCGGCCCAACAAGTCTCACGGCCTCCAATTGTCGACCGGTCGCTTAAGACTTTTACTTCTCTGTTTGCCTTTGTCCTCATCTGGGAAATCATGGGCTGGATGTGGCAGACGCCAGTTGTCTGGGTTGTGTACCTTTTGACGGAAAAATTTGGTGTGTTGGGTGAGCGATTTATTCGCCCAAGTGCACTCTTCCGCTTTGTACCCAGAGACCTCTTCAAGATCTTTGTGATCTTGATCTTCTCGCAGTACGCCATGAAGGTCCTCAATGGCAAATTCGTAAGCGGATCTGACATCTTGGGCTGGTTGGCGATTTCTCTAGCTACCGTCACCGCCATCTTCGCCACCCTCGAAGGTGCCAAGCGCGTAACTGATACCGAAGAAGATCTGGATCCCAGCTGGTGGACTCGTGCCTCCGGGTTCGTCGTCGTTCTGGCTCTATTTTTGGTTTCCCAGGATTTTGTGCATATCGAAGCCAAGAGTTACTCCAGCCCTCAGGGAGTCTCGGTTAGCGCTCTCAATACGACGTACATCGCCGACGCCGGCAATAATCGCATTGTTCGCATCGGACTCGATGGAGTGCGGAGCACGGTCGGCAGCGGTCTATTGCACCCGTATTCAGCGGTGGCCGACCCCTCTACCTCGAAAGAAGTTGTCTACGTCGCTGACGCTGGACACAACCGGGTGCTTCGTATCGACGTGCATCCAGCCCAGGCAATAGCTCCAGCCTTCCGTTATCAATTGAAGGCCTACGCCGCCAATTCGACGGCGCAACGTTCCATTGGTCATGGCTTTAAGACGCCAACAGGCATCGCTGTCGATCGCAAGGGCCGCGTCTACGTTGCTGACAGTGGTCACGGTCAAATCGTCACCGTCGACAAGCAGGGCAATCAAGAAGTCTTTACGTCGGGCCTTCAAAATCCTCAAGCGGTTTTCATCGACCCATTCGGCAATGTCTGGGTCACCGATACTGGACGCGGCATCGTACTTAAGTTTGCTGCCACGGAAGACGGTACGGCCGGCACTCGCACCATATACAAGGCCGGTCTCGACCACCCTTCAGGCGTCGCCGTCGACTCCGCCAACAACGTCTTCATTTCGGATACCGGTCGAGATGAGGTTCTTGAATTCCGTGCCAATGGCGAAGAGGTCATGGTGGAGGGCGAGTTTGCCCACCCCACTGCTCTCGCGGTAAACGGCTCAGGTCACGCTTTCGTGGCGAATCAGGTGACGAGTGAAATCTCGGTCATCACACCGCTCTACATCCGCGAAAAGTACAACACGGCCCCCAGTACCAATGGAACGGCCGTCGGATTGCTGAAGAATGGTGACGCCATTGTTGTGAGTCAGCGCGGTGGCACCGTTGAACAACTCACGCCCACTAAGCGTGTCGTTCTCGCCAATGGATTTGATCACCCCCACGGCGTTGCGGTTACGTCACTGGACGAAATCTACGTGTCGGAGCCTTCCACGGGAACGATCTATCAAGTTCTCAAGAATGGTGACAAGAAAGTTCTCGTCAAGGGTCTTGATGGCATTACGGCCATCGCATCTGACGGCTACGGTGGCCTCCTTGGCGTCCAGACCAAGTACGGAAATGTCCTCACGATTACACGTCAGGGCGTCGCCAAGCTGTGGGTCGGTGGTTTGGCAAACCCAACGGACATCACCAAGGACGCCTTCGGCTACGTCAACGTGAGTTTGGGCGGCACGGGGCACAAGGACGGTTCGGTCGTTCGAATTATCTCAGGACAGAAGCCAATCCTGATTCAGGGTGGCCTCGATGAGCCGTCAGGCATCACCGCTGATGCCCTGGGCAACATATTCTTCGTCGAAGCCGGTGCCCATCGCGTGTGGGAGTACATGAACTCGCTCGGCGCACAGATCGTCACTGAGGCCAACGGCGACACTGCTCTACCAATGGCCATTGTCTCTGACGCCAAGGGCAGCGTGTTCGTCTTGGAGCATGGCCCGAACCGAGTTGTTCGCTACATCCTTTCTGCTCACTCCACTTCGATGTAATCTTCGCCAGATTGCCTGGCGCCATGAATGTCATGACGTCATTACATTCATGGTGAAGAGAGATTGGTGAAATCCGTGCAGAACCGTCAAGTGGTCTTAACGCAGCGTCCCGATGGTTTAGTTGATAGTTCAACGACCGCTGTGGTGATTTCGGATCGACCCGTGTGCGGTGAGGGTCAAGCGCTCATTCGAGTGGGCCTCTTGTCAATCGACCCCACCATCCGAACGTGGATGAATGATGCTCCGGGATACTTGCCCCCAATCGAAATTGGCGCTGTCGTCCGCGGTGGTGGTGGTGGAGTGGTCGTTGAGTCATGCACTGACGCATACCAAGTCGGTGACATCGTGATCGGTATGACGGGCTGGCAGGAGTGGGCCATTGCTGATGCTTCGAACAAATTCTCGGTAGTACCAAAGGGGACGGGCTTGACGCTTCCCATTGTGATGAACGTGCTTGGCGTAACTGGCATAACGGCCTTTTACGGACTCACTGACGTCGGTGCCTTCAAGGCCGATGACGTTGTAGTGGTCTCGGGTGCGGCTGGAGCGACCGGTTCGGTGGCCGGGCAGATCGCCAAGGCCCGTGGTGCCAAGAAGGTTGTCGGAATCGCTGGCGGTCCAGAAAAGTGTGCCGAAGTCGTAGAGCTCTACGGGTTTGATGAGTGCTTGGACTATCGGGAGCCTCACCTTGCCCGACGGCTTCGTGAAGCCTGCCCTAAGGGTATCGACGTCTACTTCGACAACGTCGGTGGCGAGGTGCTTGATGCGGTGCTCATGAATATTGCCATGCACGGCCGTGTTGTGCTCTGTGGCGCAATTTCTCAATACAACAACATGAGCGAATTCGGTGGACTGAAGAATCACACCATGTTGATTATGCGCCGAGCTCGGATGGAGGGCTTTATTGTCCTTGACTACATGAGTCGGTCGGCCGAAGCGCAACTCGAGTTGGCGACCATGGTGCTCAACGGCACTCTGCGACACCAAGAACATCTCGTCGTCGGATTGGAGAACGCTCCTGACGCCCTCAATCTGCTGTTCTCGGGCGGCAATCACGGCAAGACGCTGGTAGTAGTGGACGATTCCGTCCAGCTCACTTAATGGCGAAAGGCGTGCGTACAGCCAAACCTACGGTCACCCTGGTCTTGATTGCCGTGGCCGCATCATTCGGTCAGTTTGGCGCCATCTCGTCGCTCGGCGACGTCGCCAAGCACTTTGGATCGTTCAGCGAAGGAAAGTCTCTGACCGGAGTGGTTGGCATTTCGGCCGGAGTTCTCGGTCTGGGTATGGGGCTGCTTCGTCTGGCGTCACTCGGCGCTCTTCCACTGAGCTCGATGGGCGACCACTTCGGTCGAGTGCGTGTGCTTCGAGGCGCCCTGACGCTGGGCCTCCTCTTTACGGTGGCGGCTGCGGCGAGCCCGGGCTATTGGTGGTTTGTCTTGCTGTTCGCCTGCGCCCGCCCTCTGCTTTCAACGGCCAATACCCTGGTTCAGGTGCTTACCGTGGAGGTGAGCTCTGATCGACATCGAGTCCGCCATTTGGCGTGGATTTCTGCTGGCGCAGGGATGGGGGCCGGTCTTTCGGCCATCCTGCACAGTGTCTTTCGTGGACCAAACTCTTTCCGAATCCTCTTCGCCCTCGCACTGGTGCCCGCAATTCTTATTCAGCCACTGATTCGCAAGGTCGAAGAGACGCACCAATTGGATCGAACGACGGAGCGTGTGAGCAAGTTGGGATCGGTGGCCCCAGAGTTCCGCCGTCCACTCTTCATTCTCGCTTGGGTGGCTTTTGTCGTGGGAGTGATATCCGGACCGGCAAATGGATTCGCCTTTGTCTACGGCGAGCGCATCTTGCACATTGATCCGAAATTCGTGGCCGTCGTCGTGACCGGGAGTTCCCTGACCGGTCTGGTGGGGTTGATAGCGAGCCGGTGGAGTTCGGACTCCTTTGGTCGGCGGACGACGGTTGGAGTCGGTGCCATTGGCTCGGGCCTGGCGAGCTGTTTGGCCTACTTCGGTGGTCGTCATCTCTTTACGCTGGGCTATCTCGTCGGTGTCTTTGCCACCGCACTGTGGGCTCCGGCGGCGAGTGCCCTCGTCAACGAAACATTCCCTCGCCGGGTTCGCGCGACCGTCGGTGGCTGGATCGTGGTCGCCGGTGTGCTCGGAGCCACGTTCGGGCTGTTCTTCTTTGGTGTGGTGGCGAACTTGGTGGCGAGTGATCACAGTGTGAGCGCTCTTCGATTGCCCAGCCTCATAACGTTCTTACCGCTCCTACCGACCCTCTTGGTTCTGTGGCGCCTACCAGAGACCCGCCACAAGGTGCTCGACTAGAGCCAGGTCAGTTCGACGCTGAGCGCCCGATGGTCACTCCCGTTACGGATACTGCGACCATTGCCGACGGCCCAAGGGCCGCGGAGCAAGATGTGGTCAATCTGGGAGTGGGGGCGCCACGCGGGCCACGTGCGTGCTCGCACGGCACTCCGCCACCCCGGCAGGACGGTACGAAGAAGTGGTCGCCAGCAGTTGAAGTCACCGGCGGTGATGACCGGTTTGCTCAGACTTAATTCGTGGAGCCTGCGAGCGACCACGCGGTACTGCTTCAGCGACCCGTGGGAGATGTGGGCGCCGTGAATCGCCACGGCCGTAAACGGCCGACCTTGGTACTCACAGGTGGCAATAATGAGCGCGCGGCGAGTTTTATCTCTTCGCAACTGCGGGAGATACTCAATCTGAATGTCGTGGACGGGCAACGAGGTGAGCAGGGCCACGCCCCACGAGCCGGACTCGGCACCGCGTGCGGCGTCACGCTGCTTGCTACGTTCCTCGGAGAGTTCGGTATGGGTGTCAAAGTAGAGACCCCGGTCACCACTCAGCAGGCCATGTATGGGGTGCCATCCCCGACCACCCGCCTCCTCGGTCACCCGAACGCAGGGGGAGAGCTCGACAAACTCACCTTGCAAATGGAGTCGTTCCTGAAGCAGCGAGAACTGATCCTCGGCGTCACCGCGCCACAGTTCCTGTACGAAGAGCAGATCGGCCTGGAGTTCTAGGAGTTCGGAGAGAACGTCCGTCCGCCGTCCGTAGCCGTCGACGCCAGCGTGAATGTTTGCGGTAGCGACAAGCACGTCAGCACCCTACGCCGGTTTGCCATCCAACTGTGGCAATCTGATAGGGATGGATTCTGTCGGTTCAACCTTTGGCCACCGTATTTGGTGGGTCGATGCCTTCACTGGTGACGCCGCACGCGGTAACCCCGCCGTAGTCGTCTTGCTGGAACGACCCGTGGCGGACAACGACTTGCAACAGATTGCATTCGAACTCGGCGTTTCGGAAACGGCCTTTGTCCGACGCGTTGGTGACACCTGGTCACTTCGATGGTTCACCCCAACGGTGGAAGTTGATCTCTGCGGACACGCCACGCTGGCGACGCTCCACGTCCTGCTCACCGAGCTCGGTGTTCCAGATGGGGAGTTCTACTTTCAGACGCGGGCCGGCGTGCTCTCTGGACGGCGACTCCAGCACGGATTACTCGGTGTCGATCTTCCTCGTTCTCACTTAGAGCCCCTCGAGCCCTCGGTGCTCAATGGGGCGCTCGGCGAAGTCTCCGAGGTCTACCAAGCCGGTGCGCAAAGCGTCTTGGCCGTCGTAAAGGACTACGACACACTCTGTGGTCTCATAGTCGACCCGATGTCGCTCTTTCTCGTTCCCAGCAGCATCGTGATTGCGGTCTGCGAGGGTGGGCCACAGGTCGACGCATCCATCCGAGTGTTCGCCCCTCGTCTGGGTCTTGCTGAAGACCCAGTCACTGGTTCAGCTATGTGCTCAGTCGCTCCCTGGTGGGCCAACCGATCCGGGATGCCGACCCTCTCGGTTCGCCAGGCGTCGGCCCGCGGTGGCGTGATGTACTCGCGCCTCTTTGAGCGAAACGTGGAAGTGGCTGGCTACGCCCGCACCTTCTTCGGTGGCGACCTGCGCGCCTAGCGTTTCCCAATCTCTGGCAAACTACCCCTATGGAGATTGCCACCGCCCTGCGTTCCCTCGCAGCCGTGGACGCCGCTACGGCCTCCCTGCGCCATCAACTCGCCACGTTGCCAGAAGCTCAAGAACTGGCACAAGTAGAAGAGCATCTTCGTAGTCTCACCCAGGAGTTCAAGCAACTCACCGCCGATCGCGCTCCACTTATCGCCCAGCGTGACGATGTGGACTCCCTGCGCGAGTCACTCTCGCAGCGCAAAGCGACGCTGCAAGCCACGTTGGACTCCTCGACGAGTGGCGCGCGTGAACTGGCGACACTGGTCAGTGAGATTGAAGTTCTGACTCAGAAGCTGGACGACGTGGAAACCAAAGAGCTCGAGATCATGGAACTCCTGGAACCTTTTGATCAACAGGAGCAAGAGATCAAGGCGGCCGGTCAGCCACTGATGACACGCCGCGGCGAATTGACCGCCGCTGTCGCGGCCGGACGGCTAGCTATTGAAGAGCACATTGCGGCCAAGTTGGCCGAGCGAATGCCGCTGCTGGCAGCCCTCCCCGAGAGTCTCGGTGCCTCCTACGAGCGGGTGCACGCCCGTGTTGGTGACGCTGCGGCCGTTGACGTCGATGGCGGCCGATGTGGCGGCTGTCGAATCGCCATGGTGCCCCTCGACTTAGAGCGTTGGCGCAGTGCGCCGGCTGACACGTTCCCAGTCTGCCCGGAATGTTCCCGACTCCTGTTGCCCGCATGCTGATCTTGGTGCGCCACGGACAGTCCACGGCGAACCGTGATGGACTCCTAGTTGGCCATATGGACGTCGCGCTCACCGACGAAGGCCGGGCGCAAGCCGAACGACTACAGGGGGCGCTGGGTAGCGCGCAACGAGTCATCAGTTCCCCGCTGACTCGCGCACGGCACACTGCAGCGCTGGCCGTCCCCCATCTCGAGGCCGAACTGGACCACGCCTTTATCGAGATGAATTACGGCGAGCTGGACGGACAACTGCTTCGCGATGTTGGCGCTACCACGTGGCGTTCGCTCCAGGAGAACCACGAATGGCCCGTCCCCGGTGGGGAGTCAATGGCCGACGTCGACCTGCGCGTCGGGCAACGGCTTAACGAACTGGCCGAGCAAGAACGAGAGCTGATCGCGAGCCCCTCGGAGCACTTGGTGATCTTTAGCCACGTCTCACCGGTGAAGGCCTCCGTGGCGTGGGCCCTGGGCGTTCCTGGCACGGTGGCGTGGCGGATTCGGCTCGATAACGCCACGATGACGTCAATCACGACGGTGGCGGGCCGCCCTTCATTGATTGGGTACAACGTTCGCCCCTAGCGTTTCGGGCAAACTGGAGCGGTGAGTTCACCAATCCCCACCCATCGCCGCACCATCGTCATTGAGAGTTTCGATACCGAAGACTCCTACCTCATTAATGCCACTCTGACCGACGAGCGGCCCTGGGCCGACGGGGAAGAGCTCGTGCGGGACGTTCACGGTATGACGCTGGATGTCGAAGTTGATCGCCGTAGCTTTGTGGTCACCAACGCGAATGCCACAATGCACCGGACTCCCCATATGGAGTGCGTCGCCATCGAGCCGGCCTTTCGTAATCTCATCGGCCTATCGGTGACGCGGGGTTTTAATAAGTCGGTGCAAGAGCGACTCGGTCGTCAGCGGGGCTGTACGCACCTGGAATTCTTGGCACGCGCTATTGGTCCCGTCGTGATTCAGGCCATGGCTTCGTCATCGTCACGACAGGGTGGAGCGGCCGGCATCAGCCGCACGGTGAAAGAGGACTCCGATAGTTGGCTGACCAATACGTGTCACCTCTGGGCAACCGACAGCATCGGAGCCACCAAGATCCGCGAAGGGTGGCGTCCTGGACTGGACGGCTATCCCGCCCGGACGTTGGTGGAGATGCGTTCGACGCGCAGTTAGTTCGTGGTGGCGATGAAATTCGCCAGTACTCCGCCCAGCTGAACACCCTCGTCTTCTTGGAGGAAGTGACCACCATCAACAATGGTGGTGTGAGCTTGACCGTTGGTGCCGGGGACGTCGCGGAGAAACTTGGCGTCGGCACCCTTGGTGATGGGATCCTTGTCGGAGTAGCAGGTGAGGAATGGCTTCGTAAAGTTCCTCAGCACTTCCCATGCGCGCACCTGGTCATCGTGGGCGGGGTCATCAGGGGTCGTTGGTACGAGGGTCGGCAGGATACGCACTGCTTCCTTAAACGACTCGTCCGGGAACGGTGCGTCGTAGGCGGCGATGATTTCATCGCTCGGCTTGGTGGCACAGCCACCGCCAACAATCGCGCCGACCGGCATCTCGGGGACGGTCTGGGAGAAGGTCTGCCAGGCCAAGAAGGCCTCGCTGATCCGCTCCTCACCGGTGGGCAGGCCGCCATTGCCAATGGCGACTCGGGCGAACCGGTCGGTGTGTTCGGCAACTAACCGTAGACCGACCAGGGATCCCCAGTCCTGACCGAACACGGTTAGATTCGAGAGATTGAGGTGATCGAAGAGGGCTTCACGGGTCCATTCAACGAGGCGGGCGTAGGAAACTTCCGCACGGGGGGTTGGCTTGTCGCTACGACCGAATCCGATCAAGTCGGGGGCGATGACACGGTATCCAGCATTGACCAAGACAGGAATCACCTTGCGATAGAGGAAGGACCAGGTGGGCTCACCGTGCAAGAGGAGCGCGGTCTCGCGGGCGTCGCGAGGGCCTTCATCGATGTAGGCCATGCGTAGCGGCGCGCCGCCGGTGGGGTCAGTGACCTCAACGTAGTGGGGAGTAAAGGGGAAGTCGGGCAGGTTGACGAAGCGATCTTCTGGGGTGCGGACGCGATCCATGATGGGCCTTTCGAGTAATTGCATCGAGCCTACCGAGAAACATCAAGCGCCCCGCTTCGACTCGAAAGTCAAAGCGGGGCGCGATGTTTATGGCCCCCCCAGCCAATGGTGAGAGATTAGCGAAAATGAATTAAATGCTTCAAGTTCCAGAGGGGCCAAAAGGAGCTTTAGAGTGTGAGAGTCTTCACAAACGCCAAGGGGAAAAGCATGGAATATCGCACGCTGGGACAGGGCCTTTCAGTCTCCAAGCAGGGCCTGGGATGCATGGGTATGAGTGAGTTCTACGGGACCGGGAATGACGAAGAGTCCACGGCCACAATCCACGCCTATCTGGACGCCGGCGGCAATTTCTTAGACACGGCCGATATGTACGGCCCCTTCATCAATGAGGAGTTAGTCGGCAGGGCTATCGCCAATCGCCGTAGCGAGGTCATTCTCGCCACCAAGTTTGGCAATCAGCGTGGTGAGGGTGGAGAGTTTCTCGGCGTCAACGGCCAGCCCGACTACGTGCGCCAGAGCTGTGAAGCCTCCCTGCGTCGCCTCGGTGTTGATTACATCGATCTCTACTACCAGCACCGTGTAGACGTCAACGTGCCCGTTGAGGAGACCTGGGGTGCCATGAAGGAGCTCGTGGACGCGGGCAAAGTTCGCCACCTCGGCATCTCGGAGGCCTCGGCGGCCACGCTCGCCCGCGCGCACGCCGTGCACCCCGTGACGGCGATTCAGTCGGAGTACTCCCTGTGGACTCGGGACCCCGAAGATGGCGTCTTGGTCACTTGTCGGGAACTTGGAATCGGCTTCGTGGCCTATAGCCCGCTCGGGCGTGGCTTTCTCACCACGAACGATGCGGTGCGCAATCCGACCGACAAGAAGGACTTCCGCAAATTCCAACCTCGCTTCAGCGGGGAGAACGGTGAAAAGAACGCCGAGTTGATCGTGGCGCTCTCGGCGATTGCGGCCGAGAAGAAGGTAACGGTGGCTCAATTGGCCCTCGCATGGGTCATGGCGCAAGGCGATGACATCGTCCCCATTCCGGGAACGAAGCGTCGTAGCTGGCTCAGCGAGAACTTGGCCGCCAACGACATTGCACTGAGTTCCAGTGATGCGGCGGCTCTGTCAGCCGCCGTGCCTCGCGACGCCGTAGCCGGCGACCGCTACTACCCAGCGGGAATGCTGACCATCAACCTCTAAAGGCTTCGACGGGAATGACCACGTCGCACTTGGCAATGAGGTCGAGGTCGTGTGTCGTTATAACCAGAGTGGCCTTGCTCTCCCAAAGAGCACTAATTAGTAGCTGGCGCTCATCGTTGCCGAGCCCGGCCGTCGGTTCGTCTAGCAGCAGGAGTTCTGGTTCAGCCACCATGGCTCGAACGAGGGCGTACCGGTGCCGCTCGCCTCGCGAGCACTCCGATGGGCGAACGCTGAGATCCGTCGAGAGACCGAACGCGGTGGCGATTGGCTCCCATGGCGCGAGATTCGTTCGCCCGAGGGTCAGTTCGTCGACAAGTGCAGTGCCGAGAAAGTGTGGCTCAGTGGGCACATAGCCAACGTGTTGGCGGAGCTCATCTTCCGTGAGCGTATTGAGATACGTCGAGTTGGCCAACATTGTGGCGCCGGCGTGCTCGAGATTCGCCACCCCACGGAGCCAGGTCGACTTACCTGAACCCGAAGGTCCCACCACGGCGATTCGACTACCCGGCGTGCAGGCAAAGATGTCCTGAACGTTGAATTCGGTGACTTTGGCGGGCCAAGCCTCTCCGCCGCGTTCCCGAGCGGAGGTCTCGCCTCGCGACTCGAGACTCTCAATCGTGGCTACGGCATTGGCGGCCGCTTGGAGGCCGAGGCGCCAAGTCGCGAAGAGTTCGCCGGTGAGCGACGCGACTAGAACCCCCAGCACAATGGCGTTAGAAGTATCGGTAGAGGTGAAGGCAATTTCTTTGATGGCCACACTCGAGGCGACGACCACGAGCGTGCCACTTACGGTGGCGAGGGCGAGGTCAATGCGACGCCACCAGATTTCGACGCGCGACTGGGCGTTGTGCCACGCCTCGTACTGCTGAGGTCGATCAAAGTGTTGGTCGAGTGCGGCCGCACCAAGCAGGGAGAGCTCAGTGGCTAGCTGGGCGCGGTCAAAGAGTTCTTCGAATCCCTTTTGGTGGGCCTGGTTCAGAACTCGCACCGAGCTCACGGCTCGATTGAGTTGACTCATAAGGATTACAAAGACGAGCAGTGCGACGAGTAGCAGGATGCCAAAAAAGAGGGGCTCGCCCTGGACGACGGCACTCTGACGCGCCAGCACTTCCACAACTATTCCCAGCGAAATCAGGAAACTCACCACCGAGGCCACGAGCGGAACGGCAACGCGCAGCCAAACATCCTGGAGGTGATCGATGTCGCTGACGGACTGCTGGAGCAGTTCGGCCCGCGATGTATTGGCCGTACTGCGGAAGGACCACGTGGCCACGCGCCGGGTGAGCCATACGCGCCACTGGGTCACGGCCGCAAAGCCCAGGCGGTGCGCGTGCATCCGATCGAGGTACCGAAGCGGTGAGCGGAAGAAGGCCAGCAATTCGATGATGACCAGAGGAATGGCAATCCGCTGGAGCGGATTGGTCCAATGTTGTTGGGTCCACGCCAAGCAGAGGAGAAGGGGAGCGCCAATACTCAGGGCGTTGGCCGAGAGTTGGGCCACCGTGGTGGCCAGGAGGGACCGCAGGACGGTGCCGCGAGATACGCCGGACGACTTCATCCACAAAATGAGGAGGCGCCAACTACTCATGCGCGCTCCAAGAAAATTTCCAGGGTGGGCGCACTCAGGATTCGACGATTATGAGCCGCTTCCAACACGGCAAGATCGCCGTGTCTAGCTAGTTCAGTCCCCACGGCGCTCAGCGTCTCTTCGTCGAAGAGGCCAGCCACATCATCAATGATGAGTAGCGCCACGTTGGCTAAAAGAGCGCGAGCCATTGCGAGTCGGGCCCGTTCGCCGTCGCTGTACTGAGAGGCCGACGTCACGACCTGTTCGAGATCGCTAAATCGTGCACCCGTGAGTCCGAGTCCCGAAAGTACGGCGAGGACGTCGCTCGTCTCCACGGGGCGCTTAACGCAGAGATTGTCCCGCAGGGTGCCAGCGAAGAGTTGGCTATCGGCCTGGACCCAACCGATCGGTCGAGATGTGATGGTCGAAGTGCCGCTGAATGGTGCCCGGAGTCCGACCAAAGTGCGAAGTAGTTGGGTCTTGCCGACACCTGATGGACCCGTAATGAGTATGCGGTCACCGGCCTGAATTGCCGCGGTCACCAATGTCCGACTGGACGGCACGAGGATCTCGGTGGCAGTAAGGAGTAGGGGTTCGACCGTGGAAGAGACTTGAGTAATCGCCGGTTCGATCAGCGTGCGAGCCCCCTGAGCGGCATTCTCGCGCTGGTGAAAGGCGCTAGCCCATGCCCGGACTCGCGTGTTGATCTCGACAACGAACAAGAGGGTCAAGAGGGCGTGCTCGAGTGATCGACGGCCGTGAAGGAGGTCAAAGCCAACGACCATCGCGACGAGACCAATGGCGGCACCACCGATGAACTCGGTGATCAATGCGGATCCCATGGCCACTCGAATTCCTTCGAGGTTGGTGTGGGTCGAGGCCCGCGAGGCCGTGGCGACTCGCTCGCTGGCGTAGTCAACGGTGCCGAGACTGCGCATATCACCCATGGCATCCAGCGTGCGCAGCTGCGTGGAGGCCAAGAGCGCTGTACGTGAGGCCACGGCTTCACTTGAACGCTCCGCCGCTCGTCCGGCTCGAATGTAGAAGGGAATACTTGCAGCAATCAGGCCGAGAAAGATCGCGGCCGACAGCCAGCCCCCGAAGTACCAAACCGGTATCAGGCCCAGTAGCGACGTTGCGGCCGAACTGGCGAGATAACTCACGCCGACCCCATCGCGGACGGACGTAGCGGCACGGTCCAACACGGCGACATCGGGGCCGTTGGGATGGCGAACGAGTTGCCAGAGATGCTCGCGAGTCTCACGGTCCGTATCGACTCGGATTCCGTGCAGTGTGGCGCTAACGCCCCAGGACGTAACGAGGCGAAGGACTATCGCCATGAGGACGAAGACGAAGCCGCTCTGGTGGATCCCCGCGAAGAGTTCGCCGATGCCGCTGGCAAAGAACATCGCAGCACAGAGGACGGCGAGCGAACTCACTACCCCGAGAATTGACTCAAGTCGTGACGAGCGATTCATTGCGCGGCGGGCATCTCGTCTCGGCTGGGAAGCAGTTTGGCCTCCGTGTTAATCCAGTCGCGCAGGTATCTCGTGGCGTGACAGTCGTCTTCGTTGTATTCGAGAATTCGTTGGCGTGAGGCGAGTGCCGTTTCATCGTCGCTCGCCGTGGCCGTTTCGTACCAGACCATCGATGCCTCACCACCCGGTGCTTCGTCACGCCAGTGAAAGCCAGCGTACGGAGCCAACACCTTGAGACCTAGGGGTCCCTCGGTCTGAATGCACTCTTTGGCCGTGTTGTGGAGGTCGACCCACTTGGGCGACGTGAGGAAGTTGGAGACTTCGTTCCAGGGCGGCGTGATGGCCGGAGTGAGAGAGACGGCCCGCCGCATCGCTCCATTTTCAGCCTGTTCGTAGAAGCAGTAGGCCGCAAAGGTCAGGCCCTTGCTCTCGCAGTCGCGCTGGAGTCCACTAAACCACGTCCAAAATTCAGCGAAGATGCGACTCTCCGCTTCACTCGTGAGTTCTCCCCACTCCACGAAGCTGTAGTAGCCGTCGGTCACGCCCTCAATTGCAGTTCGAGTTCGAACGGTGGCACCCCAGAGATAGGTGTGATCGTTGTAGGACTCCATATCGACATCAACTTCAACGTCGGCAGTCGTGCACTGCATCTGCTCGGCTGTGACGCGACGCAGGGGGCCACCCCGCCACATGGCCCGGGCCTTGAAGATCAGGTCGGGGAGTTGCGAGAACTGCTTGCCGAGGTACTCGACAGTTTCGTGAGGTGCCGAGGCGCTCAAGACTGAGTTGTAGGCCGCGGCGGCCCGGCCCGCGTCGAGGAGGGCCAGTTGACGCCACGTCGTAATGCCGGACTCTCGCAGGATGATCTGCTCGGAGAATTTGGTGAAGCGCACAAGCGATATGTCCTCACTCGCCTTGAGTATCTCGTTGCACGAGTTCGAGAAGGGGCAGTTGTCGCATTCGCGGTGCCAAAAGGGAGTCGTCGGGAACTCGCTGCCTTCGACCCACTGCTGTTGGGCGTCGAGGACTGCGCGACGCTCACGAAAGGCCTCGTCGTAGGCGCTGAGGTTCCAGGCCACGTTCTCAGTCTCGAGCTCGAGCCACCACAGCGAACCGTTGCGATCGATGACGCCACCAACTCGCTCGCTATCGGCGAAGCCGAGTGCTTCCAACGTGCGGTAGGTGTGACAGAGCGAGAGTCCGGCGCGGGTGATTGTGTCGCTCCGCCGGGAGGTTGTGCCTTCGATCCATGTGCTGTCAGAGGGCCGGAGCGCGTCGAGAGATCCCGATCGAATGCGTCGCGTGGTTGCGGCATCGGTTACTTCAATATTGCGAATGAGAATCGGGACGTAGCGAAAGCCACTTTCGGTGCGACCAGTGCGAACGAGCACGTCGGCGTGGGCTCGGCGCTTGTTGGCAGTGTCATCGGGGAGGCGAGGGGCCATGATGATTTCGGCGCCGGCCGCGAGAGCCTCGCGAGTCTCGGCGTAGCTCGACACGGTTACGGCGTCGGGGTAGTTCGACGTAACCGATTGACGAATGCCGTCAGCGACCCGTTCGGCCTCACGAATACGGCGTTGATACGTTTCGTCGATCTCGACCTCGTTGCGAACTTGGGGTCCGCCGCGCTCGAGCGCAACTCGGTGGGGGCATCTGCCAACTTCGCTACCGGACAACAGTTCATTGGCAGCCACGGCCAAATCCTACGAGGCGCCGGGGATGTCGCTTCGCCAGCTCCGCCACAGGGCGGCGTACTCGCCATTATGGGCGAGAAGTTCGTCGTGGGTGCCGAGTTCGGCGATCAAGCCATCAATCACTACGGCCACCCGGTCGGCGTCGTGGGCTGTGTGTAGACGGTGGGCAATAGCAATCACCGTTCGACCCTCGAGGACGGCGCTGAGTGATCGTTCGAGGTGGCGTGCGGCCCGAGGGTCCAGTAGGGCGGTGGCTTCGTCCAGAACGAGTGTGTGGGGGTCGGCCAGTACGAGGCGGGCCAGTGCCAACTGCTGGGCCTGCGCTGGGGTCACCGGATGGCCGGTCGACCCCAACTCCGTGTCGAGCCCAGAGGGAAGTTCTTCGACCCACTCCAGCGCGTCGACGGCGGCGAGAGCACGTCGCACGGCATCATCGTTCGATGAAGGTCGCGCCAGGATGAGGTTGTCACGAACGGTGCCTATGAAGATGTGGTGCTCTTGGGTCACGAGGGCCACGTGTTGGCGAATCGATGAAAGCGGGAGGTTGGCCACTGACTCGCCGCCAATAGTGATTGAGCCACTGCGGGGAATATCAATCCCGGCAATGAGGCGACCGAGTGTGGACTTGCCGGCCCCCGAAGGTCCAACAATCGCCAGTCGCTCGCCGGGCTGAATGGAGAGTGACACCCCGTGGAGCACGTCGTGCCCCGCGCGGTAGGCGTAACGGACGTCGGTGATCTCAATCAGTTCACCCTGGGGCTCACCACCGTCGTGGCTTCGATCATCTTCAACCTCGGCCACGCCGATGAGTCGGGCCAGTGCCGTTTGGCCGATCTGGAGTTCATCGAGCCAAGCCACGATGCGGTCCAGGGGGTCGGTCATCTGTACCACGTACAAGGTGACGGCCGTGGCGGCGCCGATAGTGACGTGATGTCCGATGAAGAGCCAGCCACCCCACAGCAGGGTGGTCGTTACGGCGAAAGAAAAATTTGCCTCAACAATGGGAAACCACCACAGGCGCATCGACAGGGTGTAGAGCTCGGAGTAAAAGGCCTCTCGGATACTTTCGTCAATACGCCCCGCTTGACGGTCGCTGAGGCGAAGGGCGTCCACGGTGCGAGCCCCTTCGGCCGTCTCGGAGATGGCACCGAACATCGTGGCGTAGGCGATTCGTTCGCGAACGTAGCCCGGGGAGGCGTAACGCAGGTAGCGCTTGGTGGTGATTGCTAACACCGGCACAACGACCAGACTGGCGAGCGCCACGAGGGGGCTCGTGAGGAACATCGCCACCAGTGTCAAGACGGTTTGGATGACCGCAACAGTCCACTCCGGTAGCGCAAAACGCACGGTACGGTTCAGCGCCTCAATGTCGTTGGTGGTCCGGCTCAGGAGATCTCCCGTGCCGGCCCGTTCTACGACCGAGAGGGGTAGTCGTAATACGTCAGCCAGAAATTCCTCACGCAACGTGGCAAAGACTCGCTCGCCGAGGGTGTAGCTCTGCCGTCGAGCGATGTAGTTGAGTGCCGTGTTGCTGAGCGACGACACCAGGAGGGCTACGACGAGCCAGAGTACGGCCCGTGAAGTTAGAGAGCCATTGCTGGCCCGTTGGACAAACTGGCCAATGATGAAAGGTGCCGCGAGAGCTGCCGCCGAAGCGGCGGCGTAGAAGCCCAGCATGACGAGTGCTGGACGTCGAAATCGTCGGAGGAGTTTGAGGGCGTGCTGGCGGACGACGGCATTGGTCGCGATCGGGAGATTGCTCACTCGTCGCCCCTCAGAATCAACGATCGATACCAGTCGTCATTAATGAGGAGTTCTTCGTGAGACCCTCGTGCCGCGACGACACCGTCGCGCAGCACGATGACTTCATCGACCTTCTCCAGCATCAGAGGGCTCGTCGTGGCAATCAGAGTGGTTCGACCTTGGCGAGCGTCACGAATGTTGCGCGCGATGCGCCCCTCGGTGTGGGTGTCGACAGCCGACGTGGGCTCTACGAGGATGAGCAAGTCCGCTTCTGTGAGGAGGGCCCGGGTGAGCGCGAGTCGTTGTCGTTGTCCTCCCGAAAACGAACGACCCCGTTCTTCAACGGTTGAGTCGAGTCCGTCTTCGAGGGCGTCGAGCACATCGAGGGCACTCGCGGCCGTGATAGCGCTCATGATGTCGCTCTCCGTGGCTGTCTCGTGGGGGTTGAGCTCACTGCGGAGTTGACCGGTAAAGAGGCGGGGTTCAATCTCGCTCACGACAATGTGTTGACGCACATCGCCAATGGCGTACGAAGTGATGGGCATCGCGTCCAACGTGACGTCGTCGACATCGGTCGTGAACCACCCGAGGCGATTCGTGACCTCGGTCGCTTCGGCGGGGGTTTCGGTCACCAGGGCGGCCAGGGTGCCGCGAGCCAGGGAGATGCCGGTGCGCCGATCGCTGAAGCGCTCGATGGAGCTAGGCCACACCAGACCCGGTTCGTCACTCACCATCGGGGGAATGTTCAAGATGCCGATGACCTTGCGAGCGCCAACCAAGGCACGCGTTCCGGCAATGACGTATTCAATCGCGGTACGCAGCGGCATGGTCAAAAACGTGGCGTAGCCAAAGAAGGCGACCAGCTGGCCGGCCTGGAGATTCCCGTTAATGACCTCGTGGGCGCCGAAGTAGGTGATGATGGCCGTCAAGATGGCCGGCAGGAGGATTTGACCCGATTCGAGGGCCGACTGGGGCTTGGAGACTTCAACGCCGGAGCGTTCTACGGCTCGACTCATCGTGATGTAGTTGTCGAGAAAGACGTCTTCACCGCCGACGCCGCGGAGAATGCGAAGTCCGGCCACAGTGTCTGATCCCAGGGCGGCCAACTTGCCGGAGACTTCGCGCTGGGCCCGCTGCCGCTCGTGGAGAGGCTTCATCAAGGGACGCGTCGCAGAAGTCAAGATCGGAACGCCAATCAAGACGATGAGGCCCAGCTTGACCGAGGTCGAGAGCAAGATGATGCTCACCACGAGCCAGGAGGCGAGTGCTCCTATGAAGCGGGGCATGACGTCAAAGGCGCCGCCGATCCGCATCGCGTCCATGGAGACGGTCCCAACGATGTCGCCGGGCTGGATTTCGTTGGTCACGGCGGTACCGGCCGTGGAGAGATGTCGGCCGACCAACTGGATAGATCGGTACGTGGCGGTGAACCAGTTCGTAACGGCGAACTGGTGGCGCATGGCGCCGCTGACGGCCTGAACGATGCCCAGGCCCAACACGATTGCTGCTGAGCGCACCAAGGAGGCCGAATCCCGGTGCTTCATGCCGTGGTCGATAGCCGAACCTACGGCGGACCACAACAGGGCCTGCGAGAGCATCCAGGTAATACCAAAAACAACCCCAGCAAGAAGAAGCCATTTCTGCTGCCGTCCGAGCCAGAGGAGGTAGCGCAACGGGGTAGCGGTGTTCGGCGTGCCGGGGTCAACAGATGGGAGTTCTTTATACGGCAGAAGTGGCATAAATGTCGTTTTTCGCTAGAGGTTGAGACTAGTTGGCACGTCAGGCGGGCCGCCTCGGCATCAATAGCACTCCAAAGCTCCAACGCCACCACGGCCGGTTTCACTTTGTATTAATAAACCGCACGTATATGGTTTGCCTATGACGCAAATTGATCCATGGGTGAGCGATGAGTTATCCCCGGTCATGCCTCGACTTTCAATCGTCTTAGTAGTCGCAGTCTTGGTAGGGGCTTCAGCCCCAGCGCTTGTGATTATCGCGACCTGGTTGTTCGGTGGTTATCCCAAGGAAGCGTCAATCGCACTGATCTACTGCTCGACTCCCCATCTTGTTGCCTACCTAGCATGCAAGAAGCCATCTGCATTCATAGGAAGAGTCGCATTTTTGCGATACATGCTTTGGGCTACCTGCCTAACCATCGTTCTCGTCACGCCTCTATCGACGATTCTGTTCTTGCTGTAACAACTGGCGCTGCATATCTTGCGGCGTAGCTGCGCTTCTGATTTTGGGCGACGGTCGCCTTGCTTAGAGTCTCGAGAGCGAACACGTTGGGATGGGTATGTAAGTGGACGGTGAGCTGACCTATAGGCGGGGTTCTGTCCTCTCTCTTGCGAGAGATGTGTAGCCATCCATCTATGCGGTCCACCTTGGGAATGTCCGGTTTCCCGAACGGACGAGCCGCCCATTTCCCACGTTTGACCTTGCTCCGGGTGGGGTTTACCTAGCCGCGCCGGTTGCCCGTCACGCTGGTGCGCTCTTACCGCACCGTTTCACCCTTACCTGTGCCTTGCGGCCATCGGCGGTCTGTTCTCTGTGGCACTTTCCTGCGAGTCACCTCGACACACATTTCGCGCGCACCCTGCTCTGCGGAGCCCCGACCTTCCTCACTCATTGTTAGCAATGAGCGCGACTACCCAGTCGGCTCACCGTCCGCCTCTATTCTCGCACGCCGTTCCAAGGGGCGCAATGCCGTCAAAATCCCCGATTCGCCGGTATCCTCCCTCCGTGGCCATGGACCTTGGAACTTCGAGCGATTCGCCCTTTAGCGTCTCGGACTACCTCGAAGAAGTCGGCACTGTTTTGGCCGGCGAGTTCGGCCGTTCCCAGCAACGCTGGATCCGCGGGGAACTCACGAAAGACCCCTACGAAAAGCGCCACCTCTACCTCGACGTCAAGGACGCCAGTGGAGCCGAGGCCCTACTGCGGGCCAAGTGTTGGGAGTCCGTCTGGTCACCCATCAAGGCCCGTCTGCGCGAACAGGGTGTTTCGTTAAAGGCCGGCACGGTTATCAACTTCCTGGGCTACATCGATATCTACAAGCCCCGTGGCGAGATGTCAGTCACCATCACCAAAGTCGATGTCGACGCCATGCTGGGCGATGCCGCCCTCAAGTTGGCCGAACTACTCAAGCGTCTCACGGCCGAAGGCGTACTCGCGGCCAACAAGGAGCTCTTTGTTGCGGAGATGCCCCTCAGGGTGGGACTCGTCGGCAGTCCTCAGACTGAGGGCTACAAGGACTTCCTGGGCCAACTTGATCGGTCCGGTCTCGCCTTTGAGGTGACCGTGGTTCCGACCACGGTTCAAGGCGACAGTGCGCCACCGGCAATAGTGCAGGCCCTCCAAACACTCGACGCACTCTCGCTGGACGTCATCTGCATGATTCGCGGTGGGGGCTCAAAGGCCGACCTCGCTTGCTTCGATGACGAAGGAGTGGCCCGTGCCATCGGTGCGGCCTCTACCCCCATTTGGACCGGCATTGGTCACACGGGTGATACCTCGGTGGCCGACTTGGCGGCCAACTACTTCGCCATTACCCCAACGGAACTTGGTGTTCACCTCGTGCAGCGGGCCACCGAGGCCTACGTGCGCGGGGTCACCGACCCGGCCACGCGCCTGCTGGATGCCACGCGCGAAGTCCTCGACGACGCCACACAGCGCGTTCAGTCGGCCCGACGTGAGATTCTCTCCACGGCCCGCAATCGCCTCACCGCCGAACAGCGTGCGCTTCGCCACCACTCGAGCACCATAGTGCGGGCCGCCCGCTCAGTGTTGAGTACGTCGGCCGATCAGCTGGCCGCTACTCGCCAACTCTTCGCCGCGTATGACCCGCAACGCCGACTGGACCAGGGTTGGTCCATTGTCACTGCGGCCGACGGATCGATTGTGAGTTCAATCGATCAGGTTGCCGTCGGGGTGGGACTCACCGTGCGAGTGAGCGATGGAACGATTCAAACAACCGTGAATGACAAGAAGGGAACAACACATGGCTGACGTGGGCTCATGGGAAGTAGCAACCAAGGAATTAGACGAAATCGTGGAGTACTTGGAGGGTCCTGACGTCAACGTTGACGACCTCATCACCAAGCTGCAGCGCGGCGCTGAGATTATCGAGGCCCTCGAAGCCCGACTCACCGCCACCAAGGCCAAGGTGGAGGAGATTGCCCCCCGCGTTGATCGCGGCGACGAATGACCGATCGCCTCTACTTCCGCCAGTGGCT
>CANBVQ010000005.1 GCA_947372925.1 Acidimicrobiaceae bacterium
CGCGTGCAGATCATCACCCGTAAGGCCTACGGCGGTGCCTACGTCGTCATGAACTCCAAGTCCATTGGCGCTGACTTGGCCTTCGCGTGGCCTTCGGCTGAACTGGCCGTCATGGGTGCCAGTGGTGCCGTGGAGATTGTGTACCGTCGCGACCTCCAAGCGGCCGAAGATACTGACGCCCGCCGGGCCGAACTAATTGACGAGTACACCGAGCGTTACGTCAACCCCTACCTGGCCGCTGAGCGTGGCTTCGTCGACGACGTCATTGATCCCGCTGAAACACGTCGCGTCATTGTTCGCGCCATCGACGTGCTCCGTTCGAAGCGTGAGGATCTGCCGAAGCGTAAGCACGGAAACGTTCCGCTGTGACCTTCGGTCTTCGGCCCCGCCCCAAAGCCTGCCCCGAAGAGGTGGCCGCTATTACGGCGATTGCTCAGGCCCTGCTGACACCGACTGCCGTTACTGAGACGCGAGACACGACTCCGCCCTACCGATTTAGCGGTCGCTGGTTCGATTCCAGCTACCTCTCCTCCCTGCGCCGCCCACGGGGTTAGATTCGTTTCAATGAGCCTCGTCAATAATCGGATCTACGTCGACGGCGTCGTCGTGGCCGAACCGGCTGATCTGACGCAAACACGAGAAGCGATGCAGCAGCCAGGCAGTATGGCCTGGATTGGGTATCTCAACCCCACGCCCGACGAAGTGCACGTCGTCGCTGCCGAGTTTGGACTCAATGAACTGGCCGTCGAAGACCTCTTGACGGGTGGCCAGCGGGCCAAGTTTGAGCACTACGACAACTGCTCCTACACCGTCTTGTGGCCCGCGGTCTACGACGAACATTCCGAGACGGTGGAGTTCGGTGAGATTCACATCTTCACCGGGTCGGATTTCGTCATTACGTTCCGTCGGTCCACCACGCCGGATCTGGCCAAAGTTCGCCATCGACTAGAAACCGACTCCGCGTGGCTCTTGAATCTTGGCCCGCAGGCAGTGCTGTACGCAATCTTGGACGAAGTAGTGGATGAGTACGCCCCCGTGCTGGACGGCGTACAAAACGACATCGATGAGATTGAAGATGAGATTTTTGATGGTGACACGAATGTGGCACGACGAATTTTCAAGCTAACGAAGGAGATATTCGCGTTCCAACGAGCGTCTCGCCCGATCTCGGACATCCTTGCCGAGATTGCCGCCCACTTCGCCAGCAAGGGTGTTGACGCTCGACTTCTCGAACGGATCAATGACGTTAAGGACCACGATCGCCGTATTGCGGATCGAACGGAAACCTACCGCGCGATTCTGCAGGAGGCTTTTGTTGTACATAACTCGCTCGTTAACCAACGGTTAAACGAAGAGATGGAACAGATGGCTAAGACCAGCATTACCCAGAACGAAGAAGTGAAGAAAATCTCGGCGTGGGGTGCCATCTTCTTTGCCCCCAGCTTGGTGGCCTCGATCTACGGCATGAACTTTGACAAAATGCCCGAACTCCATTGGTACTACGGCTATCCGATGTCGTTCGGCATCATGCTTTTGTTGTCGGCAGTCCTCTACCGAATCTTCAAAAAGAAGGACTGGCTCTAACCCTCTACGAGTTCCAGCATGTCGCTCATGATGTGACTGAGGGAGTAGTCCTTAGGCGAGTAGACCCGCGTAACCCCTTCGCGCAGCAACACCTCTTCGTCGGCCTTGGGAATAATTCCACCCACGACGACTTGCGCTTCAACGCCAGCGTCGCGGAGACCCTGGACCACGCGAGGCACGAGGGACATGTGTGATCCCGACAAGATCGAGATACCGACGATGTCAACATCTTCGTCCCGAGCGGCCGCCACAATCTCTTCGGGGGAGAGACGGATGCCCTGGTAGACGACTTCAAAACCGGCGTCGCGAGCGGCCACGGCCACCTGCTCGGCTCCGTTGGAGTGTCCGTCGAGACCAGGCTTGGCTACCAAAATCTTGGGCGGAGTACCGCGCTTGGCGGTGAGGGCCTTGGAGCGCTCCACCAGTGCGGTGAACTCCTTGCTTCGAGTGGCCACGCCGGCGCGGACACCAGTGGGGGCGCGATACTCGCCGTACACGGCCCGCAGACAGTTGGCCCACTCGCCGGTGGTGCCGCCCGCTTTCGCGAGGGCGATAGTGGGGGGCATGATGTTGTCGGCCACGTCTGAGGACTGTGCGACTCGCGAGAGTTCCTCGAGTGCGGAAGCAACGGCCGCTTCATCACGGCCAGCTCGCCACTGCTGCACGGTGGCAATAGTTTCTGCCTCGACCTTGGGGTCAACCTTCATGATGGCTTCGAGCGAGTCTCCGGCGGTGAGTGGTGATTCGCTGGTCTCGACGTACTTGTTAACGCCCACCACAATCTGTTCACCGGTCTCGATCCGCGCAACTCGCTCGGCCTGACTCGCCACCAAGCGAGCCTTCAATTCGTCGATGCAGTTGAACGCACCGCCGAGGGCGAGTACTTCATCGAGTTCGTCCTGGGCGGCGTGGATGAGTTCGTTGGTCTTGTTAGCCATGACGAGTGAGCCGTCGAAAATGTCGGGGTACTCCAAGAGGTCAGTCTCAAAGGCGAGTACCTGCTGCATCCGAAGGCTCCACTGCTGGTCCCAGGGGCGGGGCAGTCCGAGTGCCTCATTCCACGCGGGGAGCTGCACGGCGCGGGCGCGGGCGTCGGCCGACATGGTGACACCCAGCATCTCCAGCACAATGCGCTGGATGTTGTTCTCCGGCTGCTGTTCGGTTAGGCCTAACGAGTTGACTTGGACGCCGTAGCGGAAGCGTCGCATCGTGGGGTCGGTGACGCCATAACGGTCACGGCAGATACGGTCCCACATCTCCGTGAAGGCACGCATCTTGGCGATCTCTTCCACGAAGCGGATACCGGCGTTCACGAAGAAGGAAATGCGTCCCACTACTTCGGGGAGTTGGTCTGGCGAGATCTTGCCGGAGTCCCGAACGCCATCGAGAATGTCAATGGCCGTGGCGAGGGCGTACGCAATCTCTTGCACCGGGGTGGCACCGGCCTCTTGGAGGTGGTAGCTGCAGACGTTGATGGGATTCCACTTAGGAACGTTGTTGATGCCGTAGGCAATCATGTCAACGATGAGACGCTTGGAAGCTTGCGGGGGGAAGATAAATGTCCCGCGTGAGAGGTACTCCTTGACGATGTCGTTCTGCGTGGTACCCGCCAACTGGGTGAATGGCACATTCTGCTCATCGGCGTAGGCCAAGTAGAGGCCCCACAACCAGGCGGCCGTGGCATTGATTGTCATTGAGGTGTTCATCTCGCCGACGGGAATCTCATGCAGGAGTTCACGCATGTGACCGAGGTGGGCCACCGGAACGCCGACCTTGCCTACTTCGCCTGCGGCCGCCGAGGCGTCCGGGTCGTAGCCCGTCTGCGTGGGCAGGTCGAAGGCAATCGAGAGGCCGGTTTGGCCCTTGGAAAGGTTGGTGCGATACAGCTCGTTGGACTTGGCGGCAGTGGAGTGACCGGAATAGGTCCGCATCACCCAAGGCTTAGATCGTTCGGCCATGTCAAACTCCTTTATCTGGTCGTTCGTCAGAGGCTGAGGAACGACCTACTTGCGATAGTCAAAAAAGCCGGTGCCCGACTTGCGTCCGAGCTGACCCGCCACGACCATGCGCTTAAGCAGGGGAGCGGGGGCGTAGTTGGCGTCAGCAAACTCGAGGTACAGAGCCTCGAGGATGGCCAATGAGGTGTCCAGACCGACGAGGTCCAAGAGGGCGAATGGTCCCATGGGGAAGCCGCAGCCGCCCTTCATGGCGATGTCGATGCCTTCTTTGGAAGCGACACCCGACTCGAAAAGTTTGATGGCGTTGTTCAAGTAGGGGAAGAGGAGGGCGTTGACGATGAAGCCGGCCTGGTCCTTCACGCGAACGGGGTCCTTGCCACAAGCGGTGGCGAACTCGGTCACGGCGGTCAGGGTCTCGTCGCTGGCCGTAATCGGAGCCACGATCTCAACGAGGCTCATCGCGGTTGCGGGGTTGAAGAAGTGCACACCACAGACGTTCTCGGGGCGAGAGGTCTGCATGGCCATTTCAATAACGGGCAGCGTTGAGGTGTTGGTCGCGATGATGGCGCCACTCTTAACGATGCCGTCCAGCTCGTTGAAGAGTGCCTTCTTGGTACCGAGGTCTTCAACGATGGACTCAATCACGAGGTCGCAGTCAGCGAGGTCCTTGAGGCTGGTCGTGGCCGAGACGCGGGCGCGGAGAGCGTCGGCGTCTTCCTGACTCTTCTTACCCCGTTCGACTTGCTTGGCCAACGACTTCTCGAGACCAGCAATCATGCCGTCAGCAGTGGCCTGCGAACGACTCCGAACAATAACGGTGCATCCCGCGCTGGCGGCAACTTCTGCAATGCCGCTGCCCATGATGCCCGAACCAATTACGCCAACTTTGTTAATAGCCATGCTGAAACTCTATCGGTGTCTGATGCGGGTGAAATTTGTCGGAGCGGGCAAACTAGAGGGGTGACTACACATTCTCCCGACTTCCTCGCCACCGGCTCGGAGTTCCCCCTCGCCGAGTGCTTGGTGGCGCAACTCCCATCTGAGGCCGACGTGGTTATCCTCCCGCTGGCGGCCGTCTTCACTGGGGCGACCGAGGCGGCAATCGCCGTGGCCGAACTCCTGGGTACTACGGAATTTCGCGTCGAGGCCCTGCTCGTTACCGATAAAGAGTCGGCCAACAACGAGCACTTCGCTCAGCGCATTCGGGAGGCCGATGCCGTCATCGTGACCGATGGATCGCCACTGCACCTGCGCAGCACGTTGCGGGAAACCGAAGTCGAGCGGGCCCTGCGAGACGCCTCGCTGGTGGTGGGGATGGGATCGGTGGCCACCGTCTTCGGTGACCCCATGATTGACCCCCGGGGCGGCGCCCCGACCACGGGCATGGGTCTCTTTACGGATGCCATCGTGACCATTGAGGGCCCAACGCTGGAACGAACGCGTGAACTAGTAGGCGACGACGTGGAGTTATACGTGGTCGAACCGAAGATGGGTATCTATCGCCACTCGGGCGAATGGTACGTCTCTAGCGCTCAGTAATGGTGACGGACTGAATCGTCACGACTTCCGTTGGACGACCCGAACCGGAACCCAAGTCGTTAATGGTCTGCACCACGTCGAGGCCACTAACGACCTTGCCGAAGAGGCTGTAGAGCGGGGGCAGGCGCATGCCGTCGGGACCGGAGATAACGAAGAACTGTGATCCGTTGGTATTGGGGCCGGCGTTGGCCATGGCCAAGGAGCCCAATTCGTAGCGACCGGGCTTGGGGAGTTCATCGTTGAAGCGGTAGCCGGGACCACCCGTGCCGGTGCCGGTGGGGTCGCCACCCTGCAGAACGAAACCGGGAATGACGCGGTGGAAGATGATGCCGTCGAAGTAGTGCCAACGGGCGAGGAACACGAAGTTGTTCACCGTGACGGGCGCGGCCAACGGGTCGAGCAAGATTTCGAGCGTGCCCTTGTCGGTCACCATGGTGGCCTCGTAGGTCTTGTCGGGATCGATAATCATCGGCGGCACGCCGGGGAAACTCTGACGCTTCTCGCTACTGCCGTCGGCGTTGGGGATCAGTTCGGACATGGGAACTCCTAGTTGTGGATAGTGACAGAGAGAATGCGGTGTGTAACGAGTGGTGGGACACCATTGCTTGAAGGGTCAGCATTGCCGGCCGCGTTCAATTTCACGAGTGTGTCTTGACCCGTCGTTACCTGGCCGAAGCGGGCGTAGCTGTCGGGGAGCGACTGGCCGGATGCGCCAGTCACGATGAAGAACTGCGAGCCATTGGTGTTTGGCCCCGAGTTCGCCATGGCCACGGAGTACAGCGGGTACGGACCGGCCGGCAGTTCGTCGGCGAAGGAGTAGCCCGGACCACCGGAACCAGTGCCCGTGGGGTCACCGGTCTGGACCATAAAGCCCGGAATAGCGCGGTGGAAGATGATGCAGTGGAAGAAGTTCTGCTTGGCCAGGAAGACGAAGTTGTTGGTCGTCTTCGGTGCGTTGATGGGGTCGAGCGCGATGGTGAAGTTGCCAGCCGTGGTTACGACGTCGGCGTAGTACTTCTTCGACGTGCTGATTGTCATCGCCGGAGCCTTGGACCATTGGAGATTGTTGGCTCGAGTGGAGGTGCTGGATGGGCAGCCGGCCTGCCGTGCGAGGGCGTCGGCCTGAGTTTGACCTACGGCCATAGGGGTCGTCGTGGTTGACACGGCGGTCGTTGTGGAAGTCGTCGAGCTGGTGGCGACCGTAGAGGTGGTTACCAGGGGGGTTGAGAGGTTGCTCTTGATCAACAGCAGGGAGCCAACGACGGCGACGGCTACTGCGACCGAGACGCCGATGCGGCGCATCAACCGCTGACGCTTGGCTTGTCGACGCTCCTGCTCGATCTTTTGACGACGGGCTTCTTTATGGCGGGCACGCTTGGCATTTGGCACGGGCGTAATCCTACCCCCGACCTTGAAATGAGACCCGTAGCGCGACCGGTAGTTTTAGAACATGGCTTTAGTGGTCCAAAAGTATGGCGGTACCAGTGTTGGGGATGCCGAACGCATCCGCGCCGTCGCTGAACACGTCGCTCGAACCGTCCGTGGTGGCGACCAGGTTGTCGTGGTCGTTTCGGCCATGGGTAAGTCCACTGACGATCTCTTAAGGCTCGCTGATGAGGTCTCTTCCGTCAAGCCCAAGCGCGAACTCGACATGCTGCTCACCGCCGGCGAACGTATCTCGATGTCACTGGTCTCGATGGCCCTCGCCGGGCAGGGTCTAAAGACGGCCTCCTTCACGGGTTCGCAGGCCGGCATCATTACTGACACCGACCACACTCGCGCCAAAATTCTCGAAATGCGCCCCGAACGTATTGAAGAGGCCCTCCGCGATGGCTACACCCCCGTCGTCGCCGGCTTCCAAGGCGTCTCCACCGATCGCGATATCACCACCCTCGGTCGAGGTGGTTCGGACGTTACGGCCGTGGCGTTGGCCGCGGCCCTCAAGGCCGATGTCTGTGAGATCTACACCGACGTCACGGGCGTCTACAGCGCCGATCCCCGCGTGGTGCCCCAAGCTCGTCGACTCGCCAAGATTTCGTTTGACGAAATGATGGAGATGGCCGCCACTGGTGGCCGTGTATTGATGTTGCGCTCCGTGGAGTTCGCCCGCCGCCATGGCGTGCCCCTGCACGTGCGTTCAAGTTTCACCTGGGAGCCTGGCACCTGGGTCGTTGAGGAGGAAGTATCCATGGAAGAAGCAGTCGTCTCGGCCGTAACCGATGACACCTCAGAAGCCAAGATCACCGTGGCCAATGTGCCCGACCGTCCTGGATTGGCCGCCCGCCTGTTTCGCGAGCTGGCGGACAAGGGCATCAACCTTGACATGATCGTCCAGAACACCTCTGAACACGGCACCACCGACATCTCCTTCACGGTGGAAAAGGGTGATGCCGAAGCGGCGCGCCTCGCCTGCGAAGGTGTGCGCGAACTCCTCGAGATTGGTGAGATCACCGCTGATCTCGGAATCGGTCGAGTCACCCTGGTGGGTGCCGGCATGAAGTCCAACGCCGGAATCACGGCCAAGATGTTTGAGACACTGGCCTCTCACGACATCAACATTGAGATGATTTCGACCTCCTCAATTCGTATCTCGACGATTATCCGTGGAGAACGTGTTGTTGAGGCCGTGCGTGCACTGCACACCGCTTTTGGCCTAGACGCCTAATTCTCTAGGCTGTAGCTATGCGTATTGGCATTGTTGGAGCAACTGGTCAAGTCGGGTCCGTCATGCGGACCCTCCTCATTGAGCGCAACGTCCCCGTGGAAACCATCCGGTTTTTTGCGTCGGCACGTTCGGCGGGCTCCACGATTGAGTGGCGAGGCCAGTCGATTGTCGTTGAAGATGTCGCTACCGCCGACCTCTCCGGTCTCGACGTGGTCCTGGGCGCCGCTGGTGCTACCGCCTCCAAAGACTTTGCCCCCCGTTTCGCCGCCACCGGTGCCATTGTCGTCGACAACTCATCGGCGTGGCGCATGGACGACGACTGCCCACTCGTAGTACCGGAAGTAAACGCGCATGAACTTGATCACATCGCTAAGGGCATTGTTGGCAATCCCAACTGCACCACCATGGTGGCCATGCCGGTGATGATGCCGCTGCATCGCGAAGCCGGGCTGCTCTCCATGACGATCTCGAGCTACCAGGCCGTTTCTGGAGCGGGACGAGACGGCGTGGACGAACTCGCCAATCAGGTGGAAGCATCGATTGCGGCCGGCGACATTCGCAATTTGACGTTCGATGGCGCGGCGCTGCCAACGGGCACACCCAACAAGTTCCCCCGACCAATCGCGCACAACGTGATTCCCCTCGCCGGCCAACTCGTCGATGACGGTTCGCTCGAGACAAACGAAGAGCAGAAGTTTCGCGACGAGAGCCGCAAGATTTTGAACATCCCGTCACTGCTCGTGTCGGCGACTTGTGTTCGCGTACCAATCTTTACCGGTCACTCCTTGGCCATCACCGCTTCGTTCGAACGTCCAATCTCTCCCGAGCGGGCCACTGAACTCCTGCGCGAGGCAGCCGGCGTGGTGTTGACCGATATCCCTACGCCACTCCAAGTGGCCGGACAGGATCCCAGCTACGTCGGTCGTATTCGCCGAGCCGAGAGCGTGCCGAACGGTCTGAGTCTTTTCATCGTTGGTGACAATCTCCGCAAGGGTGCCGCGCTCAACGCAGTCCAGATTGCCGAGGAGTTGGCGCGGCGCTAGTTGTTGGACGGGCTGACGCGTCGACGAGCCAAGTTGACACAGTGGTCACCAAAGCGCTCGTAGAAGCGGGCGGTCATCGCTACTTCGACGGCCACCGGCACACTCATTGATCCACTCACGAGTTCGGCGGTGAGTGCCACGTGTAGTTCATCAATTTCATCGTCAATGTCTTCGATGTCGCTCGTGGCGTCGATGCGGTCATCCAAGATGGCGTCGGTCGCCGCGCGCCAGATGGCCGAGCAGACCTCACCCATGCGCTCGACGAGTCCTCGACTGCGGGGACTCATTTCGGCACCGAGGCCGCGAGCGGCCCGCCGAGCGATGTGTTCGGCGAGGTCACCGTTGCGTTCGATCTCAGGGAGGATGCGCAGCAGCGTGAGTAGTTCCTTGCGGTCGTCGAGGCTGGGGGAGTCCGCGGCCATCAGGAGGGACTCCACCTTGCGAATCAAAGACTTCACGAGGTGGTCAATTTCCTCATCCTGCTTGACGACTTGCTTGGCCATCTCCCGATCACCGGAAAGCAGGGCGACGGTGGCCCCGGTAATGGACTCGCCGACGAGGGCAAAAACCCGGAGGGTGGTCGCCCGAAACTCCTCGGAGACAACCGAAGGTGTCTCTGCGGGGACTTCGCTACGAGAGAAGAGCGACCTATTCATAAGGGGAGATTACTTCTGTCGTAGGCGATTCGTATTGTGGTTGTAGTTCCGAGTGATGGAGATTTCATGTTTGGCGCAATTGCCGCAGCGTTAGCTGGCTTGATTATTGGTTTTCTCGTGGCCAACGTGCGATCCGCATCGCGCCAGAGCTCCCAGCGGGCCGAACTGGCCACCGTCACAGCCGAGCGAGATGCGGCCAGCGCCTCAGCCAACACCGCCACCGAACAGCTCGAACGGGAACGGGTGCAGCACGCCGACGCCATGAAGAACATGCGGGACGCCTTTCAGGTCGCAGCTACCGAAGCGTTGGGCACCGTGGTGGCCCAGCAGAGTGAGCAGCAAGAGGCAGTCTTGAAGCAGCGGGAAGCAAAATTAGACGACCGGCTGCGCCCACTCTCCGACGCCCTCCTGCAGTATCGCGAGCAGGTTGAGAAGATGAACGTAGACCGAGCAACCTCTTTCGAGTCGCTCTCCAAGACGACTTCGCGTCTGATGGAGCTACAGGATCGGTCCATCAGCGAGACCGAACGTCTCAACCGAATTCTGGGCCGTGAAAAAGATCGCGGTAGTTGGGGCGAAAACCAACTCGAAAACATCTTCCGACTGTCGGGGATGGAGCCGTACATCGATTACATGACCCAGTTGACCGTGACGCAAGACACAAAGAATGTGCGTCCTGACGCCGTGGTCCGGCTCCCCGGACGTGGCAACTTTGCGATTGACTCCAAAGCGCCACTCGCTGACTACGACACGTACTTGGCTGCCGAGACACCGGAGCAGCAGGCCGAAGCGGCCAAGGTGTTTGCCGCCACGGTGAAGCGACACATTCAGCAGCTCACATCCAAGTCCTACTACGACTACATCAAGCCTTCACCAGATTTTGTGGCCTGCTTCATTCCCAGTGACAACGTTCTCTCCACCGCGCTCAGTGGTGACCAAGACCTGTGGAACTTTGCCGTTCGTAGCAAAGTGCTTCTCTGCGGCCCATCCTCACTCATGGGCATGCTGTGGTCGGTGGCCTACGGCTGGCGTCAATCGCAGCTGCAAGAAAACGCCCAGGAGATCATGGACCTTTCCGAAACGCTCCATCAGCGCATCAGCGTGGCCTACGGTCACTTTCACGAACTGAGCCGTTCGCTGGGCACCACGGTGAAGAGTTACAACAAGTTGGTGGACTCGATGGAGTCACGACTCCTCGTAACGATCCGCACCATGGAAACCAAGGGCGTCAAGAGCAAGGCCGACATCAAAGAGGTCGACGCACTCGTGGAGTTGCCACACGACCCCAATCCCGACAAATGGCCCGTGGCTACCGCATTGCCGTTCGGCACGTTGGAGGCGGAAATCGTCGAACATCCGCACGAGGCTGAGTAGCGAACTATTTGCTGACTAGGTTCTCTTCGTGGCGAGCAGGAGCGAATTACGGAGACGGCGGCAGCTTCGTCTCCTTGTAGTCGTCATCATTGTGGCGACGTTGGGAACCTTTGCCCGTGATGTGATTCGTGCCGCCCACGACTCGCAATCGGCGCGAGCCTCGCGAAACACCACCTTCGGCACCCTCGCCCGCCATCTCCTTCTCGAAGGTGCGGCGTTGGACCACGACACACTCGTGACGTTGCAGCAAGCGACCACATTGTCACGCAGTGATTTCCTAGACGCCTGGGCCCAGTTAGAAGTTCGCGCCCGGCAGGTGACTCTGGACGCCGCCCGACTCCGAGTGCCCGCTGTTGATCGCCAGCTCAACGGCTTGCTGGGCGACGTGATGACGCAGCGAATAACGAGTTGGGAGGTCATTCGTAATTCTGTTCTGACACCTCTCGGCATTGGTACGACCCCGTCCTCAACTGTTTCATTGACGAGCGCACTCGCCACAATCACGGCGACGAACGCCCAGTGGAGTGCTGCTCACGGTCGCTTGCATCGAGAACCTGGGCACGTCCGACTGCCCGTGAACGAATGGACCTTGCCGGCGAATGACGTCACAGGGCTCATCGCCACGGCCCTGCAACAGGTGAGATTGCGCCCCTCGGCCACGGTATCTATCAATGCGGTGTCGATTGACCCCCAGCCCTTGCCTTCGGATGCGGCTCAGTTGGTACTGCTCGCCCGTGATCAAATTGCCGTAGGCGTGTCCCTTCGTAACCTCTCCTCGACTGACGCCACGGTCACGGTGCATCTTGTACTGGCTCCTGAAAGAAACTCTGGTGCTCCCGTTTCCAAGTCGATGAACGTTTTCCTCCCCAAACAGTCCAATGCCGCTGTTTTGTTTGATTCCATCGCTATCCGGGCCTCCGAACACGGAGCCTTTCGCATCTGGGTGACGGGCGCTCGGCCCAATACACCCGGATCGGCGAGTCGTTTCTACACATTCAAGGTGGCCTCGGCCGGTTGATCTGTAGACAGGGTTTCTCGAAACCTCTACGATGGGCAGTGGCTATTTGTGCGAAAGAAGGCAACCGTGCCACAGACAATCACCGTCACCGATAATCGGACTGGTGAGTCTTACGAACTCCCCATCGAGAATGGGGGCATTGCCGCGAAGGATTTCGCCAAGGCTGTCCCCGGTGTTTGGTTCTACGACCCCGCATTCATGCAGACTGCCGCGGCAGAGAGTGCCATCACGTACCTCGACGGCGAGGCCGGGATCTTGCGTTACCGCGGGTATCCCATTGAGCAACTAGCCGAAAAGTCGACCTACCTCGAAGTGGCCTACTTGCTGCTGCACGGTGAACTCCCCACTCTGGAGCAGGCGGAAGCGTGGAAGAAGGAAGTGACGTATCACACCTTCATTCACGAAAATGTTCGTAAGCGGTTCCTCGAAGGATTCAACTACGACGCGCACCCCATGGGCATGATGGTTTCTGCCGTCGCGGCACTATCGACGTATTACAAGGACGCCAAAGAGATCGACAACCCGGAAATCTTGAACAAGCAGATTGTTCGCCTGATCGCCAAGATGCCAACACTGGCCGCCGCCGCGCACCGCTTCAGCGTCGGCATGCCATTTGTCTACCCCGACAATTCACTGGGCTACGCCGAAAACTTCCTCTCCATGATGTGGAAGGTTGCCGAGCCTCGTTACGAGCCCGACCCCGTTCTGGCTCGCGCACTCGACGTTCTCTTTATTCTCCACGCCGATCACGAACAGAACTGTGGCACCACCGCGATGCGCGTAGTCGGTAGTGCGCACGCCGACCCTTATTCGGCCGCCGCCGCAGCGACATCGGCTCTCTACGGTCCCCGTCACGGTGGCGCTAACGAGCAGGTCTTGCGCATGTTGAACGACATCGGTTCCATCGACAACGTGCCGGGCTTCATCGAGGACGTCAAGTCCGGCAAGGGCAAGCTTCAGGGCTTTGGCCACCGCGTCTACAAAAACTTCGATCCCCGCGCCGAGATTATTAAGCGCACGGCCGATGACGTCTTCAAGGTGACCGGCAAGAACCCATTGCTCGACATTGCACTCAAGCTCGAAGAGGTTGCGCTGCAGGACGACTACTTCCGTTCACGCAAGCTCTACCCCAACGTGGACTTCTACTCGGGCTTGATCTACCAGGCCATGGGTTTCCCCATCGAGATGTTCACGGTGCTCTTCGCCATTCCCCGCATGTCGGGTTGGTTGGCGCACTACACCGAACTGCTCGGACAGGACGCCAAGATTGCGCGACCACGCCAGCTCTACACCGGCTCGGATAAGCGCGACTACGTGCCAATGGCTCAGCGCTAGTTCGGCGAATCGAGAGTAGGGACAATCAAGTACCTCGTCACGGTCGCTTCGCTCGACCAACGCGACGGGAGCGCACTCGCGGCTCTCGACATTGCGTTGGGACTGCGGACGCGCGGACACGAAGTATCACTGTTCGCACTTCGACTCGGGGACTTTGCCGAATGGGTTGAATCGACCCATGACGTGACTTGTCTCTCGATGCCCGATATCGCTGGTCTTCGCGAGGCCCAGCCCGATCGAGTGGTGCTGATGCACTGGCCCGCATATTTCGCGCTGCAACGTGAAGGTATTCGAGTCCCCACCGTCTTTGGCTTCCTCGGACGGCATCCCGCGCTTGAGAATCCACCACCGCTCGTTCTCGGCCTCGGCTTCCCGTGGTTTGCCGTGTCGGAAGCAATCGTGACAAACGTAACTGCTATTTCAACATGGGGGGAGAACCCCCACCGTTTGATGCGCAATTGGACGGGATGGGCCGAAGGTGCGATCCGGCCCGAATCGCCGCTGCGACGAATCGCCATCGTCTCGAATCGGATGACTGACGAGTTGGAGAATCAACTCGTCGAAGCCGGCCAGCGTGCCGGTATTGAGGTGACTCGCTTTGGTCTCCCTCGTAATCCCCAGATTTTGAATGAAGCGCTGCTGGAAGAGTATGACGCAATCATTTCGCTCGGCCGTTCGATTCTCGATGCGATGCGACTCGGTCGCCCCGCGTTGATTTTTGATATTCACGGGGCGGATGGCTGGGTTACTCCAGAAAACGTCGAACGGTGCGCCGGCGAAAGCTTTAGCGGCCGTGAACGCGCTCATCGCCCGACCGATGACGAATTGGATGCGTGGTTAGCGCAACCCCCAACAACCGATCAACTCCGGACGCTACAGACGTGGGTTCGGGAAAACGCCACCTTGGATGCGGCCCTCAATCAACTCGAGGAACTGTTCGCCCTCGCCGTTGCACCCAGCGTCACGTGGGGTCAATTCGGTGAAGCCGCGGTGGAGATGATGGAAGAGCTCGCGTTCGTGCGCCGAGGACTCGCCATTCGAGAACAGCAGTTAGTGAACCTCACGATTGATCGTGACAACGTGGTGGCGCGAATTCGAAAAATCGAAAATGTGAATACCCGTGTGCGCCCGAAGTTTCTTAGCCGCATCCTCGTCAAAGCTGCTCAACGCCGCCTCTAGGTCCGAGCCTGACGGTTTCAGTGCGGGGAAGTGTTCCTAGCTTTGGCGGGGCGCCACAATACGAGTGAGTCCCTCTTGCACCATGGAGACGCACAGTTCACCCGACCGATTGAAGAGGAAGCCGCGAGCGAGACCTCGTGCCCCATGGGCAATCGGTGAGTCCATGTCGTAGAGCAACCATTCGTCGGCCTTGACCTGACGGTGGAACCACATGCAGTGGTCCAAGCTGGCCCCCATGAACGTTCCGTCGTCCCAGCGAACGTCGTGCGGCCCCAAGATGGCGTCGAAGAGACTCATGTCGCTCGCGTAGGTGACTACGCAGGCGTGCAGGAGCGGGTCATCGGCCAACGTTCCGTCGGCCTTGATCCACACCTGCTTGGTGGGTTCACGGGGGCGCGTGGGACTCCAGGGGAGTTCGCCAATGAAACGCTGGTCAATGGGGTGTTGGCGCTTGAACCACTCGTCAATGTCCTGACCATTGCTGGCCGCTTTGATGCGCTCGAACAACGTAGGAATCGTTTCGGGCTGCTCAACGTCCGGCGCGGCGATCTGGTGGTCGAGGCCGTCTTCTTCAGTGTGGAAACTGGCCTGCATGTTGTAGATGGCGCGGCCGTGTTGAATCGCCACGACCCGGCGGGTGGTGAAGCTCTTTCCATCGCGAATCCGGTCTACCTCGTAGAGAATTGGCACCCTGGGGTCCCCGGGTCGAAGAAAGTATGAGTGGAGCGAGTGGACCCGACCCTGGTCGACCGTGCGGCCGGCGGCCATCAGCGCCTGGGCTGCGACTTGACCGCCGAAGACCCGTTGCCGCTCTTCATTGGGCTGGGTTCCGCGAAAGATATTGACTTCGATTGTTTCGAGGTCGAGAAGGTGGACGAGAAAATCGAGAGATTCAGACACGCCTACATCGTAGGGGAGACTGCATTTCCCTAATCAGCGGTCTATCGTAAACAAGTGACCACAGCACTGACATTCCCACAAGGTTTTCTCTGGGGGACCGCTACGGCGGCGCACCAGATTGAAGGCAATAACACCAACTCTGACTGGTGGCGTTTCGAACACGAAGAGGGCCGCGTCAAAGAGCCCAGTGGCGACGCCTGCGACTCGTTTCATCTCTACGAACGTGACCTGGACATCGTTGCATCTCTGGGTCTCAACAGCTACCGCTTCTCCATCGAGTGGGCCCGGATCGAACCGGCTGAAGGTGAATTCTCTCGAGCGTCGCTGAACCACTATCGGCGAGTCCTCGAGGCCTGCATTGCGCGCGGCCTGGTTCCCGTGGTGACCCTGCACCACTTCACCTTGCCGCAGTGGGTTGCCGACGCGGGTGGTTTTGAGTCACCCAAGATTGTTCAGTGGTTGGGTCGCTACGCCCAGCAGGTGGGCCAAGCACTCGGCGACCTCATTGGCGTGGGTTGCACGATTAATGAGCCGAACATCGTTTCGGTGATGGGCTATCGCTACGGCGTGTTTCCACCGGCCGTGTCTGACCCCGCGCGATACGTGGCCGTACACGAGGCGATGCGCGCATCGCACAACGCCATGGTCGACGGCCTGAAGTCTGGCCCCGGCAACTACCCCGTGGGACTCACGCTCTCGATGTCCGAGTACGTAGCCCTCGAAGGTGCAGAAGATCGGATGCGCAAGATTCGACTCGAGATGGAAGATAAGTATCTCGAAGGCGTTCGAGGCAATGACTTCATCGGTGTGCAGTGCTACTCCAAGTCCATCATCGCCCCACCGGGAATGCCGGACAACTACGACGGCGACGTGACGGATATGGGTTACCCCTATTGGCCCCAGTGCGTCGAGCACACGATTCGCCGAGCCGCTGAGGTCACGGGTATTCCGGTGATCATGACCGAGAACGGAATCGCGACAACGGACGACACGCGGCGCATTGCCTACCTCGACGCGGCACTACGCGGTCTCCACAACTGTCTGCGTGATGGAGTCGACGTGCGGGGCTACTACCAGTGGAGTCTCCTCGACAACTTTGAGTGGGTCTTGGGCTACTCCATGCGATTTGGCATCGTGGACGTGGATCGCGAGACTTTTGTACGAACCCCGAAGCCTTCAGCCCACTGGTTTGGCGCAATTGCGAAGAACAACGCCCTTAACTAGGGGTTGAAACGGCGAGTAGTGTGAATCCAATGCGGAAGCGGTTAGAAGACCTCATTGCGTGGTCTAAGACTCACGAAGGCAAGAAGCTCATCCGCTTCGCTTCGGTTTCGGCAATTTCGACCGTCGTCTCTTTCACGACTATTTCCGTCGTCTACGGAACCAAACTGGTTGAAGGAGAAATTTCGAGCACCGTGGTCGGCAACATGGTGGCCACCATCCCTTCCTACTACCTCAACCGAACCTGGACGTGGGGCAAGAAGGGCCGCTCACACTTCCGGGGCGAGATTTTGCCCTTCTGGCTTATGGCCGTCCTGGGGACAACCTTTTCAATCTTTGGCGCCACACTGGCGGGCCACGTTGTTTCGACTCATAACTGGCACCACTTGGTCAACACGGCCATTGTGGCTTTTGCCAACTTAATTAGCTTTGGAATTTTCTGGGTGCTGAAGCTCAAAGTCTTCAACCGTATTTTTCACGTCGACGAACTCGCCGAAATCGATGAGCACCTCGTCGCCGAGGAAGCGAACCCGACGAACTAGTCGCGGAAGTTGTTGAACTGCAAGGGGACTTCAATGTCCGACTCGCGGCACAACTGCATGACGGCCTGGAGGTCGTCCCGCTGTTTTCCAGTGACGCGAACCTGATCGCCCTGAATTGAAGAGCTGACGTTCTTCAGGCCACTGTCCTTGATCAATTTGTTGATCTTCTTGCCGACTTCCTGCGAAATGCCGGCCTTCAGGGTGATCTTCTGTCGGGCGGTACCCTTCGTGGCCTCTTCGATCTTGCCTGCGTCGAGAGTCTTGAGTGAGACGTTGCGCTTGACCATCTTCTCTTCCAGAAGTTGGTAGAGGGCACGGATGCGGTCGTCCGTTGAGGATGTCAGCGTCAATTCCTTCTCGGTGAACTCAATGTTGGAGTCGGTGTTCTTGAAGTCAAAGCGCGTCCCGGCTTCCCGGTTGGCCTGATCGACCGCATTACGCACTTCTTGGAGGTCAACTTCCGAAACGATGTCAAAGGTAGGCATGGGAAAAAGCGTAGCGAGCGAGGCCCCATTTTGATGAGTTCGTATTGGGGCACTATGATTTCCGACGGGTCAGTGCCCGAGCGGCCAATGGGATCTGGCTGTAAACCAGACGCGTAAGCTACGGGGGTTCAAATCCCTCCTGGCCCACCAATGCGGTGCTTGCACCGCGGGAGTGACGCCCCCGGTGCGATGTCTTACGATTTCGTAACCGGGGGTTTCTACTGCCCAGAGGAGTGAGTATGGCTGCGAAAGGTCGAATGCGTCGCATCATCGGCGCGGCGCGCTCGTTGCCGACGGCCCTAGAACGATTAATTGTCGTCTTGGAGCACCGCTACACCCCCATCGCCCGGTTTCGACCCGGAGCCTTTGAGGGTTGGGGATTCCTGTGGCAGCCGGCCCTCCTGGGGTTTCTCGCCCTCTCCCTGATCTTTGCCGGTAGTTGTTTTGTTGAGAGCCCCTTCAAACTGGAGCTACCAAAGACGTGGTTCTTTGGCGTCCCCGCCTCGTTGGCCGCGACCAACTTGCCCACGAACGAAACCAAGCTGATGATTTCCATTGTCTTGACGTACGGCGGACTCGTGCTCCTGCTTCGCGTTTGGATGCGCTTGGCCGAAGTCGTCAAGTTGCACGCCGGGGCGCCCGACCGAGCCCTCTACTTCATCGTCGCGTTATGGAGCATTCCAATGCTGATCGCGCCACCTCTTTTCTCGCGCGATGTGTACAGCTACGCCGCCCAGGGGGAAATGACGGCACACGGCATTTCCCCTTACATAATGGGGCCATTCTCCCTTGGCTCTTCGCCATTCGTCGACCCGGTGGACCCGCTCTGGGGTAACACTCCCGCACCCTACGGACCACTCTTTTTGTATCTCGACGGACTCATTGTTCGCTCCACGCATCACCACCAATTGATGTCTACGGTCGGCCTGCGACTTCTCGAACTCGCGGCCGTCGCTCTCTTGGCCTACGCCCTACCTCGACTCGCGCGAGCGCTTGGTCGTGACGGCGGTGAGGCCATTGTGCTGGGAGCCCTGAACCCTCTCGTGATCTTGACGCTGATCGGGGGAGCGCACAACGACGCCTTGATGGTTGCGCTGCTCGTCGCCGGACTGATGTTTGCGACGCGCCGTCGACTCTGGCTGGCACTCCTGTTCTGCTCCCTCGCCGCGGCCATCAAGGCCCCGGCCGCGCTCGGTCTCGTCTACGTGGCCTGGACCTGGCTAGCCCCGGGGGCCAATGAACGTGTCACTCGACTACGCGAGTTCCCCGTTGTCGTGATTCGGATGATCCGCACTCGCCTCCGCCCGTTGGTGGCGGGCGCCGTCGTGTCGACCGTGACACTGCTCATCTGCACGCACCTGGCCGGATTCGGCTTTGGCTGGGTCAAGAATTTGGCCACGCCCGGCACGGTGCGCAGTTGGGCCGCCCCCGCAACGGCTCTCGGCATGGCCATTACCGGGCTCTGCCACTCGGTGGGATTTGATGTCTCGATGGCCCCGATCTTGTCGGTCACCCGACTCCTCGGCCTGTTGACGGCCGTGGGCATGTCAATCTTCCTGCTCTGGCGGGCCCAATCCCGAGGCTGGGTGCGGTCCCTCGGAATGTCGCTGCTGCTCTTCGTGGTGCTGGGTCCGGTGGTACAGCCCTGGTACTTGGTGTGGGGCCTGATTGTCCTGGCCGCGTCGTATCAGGGCCGGGAGCACTTCTGGCTCCTCGCCCTCTCCATTACCAGTCCCTTTCTGGGTCTGCCCGGGGCCCGAGACCTGCTGGCCAGCCTGGTCCACGCCCCACTTCTCTTGATGGCGCTGGCTCTAATTATCCTGATGGGAGCGTTATTAGTACCGTTGGGTCGGTGGACTCAGTGGTCGTGGCCCGAAGTTGACGATCGCTTAGAGCGACTCGGTCTCACGGCAGAATAACGGGCCTCTACCCAGTCTCATCAGGGTAAAGAGGTAGTTTCGTCGCGAACGTCCGCGTTAGTGCTGGTCGGGGATGACGAATTGGTACTCGACGACGTCGAGCCACTTGCCGTGCTTGCGACCGACTTCGAATTCGGTCCCGACCAGGCGAAATCCGACTTTTTCGTGGAGACGGATGGATCCCTCGTTTTCACCGACAATTCGGGCAATGAGGGAGTGAAAGCCCAGGTCAGAGGCCATTTCAACCATTTCGCGGAGTAGTACTTCGCCGACACCTCGTCCGCGGGCCCCGCGGTGGGCGTAGACGGAGCTTTCCACGGTGGTGGCGTAGGCCGCCCGCACCCGAAAGGGTGTAACGACCGCAAATCCAAGAATTCGCTCACCCCGGGCCCCAATTTCGCCGAGGTCGTCCTCGTCGTTGATGGCCACGATGCAGGGGTGGGTTCCGAGGTGTTCGTCGATCCACTCCTCCTGCTCCTCCAGGGTCCGGGGCATGATGTCGAAGGTGACCGTGGTCTCGATTACCTCGGGGTTGTAGATCGCGGCAATGGCCGAAGCATCGGCGCGTTCAACGGGTCTGGTGTGCACGCCTGCCACGCTAGTGGCGCTCAATTGGAAGAATGGGCTTTCGCACGGTAGGATTGCCGTTCGTGCCGGAAACGGTTCGTGCCCTCTTAGCTCAGTGGTAGAGCACTTCCATGGTAAGGAAGGGGTCGTCGGTTCAATCCCGACAGAGGGCTCGCGCGGCGGCGTAGCTCAGGTGGTCAGAGCACACGGCTCATAATCGTGTTGTCGAGGGTTCGAGTCCCTCCGCCGCTACCAGGCGGGGCCCTCGGGTCCCGGATGAATGCAGTAGAAGTAGCAGTACAGACAGAAAGACGGCGGTATTTATGGCACGGAATGAAAAGCGGATTCAGGTGACCCTCGCGTGCGAGGACTGCAAGCGGCGTAACTACATCACGATGAAGAACAAGGTCAACGACCGTGAGCGCATCGAGATGAAGAAGTACTGCCGGTTTGATCGCAAGCACACGAACCACAAGGAAACTCGCTAGAAGCCACCCCCTTGCGGAGTGGTAGGCTAAAACCCCACGAACTCATCACCTCGGTGAAGAGATCAAAGGGCAGTGGCTCAATTGGTAGAGCACCGGTCTCCAAAACCGGTGGTTGGGGGTTCGAGTCCCTCCTGCCCTGCGTAGAAGTGAAAGAACAAGGATGAACCGCGAACAGAAGCGAATGATGCAGCGACAAGGAGTCGGCGCCGACGGCGCCGTTGCTACTCGTCGTGCCGTCTCCCCGCAAGACGTTCAGCGTCGCCGTCGCGAACGCGTCGGCGTTCGTCAGTACTTTCGCGAAGTACGCGACGAGATGCGCCAAGTTGCTTGGCCGTCCCGTCCCGAAGTTGTTAACTACACGACCATCGTCGTGTGTGTTCTCGTCTTCATGTCGTTGTTGATTTTTGGACTGGGCTTTGGATTTTCAAAGTTCGTAACCTTCCTGTTTCAGAAGTAGGGCCTGATGAGTGACATTGAATTCGAACAGATTGACGACGAGCTTGTCGAGGATGTTGAGATCGACGAGGTAGAGATCCTCGAAGAGGAGCCAGCTGCCGAGTCTGCTTTCGATCGTCCCGGACGTTGGTACGTCGTGCGTACCTTCTCGGGTCACGAGAAGAAGGTGCGCGAAGCACTCGAAGTCGTCATCAAGAACCAGGGTCTGCAAGATGACATTTACGAAATCGTTATTCCCGAAGAGGACGTAACTGAAATTCGTCGTGACAAGCGCGTCACCACGAAGAAGCGCATCTTCCCCGGCTACATGATGGTTCGCTGCCGCCCCACCGCGGACAACTTCCAAACGATCACCAGCATCCCTTCGGCCATTGGCTTCGTGGGTCCCCAGAAGGACAACCCGATTCCATTGACCCGCAAGGAAATCGACGGCATCATTCGCCCCACCATCGAAGGTGTGGAGCAGCCCGTCAAGCGCAAGACGCCGAAGCACGATTTTTCGATGGGCGAAGAAGTCGAAATCAAGACCGGTCCATTTGCGACCTTCAAGGGTCTTATCGCCGAGATCAACGAAGACCAGTTGCGTCTCAAGGTCTTGGTGGACATCTTTGGTCGCGAGACCCCAGTCGAACTTGAGTTCGGCCAAGTGACCAAGAGTTAATTCAAGGATTTGTAAGGAGAACCGCCATGGCTAAGAAGACCATTGCAATTGTGAAGATTCAGCTGCCCGCAGGTGGAGCCACGCCGGCCCCACCAGTAGGTACTGCGCTCGGGCCCCACGGTATTCAGACCATGGAGTTCTGTAAGCAGTACAACGCCGCGACCGAGAGCATGAAGGGCACCGTTGTGCCTTGCGAAATCTCGATCTACGACGACCGTACGTTCACATTCGTATTGAAGACCCCACCAACGCCAGTACTCCTTCGTGAAGCCGCCGGCCTCGCCAAGGGTGCACAGCTCGCCGGTCGTGAGACCGTCGCCACCGTTTCGTGGGACCAGGTTGAAGAGATTGCCAAGACCAAGTTGCAAGACCTCAACACCGATGACCTCGAGATGGCCAAGTTGCAGGTAGCGGGCACCGCCCGTTCCATGGGCATCAACGTTCGCTAGGAGATAGACAGATGAAGCACGGTAAGAAGTACAACAACGCCCTCGCGCAAATTGACCGCGAAGCACTACTCACCCTTTCCGAGGCCGTGGCCAAGGTGAAGGTGACTGCTACCGCCAAGTTCGACGAGACCATCGAGATCGCCTGCCGCCTCGGCGTCGACCCTCGTAAGGCCGACCAGATTGTTCGTGGCACCTTGTCGTTGCCCGCCGGTACTGGTAAGACCAACCGCGTGGCCGTCTTCGCCGCCGGTGAAGCGGCCCAGGCTGCTCGTGACGCCGGAGCCGACGTTGTCGGCGCCGAAGATCTCGTAGCCCAGGTCTCCGGTGGATTCCTGGAGTTCGACATCGCCATCGCGACCCCAGACCTCATGGGTCAGGTCGGTGGTTTGGGCCGCGTGCTCGGACCCCGTGGTTTGATGCCGAACCCTAAGACCGGCACGGTCACCATGGACGTTGCCAAGGCCGTTACCGAATTCAAGGGTGGTCGCGTGGAGTACAAGACCGACCGCTTCGGGAACATCCACCTCCGCGTGGGCAAGGCTTCGTTCAGCGAAGCCGACCTCGTGAAGAACATCAGCGCTGTCGTGGACGAACTGCTCCGTGCCAAGCCTGCGAGCTCGAAGGGTCGCTACCTCATGGGCGTGACCATCAGCTCGACCATGGGCCCTGGCATCAAGATCGACCCGCTCCGCGCCCGCGAAGCTGACGAAGTCTTGGTTTCGGCCTAGTCCGTTTTGACGGCACGCCTCGCGTGCCACTACCATGAACACCCTGCGAGGAAACTCGCACACAGTTTTAGAAGAACGCCAAAGACATCCGGAGTGGGAAACCACGTAAAGGAATCGGTAACGATTCGCCCGACGAGGCAGTTCGAGAAGGCCCCAGGCCGGCTCGCACTGGATGTCCAAGGCCCGCCCCGGGCGGCATCCGGTGAAGGAGCGAGTATGAACGAAGTAATGACCCAAAAGGTCGCAGTTATCGACGAACTGAAGGCCAAGGTCGACAGCACCAAGACGGCCGTCGTCACTGAGTACCGCGGCATGACCGTGGCCGAAATCTCCGAACTCCGCCGCACTCTTCGTGGCCACGGCGCCGATTTCAAGGTTTTCAAGAACACCCTCGTCCGCCGGGCTATTGCTGGCACCTCCGTGGAGCCCATGACCGAGTTCCTCGAGGGCCCTACGGCTATTGCCTTCGTTGACGGTGACGTTTCGGCAGTCGCCAAGACCCTCCGTGACTTCTCCAAGTCCACCCCCACCCTCGTGGTTAAGGGCGGCGTCCTTGACGGGCGTGTTTTGAGCCTAAAAGACCTGATCGCACTGGCTGACCTGCCAAGCCGCGACGTGCTTTTGGCCCAGTTGGCTGGCCTCATTGCTTCGCCAATGCGCACCATGGCCGGCCTCATGAAGGCCGTCCCACAATCTCTCGCCTATGGCCTGTCGGCTTTGATCGACTCCAAGGGCGGCGCACCAGTGAGTGCGACCAAGACCGAAGAGGCCGAGGCACCCGCCCCGGCCGAAGCGGAAGCCGAGGCCCCCGCGGCCGAAGCGACCACCGAGGAAGCGCCCGAAGCGGCGTCTGACGAAGTGACTGCCGAAGCCGAGGCACTGGCCCCTGAAGCCAGTGAAGAAGCCCCCGCGGCCGAATAACGCAGTATTAAACCGAAAGAAAGTAAGGAAATCATGGCTGGAACCCTGACCAAGGAACAAATCCTCGACGGAATCGCCGAATTGACAGTGATTGAGCTCAGCGAGCTCCTCACTGCGTTCGAAGAGAAGTTCGGCGTAACTGCAGCTGCCCCCGCGGCCGTTGCTGTTGCCGCACCTGCAGCTGGTGGCGGCGACGCCGGCGCTGCTGACGAGAAGAGCGACTTTGACGTTGTAATCACCAACGCTGGTGACAAGAAGATCCAGGTGATCAAGGAAGTCCGCACCCTCACCAACCTCGGCTTGAAGGAAGCCAAGGACCTGGTTGACGCGGCTCCCAAGACCGTCCTCGAGAAGGTCTCCAAGGCCGACGCTGACAAGGCCAAGGCGGCCTTGGAAGCAGCTGGCGCCACCGTCGAACTCAAGTAGTTCACTGGTACGAGAGCCCGCTCGGGGGGAGACCCCTGGGCGGGCACTTGCGTCCCCACCGACCGGGCACTTGCGCTCAGCCGTCGGTGGGCAGTAGCATTAACTCTCCGTGTTTGCGAAAGCGTTTGGTCATGTCACGACCACTCCTCCGCAGACACTTGCTTTGCCATTGCTGTACCCCTGTGACCTCGACACGAAGGATTATCTGTGCTGAAGCGCTCTGCGTTCCCGAATCGTTTCTCGTTCGCCGTACTGCCGGAACCAACCGTTGAGGGAGGGGCAAACTCCCTCTTCGACGCCGTCCACGACCAGATTAAGTTCCTGGAAGAGGGCGGATCGGCCGACAACCTGCTCACCAAGTACGGCGACTACGGCCCGCTGCACTTTCTTAACTTCCAGAATGACAAGTACGGATGGTTCCTCCGCGACGGTCTGAAGAAGGCCTTCGAAGACATTTCGCCCATCAAGGACTCCACTGGCAAGCTCTCCTTGTACTTGACATTCGATCCTGAGAACTCAGAATCAATCGGGCCCGCCAAGCACACCGAAGCCGAGTGTGTCGAGCGTGGACTGACCTACCAGTGCCCAATCTTCGTCGAGGCGGAATTCCGCAACGAAGAGACCGGTGAAATCAAGCAGTCCTTCGTCTTCATGGGTGACGTGCCCGTGATGACCGAGCGCGGTACCTTCATTTACAACGGTACCGAGCGTGTCGTTGTTTCACAGTTGCTCCGCTCCGACGGTATCTACACCGAGCCGGACCGCGACCCTAAGGGCAACATTACGTTCATCACCACCGTTATTCCGGTCCGTGGTGAGCGTCCCAAGTTCGCTCTCGAAGTTGGTGACTCCACTCGCGTCGCCGTACGAATTGGTAAGGGTAAGAAGGTCAACTCCTTCACCGTGCTGCGTGCGCTCGACTCCCGCGTGGACTTCTCCTACCTCGAGAAGTTGGTCAACCACTTCGTAAGTGGTGCCAAGGGTGAAGTACGAATCCTCGAAGGTGAGTTCGAAAAGTACCGCCTCAAGTTCTACGAGAAGTACGACAAGGACATTCACACCTTCGTCAACCGTGGTAACCGCACCAAGGACTGGAGCAACAAGCTCGCCAAGTTCGCGAACCAGTTGATTGAAGAAAAGAACATCGGCATGCTCGACGCATTGACGATGCACTTGGAAATCTTCCACGGTGGCGACGAAACCAAGCTCGGTCAAGCCGGCCAGGAAATGGCCCTCATCGAGATCTACAAGGCCTGGAAGGGCTTGGAGCCAGCGGACCGTTGGTTGGACGTCTTTGACATCGAAGCGTGGCGCTTGCCTTCGGCTCCGATTCCTGGTGACACCAACACGCCGAACAAGTTCCGCACCGCGATGGAATCACGCATCGAGCCGTTCTTCCGCATGGTCTTCTTGGACCCCACGAAGCCACTGCTCCCCGGTCAGATTGCTCGCACCTCAGAGCGCAGCCGCGCCAAGGCCGGTTTCGAAATCTCCGACCTCGGTCAGATTCGTATCGAGCGCAAGTTCGCTCGTTCGAACGAAGTTGCTCGTAACCGCGAGCTCTTCGGCGAAGTCTTCGACGCTCCCGTTGGTGACAAGCGTTGGCTGAGCCCCGAAGAAGTTCTCGCCACGATCACGCACTTGCTCAACTTGCGCATTGCGTACTTGGCCGAGCGCACGCAGAACCAGAACGACCCCTCGAGCTACCGCACCGACGACGTTGACCAGTTGAGCAACCGTCGTATTCGTAGCGTCGGTGAACTCGTGCTCATCGCGTACCGCGGTGGTCTGAACCGTATGGAGCGCGTTGTTCGCGACCGCATGACGACCCTCGACACCGAGGCCATCACGCCACAGGCCCTGATCAACATCCGCCCCGTTTCGGCGGCGGTCAAGGAGTTCTTCTCCTCGAGCCAGTTGAGCCAGTACCTCGACAACACCAACCCGCTCTCGGGCCTGACGAACAAGCGTCGTCTCTCCGCGCTGGGTCTCGGTGGTTTGACTCGTGAGCGTGCCGGTCTGGAAGTTCGAGACGTACTCGCCTCGTACTACGGCCGCATCTGCCCCATCGAAACTCCCGAAGGTCCGAACGTTGGTCTGATCGGTTACTTCGCGAACTACGCCCTACTCGACAGGCACGGTTTCATCCACAGCCCAATTCGTATTGTGAAGAACGGTGTGGCCTCGAGCGACTACCGCTGGATTAACTTCGAGTCTGAGCCGTACCTGAAGATTGCTGCCGCCGAAACTGAGCTCGACGCCAACGGTCGCATCAAGGCCGACCGCGTCTTGATCCGTACCGGTTCGCCCGGTACCGGTATTCCTCACCACTCAGTACCGGACAACCGTCTTGGTTCCACCGTGGCGGAATTCTCAATCGTTAATCGCGACGAAGTCGACGCGATGGACATCTCACCTATTCAGAACATCTCGCTCTCGACGGCGTTGATTCCCTTCGTGGAGCACGACGACCCGCAGCGCGCACTGATGGGCGCCAACATGCAACGCCAGGCCGTTCCGTTGATCGTTCCCGAAGCGCCGTACGTTGGTACGGGCCTCGAGGCACGTGCCGCGGTCGACTCGGGTGAAGTGTTGATCGCTGAAGCCAACGGTGTCGTGGCCGAAGTTTCCGGTGACCGCATTGTTGTGGACTACGAGATCGCCGTCCCCGTTCGTGACGAGCGTCCTTCGAAGAAGAAGACGTACAAGCTCAAGAAGTTCCGTCGTTCGAACCACGCCACCTCCATGCACCAGCGCTCACGCGTCTCGGTCGGTGACGTTGTTACGCCGGGCGACATCTTGGCTGACGGTACGTCAACCTCCAACGGTGAGTTGGCCCTCGGTAAGAACTTGCTCGTGGCCTACATGCCATGGGAGGGTTACAACTTCGAGGACGCCATCATCGTTTCCGAGCGCTTGGTGAAGGACGACGTCTTGACGTCAGTTCACATCGAGAAGTTCGAGTGTGATGCCCGTGACGTCAAGTTGGGTCAAGAGGAAATCACTCGCGACATCCCCAACCTGCCCGAGAACATCTTGGCCAACCTCGACGACCGCGGAATCATTCGCATCGGTTCCGAAGTTGCTCCCGGTGACATCCTCGTTGGAAAGGTCACCCCTAAGGGTGAGTCCGAGCCATCACCAGAAGAGCGCCTCCTGCGCGCCATCTTCGGTGACAAGGCCGACGACGTTCGTGACGTTTCACTCCGTCTGCCTCACGGTCAGTTCGGAACCGTTATCGACATCAAGGTCATCGAGCGTGACGGCGAAGAAGAGTTGCCACCTGGTGTGAACCAGTTGGTCCGTGTCTTCGTTGCTCAGAAGCGCAAGATCCAAGAAGGTGACAAGCTCGCCGGTCGTCACGGTAACAAGGGTGTTATCTCCAAGATTCTTCCTGAAGAAGACATGCCCTACATGCCCGACGGTTCGCCAGTCGACATCATCTTGAGCCCACTCGGTGTGCCAAGTCGTATGAACGTTGGACAGCTGCTCGAGAGTCACCTCGGTTACGCCGCGCGTCACGGTTGGAAGGGTGCTGACAAGAACCCCAAGGCCGGTACCGCTGGACACGACGACAGCGCCCTGCGCAAGACTCGTCCTCGCACCGAGCCCGCGCTCTATGTTTCTTCGCCCGCCTTCGATGGTGCCCGTTGGGACCAAGAGGACGCTCGTAGCGACAAGCCCAACATCAAGCAGGTCTTCGCCGCTCTCAACGCCGATGGCGCTGATGGCCGTCGCATGACTTCCGACGCGAACGATGGCAAGGTCACCTTGTACAACGGTCGTACCGGCGAGGCTTACGACAGCCCGATCGCCGTGGGTTACGCCTACATCTTGAAGCTCTCCCACATGGTGGACGACAAGATTCACGCCCGTTCAACTGGTCCCTACGCGCTGGTTACCCAGCAGCCCATTGGTGGTAAGGCCCAGTTCGGTGGACAGCGCTTTGGTGAGATGGAAGTGTGGGCCCTCGAGGCCTACGGTGCGGCACACGCACTCCAGGAACTCATCACCGTTAAGTCCGACGACACCCGCGGTCGTGAGTGGACTTACGAGGCCATCGTCAAGGGTGAGAACCTGCCGAAGCCTGGTGTCCCCGAGTCCTTCAAGGCTCTGGTCAAGGAAATGCAAGCACTCTGCTTGAACGTTGAAGTTCGCACGTCGAACGGTCAGCTGGTTCAACTGGTCGACGAAGACGACGACTACTTAAGCCGCACCCGTTTGCTCGGCATCAACATTCAGCGACAAGAACACGGTTCGGACGAAGAAGATGCACGTCGTCAGGCCGAGCGCAACGAGAGGAAGTTCCAGTAATGAGCCCCGTCAACGTAAGTACCATCGACCAGCTCCGTATTGGTTTGGCCAGCGCCAAGGACATCCACTCGTGGACCTCGGGCGAAGTCAAGAAGCCAGAAACCGTTAACTACCGCACCAACAAGCCTGAGAAGGACGGACTCTTCTGCGAGAAGATCTTCGGACCCCAGAAGGCTTGGGAGTGTGCCTGTGGCAAGTACAAGCGTGTCCACGTCAAGGGTCTCGTTTGTGAGCGTTGTGGCGTTGAAGTAACGAGTGACAAGGTGCGCCGCGAGCGCATGGGTCACATCCAGCTTCAGGCTCCCGTTGTCCACATCTGGTACCTCCGTGGTACCCGTTCGTGGTTGACCTACCTCTTGATGGGTCTCGACCCTAAGGAAGAGCTCAAGGCCAAGCAGTTGGAGAAGGTTGTCTACTACTCCGCCCGTCTCGTGACCTACGTTGACGTGGCCCGCCGCGCCGAAGACCTCAAGACGTTGGCCGAAGCCCTCGAGGACGAGACCAAGGACATCTTGGCCGGTCGCGAGCGGACCCTCGAGCGCTACCAGCGCGAGTTCGAAGCTCGCCTGGAGTACTTGAAGAACGACAACTCACGTGACGCCGAACTGCGCACGGCGCAGAAGGAATTCGACGAGCGTTGCCTCGAAGCTCGTGACGGTGCCCAGTTGGCCATCGACATGGCCAACCAGGCTTTCGACACGTTCCGTACGCTGCACTCCCGTCAGATCATCGAAGATGAATTGCTCTACCGCGAAATGCTCATGCGTTACGAGGAGTACTTCGAAGGTGGCATGGGTGCCGACGCAATCTTGCAGCTCATCGACCGCATGGACCTCGACGCCGAAGAGGCGCAGATGGTCGAAATGCTCGACGGTAAGAGCGGCGTAAAGATTTCCGCCCAGCGTCACGCCAAGTTGCTCAAGCGTCTCGCTGTCGTCCAGGCCTTCAACCGCCGCGACGACAATGGTCGACGGTTGAACGACCCCAGCGCAATGATCTTGCAGGTTCTTCCCGTCATCCCACCGGACCTGCGTCCGATGGTGCAGCTCGACGGTGGACGTCAGGCCACCAGTGACTTGAACGACCTCTACCGTCACGTGATCAACCGCAACAACCGTCTGAAGAAGTTGCTCGAGTCGGACAGCCCCGCAATCATCGTGAACAACGAGCGTCGCATGCTGCAAGAGGCCGTTGACGCCTTGATCGACAACGGTCGTCACGGCCGCGCGGCCTCCGGTCCTTCGGGCCGTCCCGCGAAGAGCCTCACCGACGTGTTGAAGGGTAAGCAGGGTCGTTTCCGTCAGAACTTGCTCGGTAAGCGCGTTGACTACTCGGCCCGTTCGGTCATCGTCGTTGGTCCTCGTCTGAAGCTGCACCAGTGCGGTCTGCCGAAGATCATGGCGCTCGAACTCTTCAAGCCATTCGTAATGCGGGCTCTCATGGCCGACGGCACGGCGCAGAACATTCGTTCCGCGAAGCGCATGGTCGAGCAGCGCCACGTTGCAGTGTGGGAGAAGCTCGAGTACGTAACTCGTGAGCACCCCGTGCTCTTGAACCGTGCACCTACTCTTCACCGTCTCGGTGTCCAGGCCTTCGAGCCCGTACTCGTCGACGGCAAGGCCATCCAGGTTCACCCACTCGTCTGTAAGGCCTTCAACGCTGACTTCGACGGTGACACCATGGCGGTACACGTACCGCTGAGCGCCGAAGCTCAGGCTGAAGCACGCATCCTCATGCTGTCGGTGAACAACATCTTCACCCCCGCTACCGGACGCGCCATCACCGAGCCGAGCCAGGACATGGTGTTGGGTATTTACTACCTAACCCGTGACGCCAAGATCAAGGCCGAGCGCCCTCCGGTCTTCCGTCAGATCCACGAAATCGAAGCGGCCCTCGAGCGCAACATCATTACGTTGCACACCGAGATCGAACTTCGTACTTCCACGGATGCGTCCGAGTCGAGCCTCGCCGCTCGTTTGGCTTCCGCCGACTTTGCTGCCGAAGGTGCCCGTCGCTCCATCCGTACGACTCCTGGTCGCGTGATCTTCAACGAGGCGCTGCCTTCGGGCTACCGCTTCATCAACCAGTTGGTTGGTAAGAACTCGTTGCCGATTGGCGTGATTGTCGAAGAGATTGCGAACGGCTACACCCGTAAGCAAGTGGCTAACGCCCTCGACGCCATCAAGGACCTTGGTTTCCGTTACGCGAGCCAGAGTGGTCTGACCATTGGCTTCGATGACATCGTGACCAGTCCTCGCAAGGCCGAGATTCTCGACAGCTACGAGAAGGACGCAGAAAAGGTTGAGCAGAACTTCAACAAGGGTGTCATCATCGACGAAGAGCGTCGTCAGTTGCAGATCGACATTTGGACTCGCGCTAACCGCGAACTCAGTGACGTTTGCTACGGCGCGCTCGACGCCCAAGTCGACAACCCAATCCGCATGATGGTGGACTCGGGTGCTCGTGGTAACCGCCAGCAGATCCTCCAGATCACCGCAATGAAGGGACTCGTTGTTAACTCCCGCGGTGAAATTGAGCACCGCCCTGCGAAGAGCTCGTTCCGTGAAGGTCTTACTTCATGGGAGTACTTCGTATCGCTGCACGGAACTCGTAAGGGTCTCGCCGACACCGCACTGCGTACCGCTGACTCGGGTTACTTGACCCGTCGTCTCGTTGACGTCGCACAGGAACTCATCATCAAGGAAATGAACTGTGGCACTAGCCGCAGCCTGCTCATTGAGAATGTGGCTCCCGACACGGCCGCCGTTCGTTCGCACCTCGAGACCAAGCTCTGGGGCCGCATGTTGGCTCAAGACCTCGAGACCAGCGATGGCGTTCTGCCCGCCGGCACGATCCTCGCGATCGCCGACGTCGAGCGCTTGCGCGACGACGCCAAGGTGGACTCCATCCGCGTCCGTACGACACTCGTCTGCGAAGCAGCCGAAGGTATCTGTGCCTCGTGTTACGGACTCAGCCTCGCCACCCACGAACTCGTCGAACTCGGCGAAGCCGTTGGTGTAGTGGCCGCTCAGTCGATCGGTGAGCCTGGTACTCAGCTGACCATGCGTACCTTCCACTCCGGTGGTGTAGGTGGCCGTGACATTACTCACGGTCTGCCTCGCGTGGTTGAGCTCTTCGAAGCCCGTTCGCCAAAGGGTGCCGCCACCATGGCCGAGCACTCCGGTGTTGTTCGCATCGAGCGTTCCGACGCTCCTGGTGTGAACGCGGCCGCGAAGGTTCTCGTGATTGCCAACAACGGTGACATCCAAGAGGCCCTCATTCCGCCACGTGACTTGATCGTGGCCGAAGGTGCTGAAGTTGAAGCCGGTCAGCCACTGAACCGTGGACCACTCGACCCGAAGATGATCATGGAGCTGCGCGGTACGCGTGACGCCCAGCGTTATCTGGTGGAAGAAGTCCAGGGCGTCTACCGTGACCAGGGTGTTTCCATCCACGACAAGCACATTGAGCTCGTCGTGCGTCAGATGACCCGTCGTATCCAGGTTGTTAACAAGGGTGAATCGGACTTCTTGCCCGGTGCCCTTATTGACGCCAAGAACTTCGACGACTCCAACAAGGGTCTCGAAGCGGCCGGCAAGGCCCTGGCCGACGGTCGTGCCCGCATGATGGGTATCACCAAGACGTCACTTTCCACTGACTCCTGGCTCGCCGCCGCCTCCTTCCAGGAGACGACCCGAGTCCTGACCGAAGCGGCCATCAGCGGTAAGCGCGATGACCTGATCGGTCTGAAGGAAAACATCATCATCGGTAAGTTGATTCCTGCCGGTCTGGGCCAGCCCCACTTTGCGGCTCGCCAGATCAAGCTGGAGATGCCGAACGCTGAATTGCTCCCAGAATGGGCAACGTGGCGCGATGACGACTCTGACCTCGCCGATATTTTGGGTGAGTTTGGGGATCACAACAGTGACACCCTCGACGATGATCTGCGGGACTTCCTCAGCATCGGCGAAGGCAACTACACCGCACTCGACGATTTGCTCGGTGGTCCAGACGAGCCGGCGAGCGGGGAGTAGCACCGCAGTACTAAGCCTCGAGAAGGCAGGGCCCGACACCTCTGGGTGTCGGGCTTGCCCTCGAGCACCAATTTGTCGTAGGATAACCAGTCCGTGTGTCGGTAGGTGTAACAACCGACACGAGATTTTGAACAGAAGAGGTTCCGCGTGCCCACCATCGCACAGCTAGTCCGCAAGGGCCGGCAGGAAAAGACCAGTAAGACCAAGACGCCAGCCCTCAAGGGCTCGCCACAGCGCCGCGGCGTGTGCACTCGTGTGCACACCGTGACGCCGAAAAAGCCGAACTCGGCCCTCCGTAAGGTGGCCCGTGTCCGTCTGACCTCAGGTGTCGAAGTCACCGCCTACATCCCCGGTGTGGGACACAACCTCCAGGAGCACTCCATTGTGCTCGTCCGTGGTGGCCGTGTGAAGGACCTCCCCGGTGTTCGCTACAAGATCATCCGCGGCGCGCTCGACACCTCTGGTGTTCGTGACCGCAAGCAGGCCCGTAGTCGCTACGGAGCTAAGAAGGAGAAGGCCTAATGCCTCGTTCAGGTCCCGCACCTCGCCGTGAAGTACCGGCTGACCCGATTTACAAGTCGATTCTCGTAACCCAGATCACCAACAAGATCCTTGAGCGTGGCAAGCGCACGCTGGCCGAAAACATCGTCTACACCGCCCTCGAAATGGTGGAGCAGAAGACCGGTGCCGACCCCGTCGCCGCCCTCAAGCGCGCCCTCGAAAACGTTCGTCCTGAGCTCGAAGTTCGCAGCCGCCGCGTTGGTGGTTCGACCTACCAGGTGCCAGTAGAAGTTCGTCCCCGCCGCGCTACGACGTTGGCGATTCGTTGGCTCACCGACTACGCCAAGGCCCGCCGTGAGCGCACCATGGCCGAGCGTCTCGCTAACGAAATCATTGACGCCAGCAACGGTATTGGTGCCGCTGTGAAGCGCAAGGATGACATTCAAAAGATGGCAGAGTCCAACAAGGCTTTCGCCCACTACCGCTGGTAATTAGGGATATTTCTTCATGACTGACCGCGTAATCGCACTCGAAAACGTCCGCAACATTGGCATTATGGCCCACATCGACGCCGGTAAGACGACGACGACTGAGCGCATTTTGTTCTACACCGGTAAGAACTACAAAATCGGTGAAGTACACGAAGGCGCCGCCACCATGGACTGGATGGTCCAGGAGCAAGAGCGCGGTATCACCATCACTTCGGCCGCCACCACCTGTGAGTGGAACGGCCACCAGATCAACATCATCGACACCCCCGGACACGTTGACTTCACGGTTGAAGTAGAGCGTTCGCTCCGCGTGCTCGACGGTGCCGTGGCCGTCTTTGACGCCGTGGCCGGTGTTGAGCCTCAGACGGAAACTGTTTGGCGCCAAGCCAACAAGTACAACGTTCCTCGTATCTGCTTCGTCAACAAGATGGACCGTATCGGTGCCGACTTCTTCCGTTGCGTTGACATGATCAAGGACCGCCTCGACTGCACCCCCGCCGTCATTCAGCTGCCCATCGGCGCTGAGAGTGAGTACAAGGGCATCATCGACATCTGCTCGATGACAGCCACCATTCACCACGACGACAAGGGCGAAGTCGTTGAAGTTATCGACATTCCAGCCGAGTACCGCGAACAGGCCGAGGAGTACCACGCAATGTTGCTGGACGTCCTCACGACGTTCGACGACGAGCTCATGGAAAAGATGCTCGGCGACGAAGTACCGACCACGGCCGACATCCGTCGCGCCCTGCGTGTCGGAACCTTGAACGGTCACTGCGTCCCAATCTTGAACGGCACCGCCTTCAAGAACAAGGGTGTTCAGCCCATGCTCGACGCCGTTGTGGACTTCCTCCCCAGCCCTCTCGACCTTCCCCCAACCCAGGGCACCAAGCCTGGCAAGGATGAAGTTGTAGAGCGCCGCGCTGACGACACGGAGCCCTTCTCGGCTCTGGCCTTCAAGATCATGACCGACCCCTACGTCGGTAAGTTGACCTACCTCCGCGTCTACTCGGGCACCCTGCACAAGGGTGACACCGTTATCAACACGACGAAGGGCTCCAAAAAGGAGCGCCTCGGCCGTTTGTTGCAGATGCACGCCAACAACCGTGAAGACCGCGACACGATCCGCACCGGTGACATTGTCGCCGCTGTAGGCCTCAAGCAGGTCACCACTGGTGACACCTTGTCCGACATGGACAAGCCAATTCAGTTGGAGACCCTGGAGTTCCCCGAGCCCGTCATTCACGTGGCCGTGGAGCCAAAGACCAAGGCTGACCAGGAGAAACTGTCTAAGGCGCTCTACTCGCTGTCCGAAGAAGACCCCACATTCCGCGTCCGTACCGACGAAGAGACCGGCCAGACCGTTATCTCCGGAATGGGTGAGTTGCACCTCGAAGTCCTCGTGGACCGTATGTTGCGTGAATTCGCCGTGGACGCCAACGTTGGTAAGCCCCAGGTGGCCTACCGCGAAACGATCCGTAAGACGGTTGAGAAGGTCGAAGAGAAGTACGTTCGCCAGTCCGGTGGTAAGGGTCAGTACGGTCACGTGGTCATCACGTTCGAACCGACCGGTCCCGGCGGCGGCTACGAATTCCTCGACGAAATCAGCGGTGGTGTGATTCCTAAGGAATACATCCAGCCGGTGAACCAGGGCATCCAAGAGGCCCTGACTTCCGGTGTTTTGGCCGGTTACCCCATGGTGGACGTTCGCGTTCGCCTGACCTTCGGTAGCTACCACGACGTTGACTCCTCCGAAATGGCCTTCAAAATCGCCGGTTCAATGTGCGTGAAGAAGGCTGCCCGTTTGGCCAGCCCCGTGCTCCTGGAGCCCGTGATGGCCGTTGAAGTCGTGACACCCGAGGACTACATGGGTGACGTGATCGGTGACCTTTCCAGTCGCCGCGGACGTGTAGAAGGCATGGAACAAAAGGGAAATAGCCAGGCAATCCGGGCTCAAGTTCCCTTGGCTGACATGTTCGGCTACGCTACTGACCTGCGTTCACGCACCCAAGGGCGCGCGACGTACACGATGCAATTCCATTCGTACGCTGAAGTACCTGAGTCGATCGCTAAAGAGATCGTCGCGAAGGCCACTGGAGCGTAAGAAGCTAGGAAACTAGCAACAATGGTCCAAACCGTAGTCGGGGAGGGCCGCAAGAAAAAATGCTTCTTCAAACGAAGAAGCCTCAAGAGAAAGTAATCCCCGACAATGGCAAAGGCAAAGTTCGAGCGCACCAAGCCGCACGTGAACATCGGCACCATGGGCCACATTGACCACGGTAAGACCACTCTTACCGCTGCGATCACCAAGGTCCTTTCTGACCGCGTTCCCGGCAGTGCATTCACCCCATTCGACCAGATTGACAAGGCTCCCGAAGAGCGTCAGCGCGGTATCACCATCTCGATTGCTCACGTTGAGTACGAGACCCCGAACCGTCACTACGCACACGTCGACATGCCTGGTCACGCTGACTACGTCAAGAACATGATCACCGGTGCCGCTCAGGTTGACGGCGCAATCCTCGTGGTTGCCGCAACCGACGGTCCTATGGCTCAGACCCGTGAGCACGTGCTGCTCGCTCGTCAGGTCGGTGTTCCTTACATCGTTGTTGCCCTGAACAAGGCCGACATGGTGGAAGACGAAGAGCTCCTCGACCTCGTCGAGATGGAAGTTCGCGAACTGCTCAGCAGCTACGACTTCCCCGGTGACGACACCCCAATCATCCGTGTTTCAGCCCGTGAGGCGCTGGAAGGCAACGAAGCGTGGGGCGACAAGATCATGGAACTCATGGCTGCCGTCGACGACTTCGTACCAGAACCAGTCCGTGACACCGCGAAGCCCTTCCTCATGTCGATCGAAGACGTTATGTCGATCACTGGTCGTGGCACCGTAGTTACCGGAAAGGTTGAGCAGGGCATCATCAAGGTCGGCGATGAAGTAGAAATCGTTGGTTTGACTGACACCCAGAAGACCACCGTTACCGGTATCGAAATGTTCCGTAAGCTCCTCGACGAAGGCCAGGCTGGCGACAACCTGGGTGCCCTTCTCCGTGGAACGAAGAAGGAAGAAGTTGAGCGCGGTCAGGTTCTCTGCAAGCCAGGCTCCATCACCCCTCACACCATCTTCGAAGCCAACGTGTACGTGTTGACCAAGGACGAAGGTGGCCGTCACAAGCCTTTCTTCGCCAACTACCGTCCGCAGTTCTACTTCCGTACGACTGACGTAACCGGTACCATCGAGCTGCCAGCCGGCACCGAAATGGTTATGCCTGGTGACAACACCGCCATGACCGTGACCCTCGGCAAGCCAATCGCTATGGAAGAGGGTCTCACCTTCTCCATCCGCGAAGGTGGCCGTACGGTCGGTTCCGGTCGTGTAACGAAGATCCTGAAGTAGGTATCTGAGTCATGGCCGAAAAGCAGATGATTCGTATCAGGCTCAAGGCCTTTGATCACGAAGTTCTGGACCAGTCCTGTGCCAAGATCGTGCAAACGGTCGAGCGCACGACGGCTCGGATCCAGGGTCCCGTGCCGCTGCCAACCGAGAAGCACCGTTACACGGTGGTTCGCGGACCGCACAAGCACAAGGACAGCCGCGAGCACTTCGAGATGCGTATTCACAAGCGTCTCTTGGACATCGTGGACCACACCCCCAAGACGGTTGACGCGCTCCAGCGCCTCGACCTCCCTGCGGGCGTGGACATCGAGATCAAAATTCGTAATAACTAACACCACTCTCAGGGCCCCCGATCCGACTTTGCGTTGGACGGGGGTCTTGGAGTAGGGTGGTACTCCCGCCGGAAGCGGTGGGAAACGGATCCAACTTGTTGGATCCACAGATGATGTGACTGGTTGCCCCTTGCGGGAACGCCAGTCCGAACCATTCGAGCGCTCCGTTCGGGTTCGGTCCCGAACGGAGCGTCTGTGTGTCGGGTTGGTCCGACGCACAGGAGTTAAGGAGAAATGAACGTGACGACCAAGTCGATCGTCGGTGAGAAGGTGGGCATGACCCAGGTTTGGGACGAGCAAAATCGTGCCATCCCTGTGACCGTTGTCCGGGTTAGCCCGGTGCGTGTCGTGCAGATCAAGACGCCGGACAAAGAGGGTTACTCCGCATTGCAGGTGACGTGGGGAACCCGTCGCCTCTCTACGTTGACGCAGCCTGAGCGTGGACACTTTGACAAGGCTGGCGTAACGCCAGGTAAGGCGCTCGTTGAGCTCCGCTTGGAAGATGTCTCGTCATTCACTATCGGTCAAGAGATCGGTGCTGATGTCTTTGAGAAGGGCGAGATGATTGACGTCACCGCCGTGAGCAAGGGCAAGGGCTTCGCTGGTGGTATGAAGCGCCACAACTTCAAGGGCCAAGGCGCCGCACACGGTAACCACAAGCACCACCGTGCACCTGGTTCCATCGGTGCTTGCGCTACGCCTGGTCGCGTATTCAAGGGTACGAAGATGGCTGGACGTATGGGTGGCGAGCAAGTCACTACGACGAACCTCGAAGTCATCGGCGTCGACGTTGAGCGCAACTTGGTACTCGTCAAGGGTGCCGTACCTGGTTCCAAGGGTGGCGTTGTCGTCATCCGCACTTCGGTGAAGAACCCAATGAAGGCTGGGGGCAAGCGATGAGCACCTTTACTCTCCGTGGTCCAATTGAAAAGCCCGCCAAGGTTCTCGCCACTCGTACGGTGACCCGTCGTGACGTCACCGGCAAGGAGCTCGGAACCGTAACGCTCGAGCCCACGATCTTTGGTCTTGAGCCCAACGTTCCCGTTCTGCACCAAGTCATCACCGCCCAGCTCGCAGCCAAGCGCGCCGGTACGCAGTCGACCAAGACGCGTAAGGAAGTTCGCGGTGGTGGTAAGAAGCCGTTTAACCAGAAGGGAACCGGTGGCGCTCGTCAGGGAACCATTCGTGCCCCTCACTACCCCGGTGGTGGTATTGCGCACGGCCCTAAGCCACGTAAGTACACCCAGCGCACCCCTAAGAAGATGGTCCGTTTGGCTCTCTTCTCGGCACTGTCCGACCGTGCGCAGTTGAACCAAATTCTTCTCGTTGACAAGTTCAGCTGGGAAACCCCCAAGACCAAGGCCGCGCTCAGCATGCTGGCCGCCCTCGGTGCTACGGGCAAGGTGCTCGTCGTCTTGTCTCGCGAAGACTTCGTTGCCGGCGCGAGCTTCCGCAACCTGGACTACATCAACACCATTGATGCGAGCGAACTCAATGCGTACGACGTACTGAACGCCGACTGGGTCATCTTCTCTGATGAGACCCTGCCGACCGCTAAGGAGTCCAACTAATGCATGACGCTTCAACAATCCTGCTTCGTCCAGTCGTGTCGGAAAAGACCTACGGCTTGATGGACAACAACGTGTACGTCTTTGAAGTTGCAAAGTACGCCACCAAGATCGACGTGCGTCGTGCCGTCGAGCAGGCGTTCAACGTAACTGTCACCAACGTCAACACACTCAACCGCAAGGGCAAGTCGATGCGTAATCGCCGCACTGGTGTCGAGGGCAAGCGCCCCGACCAAAAGCGCGCCATCGTCACCCTCAAGGCGGGCGACTCGATCAACCTCTTCGAGAGCTAAGGAACACTATGGCCCTTCGTCATCGCAAGCCAACTAGCCCCGGCCGTCGTTTCCAGACGGTCTCGGACTTTGCTGAGCTCACCACTGACCGTCCCGAAAAGTCACTCCTCGCTAAGAAGAGTCGTACCGGTGGACGTAACAGCTACGGTCGCAAGACCTCGCGTCACCGTGGTGGTGGACACAAGCAGCAGTACCGCATCATCGACTTCAAGCGCAACAAGGACGGCATTCCGGCCAAGGTCGCAACCATTGAGTACGACCCGAACCGCACCTGCCGTATCGCGTTGCTGCACTACCTCGATGGTGAGAAGCGCTACATCCTCGCTCCTAACGGCCTGAAGGTCGGCGACCGTGTTGAGTCTGGCCCCAAGGCCGACATCAAGACCGGTAACGCCCTCCCCATGCGCTACATCCCAACGGGTTCAGTGGTCCACAACGTGGAACTCCGTCCCGGTGGTGGTGGCAAGATGGCTCGCAGTGCCGGCATGAGCGTTCAGCTCGTCGCCAAGGATGGCGGTTTCGCTACCTTGCGTCTTCCCTCAACGGAAATGCGCCGCGTGCCAATCGACTGTGTCGCCACACTCGGCATCGTCGGCAACTCGGAGCACGAACTGATCAAGATCGGTAAGGCTGGTCGTAACCGCTGGAAGGGCAAGCGCCCTCAGACTCGTGGTGTGGCTATGAACCCGGTCGACCACCCACTCGGTGGTGGTGAAGGTAAGACCTCCGGTGGTCGTCACCCGGTCAGCCCTTGGGGTCAGCCAGAAGGTCGTACTCGTCTGCCTAAGAAGTCAGATGATCTCATTATTCGTCGTCGCCGTGGTCGCGGCTCGCGGAGGTAGGTAGAACATGGGTCGTAGTTTGAAGAAGGGTCCGTTCATTGACGGGCACCTGTTGAAGAAGGTCGACGCAATGAACGCGTCCGGCGAGAAGAAGGTCATTAAGACCTGGTCTCGTCGTTCGACGGTCATTCCTGACATGGTCGGTCACACCCTCGCAGTTCACGACGGTCGCCGTCACGTCCCGGTGTACGTCACCGAGTCGATGGTTGGCCACAAGCTTGGCGAATTCGCTCCAACGAAGACGTTCAAGTTCCACGCAGGACAAGAAGTGAAGGGTAAGCGCTAATGGCCGGTACAAAGACCAACGAGCGTCCCGGCGTCCGCGCCTCACTGAGCAACTTCGGCATGTCGGCCAGCAAGGCCCGCGTTGTCCTGAACTTGATCCGTGGCGAAGACGTGCAGACCGCCCGCGACATCCTCACCCTCACCACTCGTGAGGCTGCTGGAGTCATCAACAAGGTTCTCGCTAGCGCAGTCGCAAACGCCGTAAACAACTCGGGCTACTCCGCCGACGAGTTGTACGTGGCCGCCGCCTACGCCGACGAAGGCCCGACGATGAAGCGTTTCAGCCCCCGCGCCCGCGGTCGTGCTGGTCGCATCAACAAGCGCAGCTGTCACATCACCGTGATTGTCGCCCGCATGGACGACGACCGCCTCGCGATCTTGAACGCTGCTCGCAGCGCCCAGGCCGCCGCATCACGCTCACGCCGCGTGGCCGGATCACGTACCAAGAAGAACGAAGCAGCTGACACGACTCCCGTCGTGGAAGAGGCCGTAGTGGAAGCACCACAGACCGAGGTCGTCGCTACTGATGTAGTTGAGACGAACGAAGTTGTTGAGGTTGCGACCGAGCAAGAAGTGGTGTCAGTCGACACCGACGAGGAGACGGACAAGTAATGGGCCAGAAGGTAAATCCCTACGGTTTCCGCCTCGGTATTACGACCGACTGGAAGTCACGCTGGTTCAACGAGCGTGAATACCGTCAGTTTGTTATCGAGGACTGGAAGATTCGTGACTACCTCACGCGTCAACTAGAGACCGCCGCAGTAAGCCGCATTGAGATCGAGCGCAGCAACGACCGCATCCGCGTGGACATCCACACGGCGCGTCCGGGCATCGTTATCGGTCGTCGTGGTGCTGAAGCTGAGCGTTTGAAGAAGGCACTCGAAGTGCTGACCAACCGCGTGCCGAAGAAGGCCAACGAGGCTTCACCGTTCTCGCTGAACATCCAGGAAATCAAGCAGCCCGAACTCGACGCTGCCTTGATCGCTCAGGGAATCTGCGACCAGCTCATTCGCCGCGTGGCATTCCGCCGTGCGATGAAGCGCGCCATCCAGACCGTGCAGAAGTCGGGCGCCCTCGGCGTTCGTATTCAGTGCTCCGGTCGTCTCGGTGGTGCCGAAATGTCACGTCGTGAGTCCTACCGTGAGGGCCGCGTGCCACTGCACACCCTCCGCGCCGACATCGACTACGGCTTCCGTGAGGCTCGTACCTCGACGGGACGTATTGGTGTGAAGGTCTGGATCTACAAGGGCGACATCTTGCCCTACTCGATCAGCAACGAAGCCAAGATTGTTCGCGAAGCTGCTTTGGCCGCTGGCGACTCCGTGGCCACCGATGCACCTACGCCCAGCGTGGTTCGTGCCGGTTCCGGCCGCCGTCGCGTGACGGCTAGCGCTGAAGTTAACCCCGCCGCTGACGCCAGCGCCGGTGTGGCTCCCGCTGACTTGTTGGCTGCTTCCGACGAGGTCGAGAAGCGGATTTCTCAGGAAGAAGAGATCGAGCGTCGTACCGCGAGCGGTGCCGCTGAGACTCCTCACTTCCGTAAGGAGGTCGACTGATTATGTTGATGCCCCGTAAGGTCAAGCACCGTAAGCAACAGCGCGGTCGTATGACTGGTATGGCCAAGGGTGGAACCGAACTCAACTTCGGTGACTTTGGTATCCAGGCACTCGAAGCCGGTTGGATTACTGCTCGTCAGATTGAGTCGGCCCGTATTGCCATGACTCGCCACGTCAAGCGTGGTGGTCGTGTGTGGATCCGCGTCTTCCCTGACAAGCCCGTAACGCAAAAGCCCGCCGAAACCCGCATGGGTTCCGGAAAGGGAAACCCCGAATTCTGGGTTGCCGTAGTGAAGCCCGGTCGCGTGATGTTCGAACTCGGTGGTGTGGAAGAGCCCTTGGCTCGTGCCGCCATGGAGCGCGCCATCCAGAAGCTGCCGATTAAGTGCAAGTTCGTCGTTCGTCCTGGTACGCACGGCACGCCGGAGGTAACGATCTAATGGCTAAGACCAAAGAACACGTAGCGGAGTTGAAGCTCCTCGGTGACGCCGAATTGATTCAGCGTCTCGCCGAGTCCCGCAAGGAACTCTTCAACCTCCGTTTCCAGTTGGCCACCGGCCAGTTGGACAACACTGCCCGCATGGGTGCAGTCAAGAAGGACATTGCCCGTCTCGCGACGTTCCTGCGTCAGCGCGAGATTGCTTTGGCCGAGGAAGGTAACTAATGACTGAAAACCTGACCAACGAAACGCGTATCAATACGCGCAAGGTTCGTGAAGGCATCGTCGTCTCCGACAAGATGAACGCCACTTTGGTGGTCGCCGTTGAAGAGCGCGTAACGCACCCTAAGTACGGCAAGACCGTGAAGCGGACCAAGAAGCTCTACGCCCACGACGAGAAGAACGACGCCAAGATCGGCGACCGCGTCCGCGTGGAAGAGACTCGTCCCTTGAGCAAGCTCAAGCGCTGGCGTCTCATCGAGATTTTGGAGCGTGCCAAGTGATTCAGCAAGAATCCCGTCTCAGGGTGGCCGACAACTCCGGTGCGAAAGAGGTGCTCTGCATCCGCGTACTGGGTGGTTCACGCCGCCGCTACGCCTCGATCGGTGACGTGTTTATCGCCACTGTGAAGGACGCTATTCCTGGTGCCAACGTGAAGAAGGGTGACGTAGTTCGTTGCGTCGTCGTTCGCGTCTCCAAGGAAAAGCGTCGTCCCGACGGTTCGTACATCAAGTTTGATGACAACGCCGCCGTGATTATCAACGACCAGCTCCAGCCCCGCGGCACCCGAATCTTCGGACCCGTTGGCCGTGAGCTCCGTGACAAGAAGTTCATGCGAATCATTTCGCTGGCTCCGGAGGTTTTGTAATGAAGATCCGTAAGGGCGACGACATCGTCGTACTCGCCGGCAAGTTCCGCGGTGAGCGGGCCAAGGTGGAAGAGGCACTGCCCGCTTCCGACCAGGTCATTCTCGACTCGCTGAACACTGTCAAGCGACACACCAAGCAGCAGGGCGCAACCCTGCAGGCTGGAATCATTGACAAGGCCATGCCGCTCCACGTGTCCAACATCGCCCTGTGGTGCGGTGGACACAAGGGTCCAGCAAAGGTTGGCTTTAAGACCGTCGACGACGTGAAGGTTCGCGTCTGTCGTAAGTGTGGGGAGGCTCTATGAGCACCATGCCGCGCCTGAAGGTGCGCTACAACGAAGAGATTCGCGCTCAGCTCAAGACTGAACTCGAACTCCCGAACATCATGCAGGTTCCACGCCTGTCCAAGATCGTTATTAATGCCGGTGTGGGTCGTGCGACCCAGCAGGCCAGCTTGCTCGAAGGCGCCCAGCGCGACCTCGAGTTGCTGAGCGGTCAGAAGCCAATCGTGACCCGTGCGAAGAAGTCCATCGCGAGCTTCAAGCTCCGCGAAGAGCAGCCCATTGGCGCGAAGGTCACCCTCCGCGGCGACCGGGCCTGGGAGTTCCTCGACCGCTTGATCTCGGTTGCTATTCCTCGTATCCGTGACTTCCGTGGTTTGAGCGCTAAGTCGTTCGACGGCCGTGGTAACTACACGTTCGGTGTCAACGACCAGTTGATCTTCCCCGAACTGGACTACGACAAGATCGACGCACCACGCGGTTTCGACATCACCATTGTGACGACCGCGATGACCGACGAGCAGGGCCGTGCGTTTTTGCGCGCTTACGGCTTTCCCTTCCGACAGGAGAATCGATAATGGCGAAGAAGTCGCTACGTATTAAGCAGCAGGCCACCCCGAAGTTTGCCGTGCGTGGTTACACGCGCTGCGAGCGCTGTGGTCGCCCACGCTCGGTGTACCGCAAGTTCGGCCTGTGCCGTATTTGCCTCCGCGTCATGGTTCACGCCGGTGAAATTCCCGGTGTGACTAAGGCCAGCTGGTAGAGGGGAGACGAACAATGACAATGACAGACCCCATCGCCGACATGTTGACTCGAATTCGTAACGCGAATTCAGCACAGTTCGACACGGTGAAGATGCCCGGTTCAAAGCTCAAGATCTCCTTGGCTCAAATCTTGGAGCGTGAGGGCTACATCGGTGGCTTCACGGTTACTACGAACGAAGGCAAGCCCGGCACCACTCTCGAAGTTCGACTGAAGTACACGGTTGACCGTCGTCGCACCATCGTTGGACTGAAGCGTGTTTCTACGCCCGGTCTACGCATCTACAGGAAGAGCACCGAAATGCCCAAGGTTCTCGGAGGTGTCGGCGTCGCCGTTGTCTCTACGAGCCGTGGACTTATGACCGACCGAGAGGCACGCAAGCAGAAGCTCGGCGGCGAAGTCCTCTGTTACGTCTGGTAATCGACCGAAGGTATTGAGGAGAAATTTAGATGTCACGAATTGGTCGTAACCCAATCACTGTTCCATCGACCGTCACCATTGCGGTGTCTGGCGATGTCGTTCAGGTCAAGGGACCCAAGGGAACCATGGAGCGCACCTTGCCCGGCGGTATTTCCGTTGCGCAAGAGGGCGACGTGTTGACCGTTGAGCGTTCTGACGACGAGCGCGATCACCGCGCTCTTCACGGACTTACCCGTACGTTGATCTCCAACATGGTTGTTGGTGTCACGGATGGTTGGGTCAAGGAACTGGAAATCATCGGCGTTGGTTACCGTGCTGCCGCTAAGAGCGAATCGTCGCTCGAATTGGCACTCGGCTTTAGCCACCCCGTTATCTTCGATGCGCCTGCTGGCGTGACCTTCGAAGTCCCCGCCCCCACCCGCATCATCATTAAGGGCTCGGACAAGGAAGTCGTCGGCCAGGTTGCCGCATCGATTCGCAAGATTCGCAAGCCCGAGCCCTACAAGGGCAAGGGTGTCCGGTACCTCGGTGAGAAGGTACTGCGCAAGGCTGGAAAGGCGGCTAAATAATGGCTCGCTCAACTCGAGAACTTCGTATTCGTCGACACCGTCGCGTTCGCAAGAACGTCACCGGTACGACCGAGCGCCCACGCGTTGCTGTGTCGCGCACCAACAAGCACATCTCGGCTCAGATCATCGACGACACCGTCGGTCGCACCCTCGCGGCCGCCAGTTCCGTCGAGGCTGTGTTCAAGGACATCTCCGGTGGCAACATCGATGGTGCCAAGGCCGTTGCCAAGTCACTAGCTGAGCGTGCCAAGGCCGCCGGCGTTACCACGGTGGTCTTTGACCGCGGTGGCTTTACTTATCACGGCCGCGTTGCGGCCTTCGCCGATGCCCTCCGCGAAGGAGGACTGGAGTTCTAATGACTGACCAGCAGCAACCCCAATACGAAGAGCGCACCATCAAGGTGAACCGCGTGGCCAAGGTGGTAAAGGGTGGACGTCGTTTCTCCTTCACCGCACTTATGGTCATCGGTGACGGCAACGGACACGTTGGTCTCGGCTACGGCAAGGCCAAGGAAGCCGGTCTCGCCGTGCAGAAGGGCATCGAAGAAGCTCGTAAGAACATGTTCGAAGTTCCAATTGCCGGAACGACCGTCATCCACCCCGTGCTCGGTGAAGCCGGCGCCGGTCGCGTGCTCTTGAAGCCCGCCGCTCCCGGTACCGGTGTTATCGCCGGTGGTGCCGCCCGCGCCATTCTCGAAATGGCCGGCATCAAGGACGTCATCGCGAAGTCTCTCGGTTCGAGCAACGGCATCAACGTGGCCCACGCCACGATCGCCGGCTTGAAGAGTCTTCGCAAGCCCGAAGAGCTCGCCGAACTCCGCGGCAAGGCCATGGACCAAGTCGTTCCTGCCGGAACACTCCGTGCCTACCGTGAACGTCAGCGCGAACAGGACCTCTTTAAGACTGAGGAGAAGTAACCATGACTGACATCAAGGTCACCCAAATTCGTTCGTCCATTGGCACCAAGCCCAAGCACCGCGGAACACTCCGCGCCTTGGGCCTGCGCAAGCTCGGTCAGAGCAACGTGCTGCCGGACCGTCCTGAGATTCGCGGCATGATTGCTCGCGTTCCTCACCTCGTGAAAGTAGAAGAGGCTTAATCATGAAGTTGCATGACCTCCAACCACCCAAGGGTTCATCCCACCGCAAGAAGATCGTCGGTCGTGGTATCGCTGGTAAGGGTGGTAAGACCGCCGGCCGTGGTACCAAGGGTCAGAAGGCTCGTCGCCAGATTCCTGCCGGTTTCGAAGGTGGACAGCTCCCCTTGTTGCAGCGCATTCCGAAGCTAAAGGGATTCACTAACCCGTTCCGCGTGGAGTACACCCCCGTCAACCTCGATGCCTTGACTCGTCTCGGCATTACGGATGTCACTCCCGAGGTCCTCGTGGCCAACGGTTTGGCCGGCAAGGGTGAGTTCGTCAAGATCCTCGGTCGTGGTGAACTCGGTCTCAAGATCAACGTCTCCGCGCACAAGTTCTCGGCAACGGCCAAGACGGCCATCGAGGCTGCGGGCGGTTCGACTACTGAACTGCCACTGCCTTTCGCTGTTCGTCCGCCAGCTGCCGGTAACCAGCACCAGAACCGCTAAGGACTAACCCGTGCTCGCCCGTCTTGCGAACATCTTCCGCGTCCCGGATCTTCGGAACAAGGTCATCTTCACGTTGGCCGTTGTTACGTTGTACCAATTGGGCTCGTACCTTCCGGTGCCGGGCGTTAGTTGGAGCCAGGTGCAGTTGCTGCAAGAAAAGGCCGGCGCATCGGGCGCTCTTGGATTCTTAAACCTCTTCTCGGGTGGTGCCTTGACGCGCCTCGCCATTTTCGGTCTCGGTGTCATGCCCTACATCACGAGTTCCATCGTGGTGCAGTTGTTGACCACCGTTATTCCGAAGTTGACGCAGTGGCGTGACGAAGGTGCCTCCGGTCAAAAGAAGATCACGCAGGCCACTCGGTACCTGACGATCGCTCTCGCGTTGCTCCAGTCCACCGGATTGATCTACGCCTTCCACGGCCACACGTCAGGTCTGCTCGGTTTTGACATCGACTTGATTCCCAAGTTCACCTTCTGGCTGGGCCTCTTTATGGTGCTGGCCCTGACGGCTGGAACGGCCTTTGTGATGTGGTTGGCCGAGCTCGTTACGCAGCGCGGTATTGGTCAAGGTATGTCCATCTTGATTTTCTCATCAGTGGTTTCCGGACTCCCCAGCGGTGGCCGTTCGGTCTACGCCCAGGGTGGACCAGTCAAGTTTGCCGTCATCGTGAGCATCTCCATTGCTCTCCTGGTGGTCATTATCTTCATTGACCAGGGACAGCGTCGTATCCCGGTGACCTTCGCCAAGCGCGTAGTCGGTCGCAAGATGATGGGTGGAAACTCAACGTACATTCCGTTGAAGGTCAACCAGTCCGGTGTTATTCCAATCATCTTCGCGAGCTCGGTGCTCTACCTGCCCCTGCTTCTGAGCAACATCATTCCGAACGTGGCCTTTCAGAGCTTCGTCAGCAAGTCCTTTACGCCAACGTCATTCCTCTACATCGTGACGTACTTCTTCTTAATCTTGGGCTTCACCTTCTTCTACGTGAACATTGCCTTCGAGCCTCACCAGCAGGCCGACCAGCTTCGTCAGCAGGGTGGTTTCGTTCCCGGAATTCGTCCCGGTCTACCCACCGAGAAGTTCTTCGCGAAGCTGCTCAACCGCATCACCGTCGTTGGTGCTCTCTTCCTCGCCGCCGTGGCCGTGGTGCCCAGCCTCTTGATGGCCGTATGGCACATCAACAAGTTCCCCTTCTACGGAACGACGCTCTTGATCGCGGTAGGTGTTGCTCTTGAAACGATGCGCCAAATCGACAGCCAGTTGATGATGCGCAACTACGAAGGCTTCCTTAAGTAGGAGGGTGACAGTGGCCCCTCGTCTCATCGTGGTGCTGCTCGGGAAGCAGGGTGCCGGCAAGGGCACTCAGTGTGCTTCTCTGAGTGAGCAATACAACATTCCGCACGTCTCGACAGGCGACATTCTTCGCGCCGCCGTTCGTGAGGGCACGCCGCTCGGTCTGCAGGTCAAGTCAGTTCTCGATGCCGGTGACCTCGTGTCCGATGACCTCGTCGTCGCTCTCGTCAAGGAGCGCTTCGCTCAGCCCGACGCCCAACGTGGCGCGCTGCTCGATGGCTTCCCACGCACCATTGGTCAGGCCACGGCGCTGGATGCCATGTTGGCCGATGAGCCCGTTTCGATCTGCATCAACTTGGACGTGCCGACGGCCCTGGTCGTTGAACGACTGAGCCGCCGCCGCGTCTGCCAAGAGTGCGGAGCGATCTATCGCGCCGACGAGCCGGCCGGTGCCAGTGGCACGTGCGAAAAGTGTGGCGGCGATGTAATTCAGCGGGCCGACGATCAGCCCGAAGCGATTCAGCAGCGCCTCGATGCCTACGAGCGCGACACGGCACCACTGCTCGACTACTACGCCGCTAAGGATCTCGTCGTTACTGTCGATGGCAATCAAACGGTGGAAGCCGTGGGCGCCGACGTTTCGAAGGCCTTGGCCGGACGAGGGTTGGTGTGAGGCGTTCGTCGGCCGAGCTAGACAAGATGCGCAAGGCCGGCAAAGTTGTCGCCGAAATGCACGAGAAGACTCGCGCCGCGATTCGCCCCGGAGTTACCACCGCTTTTCTCAACGAAGTCGCAGCTGCGGTTATCGAAAAGCGCGGAGCTCGCTCTAACTTTCTTGGTTACCACGGCTTTCCCGCCGTAATCTGCACCAGCCCGAACGACATGATCGTGCACGGCATTCCCGGTGCGTACGTTTTGCAAGAGGGCGACATCATCTCGATTGACTGTGGCGCAATTGTGGAGGGCTACCACGGTGACGCGGCCTACACGGCCGGCGTTGGTGAGATCAGCAAGGAAGCCCAACGACTCTTGGATGTCACCGAGCGTTCGCTCTGGGCCGGCATTGAACAGATGGTCATCGGCAATCGCTTGAATGAAATCGGTCGGGCCGTAGAGAAGGTGGCCCTCGCCGCGAACTTTGGCATCGTGCGTGAGTACGTCGGCCACGCCATCGGCACTGCCATGCACGAGAGTCCCCAGGTGCCGAACTACTGGCCCGGTGTTGGTGGTCCCACGCTGAAGCAGGGCATGGTCTTTGCGGTGGAGCCGATGATCAACATTGGCGGCGAAGAGACCTACACCCTCGATGATGGGTGGAGTGTTCTGACGACCGACGGGTCACTGTCGGCCCACTTCGAACACACCATCGCGATTACAGAAAACGGTCCCGAAGTCTTCACGCTGGCCTAAGCGCCACGCCTACTTCGAAGAGTCGCGGTACTGCTGTTCTTGCTGGAGATGCTTCTGTCCGTAGAGGGCGGCCTCGGTACGACGCTGAAACCCCAGCTTGGCCAGCAGATTAGAGACGTAGTTCTTCACCGTCTTCTCGGCCAAGAACATGACCCCGGCAATCTCACGATTCGTCAGACCTTCCGTGAGTAACTCGAGAATGCGTAACTCTTGTGCGCTGAGTCGCTCAATGAGTTCCAACTCTTTGGTGCGTCGCATCATTCGACCTCGGGCCCGCTCCACCGTTTCGGGATCAAAGAGGGAGTCGCCGGTGGCGACTTTGTGAATGGCCGCCACGAGGTCGTTGCTTCGAACGTCCTTGAGAACGTAGCCCTTGGCCCCGGCCGTGAGGGCCGCGTCAAAGGCCTCGTCATCGGCGAAAGAAGTGAGCATGAGGCAGTTCAACTCGGGCTTGATTTCGCGAAGTTCACGACATAGTTCAACGCCACTGCCGTCTGGTAGCCGTACGTCCAGCACGGCGACGTCGACCTGGTCGGCAATCGTGGCAAAGAGTGCCAGGGCCGACTCGAAGTCACCGGCGTCACCGACCACGGTTAGTTCGTCAGAGGTTTCGAGGAGGGCACCGAGACCACGCCGCACAATGTCGTGGTCATCCACCAGGAAAATGCGAATCATGCCGATAGCTCCTTAGCTCGCCAGATGGCCACCGTGCCACCTTTGCTCGCGGTCACTACGTCAAAGGCACCGCCCAGCGCTTCGGCTCGAGTCGAAAGATTGTGCAGACCGTGGCCCGCGGTCGCTGGTTCGGTCATGCCGCTGCCGTTATCTTCGACGCGCATTTCTAAGGTGCCGTTTTTCAGGGCCACGTGAACGATGGCGCGGTCGGCGTGAGCGTGACGCACCACATTGCTCAAGAGTTCGCGGAGTGACGTAATGATCTGTTCGCAACTCTGTGGACCGACGGCACTGTCGAGCGGCCCATCGAAGAGCACGTCGACGTGGAGGCCGGCGGCCGAGGGGAGCTCATCGATTGCGCGAAGGACTTGGCTGCGCAGCGAGTGATGGTCAGTCGTGGGGCCTTGGGTGATTTCGAAGATCGTGGTGCGGATTCGCCGCACCGTATCGTCGAGATCGTCGAGTGCTTCATTGATCTGATTGGCCACATCGTCGGGGAGTGGCTTAGTGAGCGCCGATTGGAGCGAGAGGCCGACGGCGAAGAGTCGTTGGATCACCGTGTCGTGCAAGTCGCGGGCCATTCGTTCCCGTTCTTGGACGAGGGTCAGTCCGCGGATGCGAGTGCGTTGGTTGGCCTGATCGATCACGAGCCCTGCCGCCCGGCCCAGGGTTTCGATGAGGCCCTCGTCTTCATCGGTGAACTGCCCCTCCAACTTGTTGGTGAGGTAGAGATTGCCAAAGACGGTGCCGTCGCTGGTGCGCACGGGACTGCCGAGGAAGTTGTGCATCGGGGGGTGGTTTGGTGGGAGTGCGGAAAGCTTCTCGGTGGGCATGGTGTCGACCCGGATGCTGGTGCCGGCGTGGATGACTTCGCCCAGGAGCCCGCGGCCGACCGGAATATCGCCAATGGCTTGGCGCTGCGCGTCGTCGACTCCGAACGTGATGAACTCGGCAAAGTGCTGCCCGGAGCCGTCGAGAACACCCAAGGCCCCGTACTGGGCGCCCACGAGATCGCAGGCACTCCGAACGAGATGCTTGAGCAAGGTGTCCAGCTCGGCATCCGACTCAATCAGCATCATGGCCGAAATTAAGGATTGGAGCCGCTCGGGGTCTTGGACGTGGTGGTACGGCACGCTCTCATGCTCTCACTCGGGGGCTAGCGCGGGGGACCCGGGGAAGGACCAGACCGTCTGATCGCCGGCCACCAGGGTGAGGGGGAGGGCAATCAGACGCGCCCCGTAGGCGAGATAGGGGAGGAGGGGATGGTTTTCGGGCAGCGTTTCGTCGCTAGCCCGGTGGTCAACGACCGACCCCACCCCGGTGGTCGTTACGGTCCAGGTCACGCCGGAGGCCTCCATACCGTCAATATTCAAGGTGAGGACCTCGTGGCGTTCGGCGGCCTCCCAAACGGCCACTTCATCGGTCGCGACCAACAGAATTTCCCCAGCAACCGCAAGGGGAACTGGCCGAGAGGCGGGGAGACATTGAACCGAAATCAAAAGGCGGGCCCACCGGGCCTGGCGTAGGCGGTCACGGCACTCCTCGGCCGAGAGGGCTTCGCGCTGAATTATGCCGTTGAACCGTATGTCCACCAAGCCACTATCGCCGCTTTCTGACGGCCCGCCGTAGGGCCAATAGTCTCAAATTTCCTATTTTGGGGAAAATCCCGTAAACTCACCAGTTCCCACACGACGGAGCCCTCGGGCGAAGTCGAGAGGTCCGAACGGCACCATCTATGCCATCTCGGGAGGCCCCCACGCCCTCCGGATCGACCTCCGAATCAGTCGAAATTTGGCGGTGTTGAAAAGTTGGGTAAGATGTCAAGCCGACCTTTAATGGGCAACCATCAAGGTCACCCTCCGCCCGTTCCAAACGAGCGGAGGTAGTAATGCCGCAACAAGGAGAAGGAACCTGACGAAGCAAAAGGAAGATGCGTTCACCGTAGAGGGAACCGTGGTGGAAGCCCGGCCCAACGCGATGTTCGAAGTCAAGTTGGAGAATGGATTTACCGTGCTCGCGATGAGTTCGGGACGGATGCGCCAAAATCGCATTCGAATTCTCCCCGGCGACAAGGTCCAAGTCGAGATCACGCCGTACGACATGACTCGTGGCCGCATCACCTACCGCTACAAATAATTCAGGTTCGAGAGTCGAGAAAGAAACAGCATGAAGGTTCGCGCAAGCGTAAAGACAATGTGTGAGAAGTGCAAGGTCATTCGTCGTTCAGGTCACGTCCGCGTGATCTGCGAGAACCCTCGTCACAAGCAGCGCCAGGGCTAGGAGAGGACAGACATGGCCCGTATTTCCGGAGTTGACATCCCACGCGACAAGCGAACGGTGATTTCATTGACATACATCTTTGGCATTGGTCCGACCAAGTCCAAAGAGATCTGTGCCTCAACTGGCATTGATGAATCGATTCGCGTGAAGGACCTCAGCGAAGCTGACGTCAACAAGATTCGTGCTTACATCGACCAGAACCTCACCGTCGAAGGTGACCTGCGTCGTGATGTGGCCCAAGACATCAAGCGCAAGATGGAGATCAACTGCTTGCAGGGAATCCGTCACCGCAAGGGCCTCCCGGTCCGCGGTCAGCGCACGCGTACTAACGCCCGTACTCGTAAGGGACCGAAGCGCACCGTCGCCGGTAAGAAGAAGGTGAAGAAGTAATGGCTAAGCCAGTTGCTCGCAAGGTTCGTAAGAAGGAGCGCAAGAACGTCGCCTATGGCGTCGCGCACATTAAGAGCTCCTTCAACAACACAATCGTGTCCATCACTGACCCGGAAGGCAACGTCTTGTCGTGGGCTTCCTCCGGTCAGGTCGGCTTTAAGGGATCGCGTAAGTCGACTCCTTTTGCCGCTCAGCTCGCCGCGGAGAAGTGCGCCAAGGCAGCGATTGAACACGGCGTTAAGAAGGTTGATGTTCTTGTTCGCGGTCCGGGTTCCGGTCGCGAAACGGCGATCCGTTCGATCGCTGCGGCCGGTATTGAAGTACAGGCCATCAAGGACGTCACCCCACTACCCCACAATGGATGTCGCCCTAAGAAGCGTCGTCGAGGCTAAGGAACAACATGGCTCGTTACACCGGACCCGTTTGCCGACTCTGTCGTCGTGAGCGCACCAAGCTCTTCTTGAAGGGCGAACGCTGCATGACGCAGAAGTGCCCCATGTCGGAAAACACAGATCGTCAAATTCGTACATTCCCCCCAGGTCAGCACGGCGCCAGTCGTCAGCGCCAGGGGTCGGAATACCTCACCCAGCTGCGTGAGAAGCAGAAGGCTCGTCGTATCTACGGCGTGCTCGAAGCTCAGTTCCGCAACCTCTACGAAGAGGCCAGCCGTCGTCCCGGTATGACCGGTACGAACCTGCTGCAGTTCTTGGAGCTGCGCTTGGACAACGTCGCGTACCGCGCCGGTTGGGGTGCCAGTCGCTCACAGGCTCGCCAGTTTGTTCGCCACGGTCACGTGACGATCAACGGCAAGCGCGTGACTATCCCTTCGTACCGCGTTCGCCCCGGCGAAGTCGTGGCTCTGAAGGACAAGACTCGGACCAACTTGAACGTGACACGTAACCGTGACGCGTTGGACCGTACCGTGCCAGGTTGGCTCGAGACTGGTGACAATGGCTTTTCCGTCACCGTTCGTGCCATCCCCCAGCGTGAGCAGATTGACGAGCAGCTCCACGAGCAGCTCATCGTCGAGCTCTACTCGAAGTAGTCATTTCACTATTAGTACCACCAGCAATACGAAGCGAGGAACCACATGCTGATCATTCAGCGTCCAACCATTGAGCCCGTCGGTGAAGCCGATGGCAATAGCCAGTCGTTCCGAATCGGGCCACTTGACCCCGGTTTCGGTCACACGCTGGGTAACTCCCTGCGCCGTACGCTGCTGAGCTCTATCCCGGGTGCTGCGGCTACTCGCGTGAAGTTCAGCAACGCCGTGGCCCTCCACGAGTTCGGCACCATCGAAGGCGTCAAGGAAGACGTCCTCGACATCTGCTTGAACCTGAAGGACCTCGTCGTCAGTGTCGAGAGCGACGAGCCCGTCATCATCACGCTGGAGAAGAGCGGAGAGGGTGCCGCTACGGCCGCCGACCTCAAGCTCACCTCCGACGTTGCGGTGTTGAACACGGACCTCGTAATCGCCAACCTGACGAGCGCCAAGGCTTCGCTGTCGTTCGAACTGCGCGTTGAGCGTGGCAAGGGCTATGTCGGTGCCGAAGGTAACAAGTCGGGTATGGGTATCGACGAGATTCCTCTCGACGCCATCTTCTCGCCCGTCCGCCGCGTGAGCTTCGAAGTTGAGCCGGTCCGTGTTGACCTGGCGAAGGACTTCGACAGTCTCATCATCGCTATCGAGACCGATGGTTCGATCGCCCCGTCCGAGGCACTGTCTTCGGCCGGTAAGACGCTCGAATCTTTGGTTGAGTTGATCGCCACCTTCGACGAGGCCGTTCCGGCCCTCCAGTTGGGTGACGTCAGTGCCGCTACCGCCGCTGCTTCGGAGCTCGACATCAACATCGAGGCCCTGGGTCTCGGTGAGCGTGCTCGCAACTGCCTGAAGCGTGCCGGTATCAACACCGTCGCACAGCTGACCAACGCCACCGAGCGTGACTTGATGGCCATCACCAACTTCGGCGAGACTTCGCTGAAGGACGTCAACGAGCGTTTGGCCGAGCGTGGCCTCGCTCTGAAGTTGGAGTTCTAGTCATGCGCGGTACTCCAAAGCGCAGTCACCGCTTCGGTGGTGACGCAGCTCACCAGAAGGCCATGATGGGCAACCTCGTCGCATCGATGATCGCCGCTGAAGGCATCGTCACGACGGAAGCCAAGGCCAAGGCCTTGCGTCCGATTGTGGAGAAGGTTGTCACCGCCGCAAAGAACTCGCCCGAGGGCTCAGTCCACGCGCACCGTCGTATTGTTGGATTCATTCGGGACAAGGACATGACACACAAGCTCTTCACGGAGATTGCTCCCCGGTACGCCACGCGTCCCGGTGGCTACACCCGCATCTTGAAGCTTGGGCCGCGTCCGGGCGACAACGCTCCGATGGCGCGCATTGAGTTCGTTTGATGTAACTAACGCCACCCAACGGTGGCGTATCGACCTCGCCTATGACGGACGAGGTCTCCATGGTTTTGCCGAACAGCCCGGTCACCAAACGGTGATCGGGCTGCTTCGTGAAACGCTGACCCGCACGTTGCGCCTCCTTTCCCCGCCCCAAATAATTGGGGCCGGCCGCACCGATGCCGGAGTCCACGCCTTCGCGCAAGTGATTCACGTCGATCTTCCGCCACGACTCTTCCCTGATGATCGCGGGGAGCCCACGGAGCGCTTAATCCGAAGCCTCAATATGCAACTGGCTGGGCGGGTCCGGATTTTGAAGGTCCAGCCCGTGAGTAAGGAGTTTCACGCTCGATACTCGGCCCAGTGGCGGGCCTACCGCTATCTCGTAGTGGAGAGCGAGGGCCCGGCCCTTGACGTGACGGCTCATCTGGCCTGGGTGACCCACGGTCCCATTGCGCTCGACCGCTTAAATCAAGCTGCGGCATTGGTCGTCGGGACGCATGATTTCCGGTCCTTCTGCCGCCGGGCCCCGGGTACCGAGTTGAGCGATCCACTGACGCGGAACGTCACCGAAGCCCGTTGGCGCCACGTCCCCGACGAGCTGGGAATTCACCCCTCGGGGGCACCCGTGCTCCGGCTCGATATCCGAGCCAACGCCTTCTGTCATCAGATGGTGCGGAGTTTGACTGGATTGATGGTTGGTATCGGGCAAGGGAAACTCCCAATTTCACTACTGTCTGAGCGATTTGAGAGTGGCGATCGTGACGGATTGCCAACGCCGGCACCGGCTGGGGGACTGGCCCTGATCGGGGTCGGATATGACGAATTTGCCGGGGGACCCTCCGGCTTTGTAGGCTAGGTAGTCCGCTGCGGAGCCCCGTGGCAATTTTTGACGCGAAACAAGGAAATAAAGTGCGCACGTATTCACCCAAGGAGTCCGAGATCACTCGGAGCTGGCACGTCATCGATGCCGAAGGTCTTGTTCTCGGTCGTCTCTCAACGGAAGTTGCCCGCCTCTTGCGCGGTAAGCACCGTCCCTACTTCACGCCCCACCTCGACACCGGTGACTTCGTCGTCATTGTCAACGCCGACAAGATCAAGTTGAGCTCCGACAAGGCCGACAAGAAGTTCGTCTACCGCCACTCCGGCTACCCAGGTGGTATCCGTAAGACTCGCTGGAGCGAACTGCTCGCTAACAACCCAGTGAAGTTGGTCTTTGATTCAATCAAGGGCATGGTTCCACACACCCGTTTGGGCAGCGCACAGATGAGCAAGTTGTTCGTCTACGCCGGACCTACTCACCCCCACGCTGCGCAGCAGCCAGTTCCATTCGACACCTCGGCCATCCGCCGCGGTTAAGGAGATATTCGTCGTGACTACTGAGACCACCACCACTACTGGCCGTCGTAAGGAAGCAACCGCCCGCGTGCGCATGCGTCCCGGCACCGGCACCATCACGATCAACGGTCGTGCACTGGACAACTACTTCACCTCCGCGACGCACCGTCAGATGTTGACGCAGCCCTTGCGTGACACCAACACGGAAGTCCTCTACGACGTTGACGCCACCATCGATGGCGGCGGTGTGGCTGGTCAAGCCGGTGCTCTGCGCCACGGCATTGCTCGCGCCCTCGTTGAAGTGAACGAAGAGCTTCGTGGCACCCTCAAGAAGGCCGGCCTCCTGACGCGTGACTCACGTAAGAAGGAAAGCAAGAAGTACGGTCTCAAGAAGGCCCGTAAGGCTCCTCAGTACTCGAAGCGTTAAGCCGATGTCCGTGCAATTTGGCACGGACGGTATTCGCGGTGTTGCGGGTACCGACATCACTGTCGAACTCGCGTACCGCTTAGGCCGTGCAGTCGCTGCCGTTTTTGGCCTCACGACCGTGGTTGGGTATGACACGCGCGAAAGCTCTTCGTCTCTAGCCGCCGCCGTCCTGCAAGGGCTGGCCGATGGTGGCGTTACCCCTCTCAATCTCGGTGTTATCACTACGCCTGGCGTGGCCGTCCTGGCCGAACACGTCGACGGCGTGGGTGTCGTTATCTCCGCCTCGCACAATCCCTTCTCGGACAACGGCTTGAAGGTCTTTGGTCGCGGCGGCACCAAGTTGGATCACGACACGGAAGCAGCGGTGCAACTCGCGTTGTCGAACGCGCCATCGTCGAGTGGCCCCTACGGCGAGTTTGCCGTAGACGAATCTGCCCGCGCCATCTATTTGAATCGTCTGCGGGCAGCACGCAGTGCCACCTCGCTCGATGGTCTGCACATTGTGCTGGACTGCGCCAATGGTGCGGCCTCGCCACTCGCGCGAGAACTCTTCACCTCACTGGGCGCCACCGTGGACGTTATTCACGACACACCCGATGGTCGCAATATCAATACCAACTGTGGCTCGACTCACCCCGAAGATCTCCAGGCCGCCGTGGTGCGACTCGGTGCCGATTTTGGTCTGGCCTTTGACGGTGATGCCGACCGACTTGTCGCCGTGGACGAACGGGGCAATCGCCGCGACGGTGATGATCTCATGGTGCTCTTCGCTCTTGATCTGCACGCGCGTCACGAAGTAGAGACCCTCGTTATTACTTCTATGAGCAATCTCGGTCTTCGCCAGGCTTTGCAGTCGGCCGGCATCGCTCTGCTGGAAACTGACGTCGGTGACCGCAATGTTTTGATTGCCCTCGAGGAACACAACTTGCCGTTCGGGGGCGAGCAGTCGGGCCACTTGATCTTCCGCCAGGAACTTTCGACGGGCGACGGCATGCTTTCGGGGCTCCACGTGGCCGAACTCGTGAAGCGCGCCGGACCGCTCGGAACTCTCTGTGACCAGTCATGGCAACGAGCTCCCCAGTTTCTCCTCAACATCCCCCGTGAGAGTTACGACGAGCGGGCCGTAGTTGGCGCCATTGAACGGGTTTGCACCGAACGGGGCGTCAGCAGCGAAGAGCTCCGTATTGTGATTCGCCCCTCGGGAACCGAGCCAGTGGTCCGAGTGATGGTGGAGTCCACCAACGGAGACCTCGTCGCCACGCTCGAAGCAACACTCCGTAGTGAATTTCTCTAAACAGTATTGAAAATCACGGGTCGGTAGACTGACCACCATGTGCGGCATCATCGGTGTCGTGGGAGCACAAGATGCTCTTCCGATTCTTTTAGAGGGACTTGAACGTCTCGAATATCGCGGCTACGACTCGGCCGGCGTCGCTTTGGTCAACGCGGGTGTCACCTGGCGGGCTCGCGCCGCCGCCGGAACGGAGTCCGTGGCCTCACTAGTGGCGAGTTGCGACTCGGCCCCGGCCCACAGCCCGGCCGGCATCGGCCACACTCGTTGGGCCACCCACGGAGCCCCGGGCGAAGAAAATGCCCACCCCCACATGGACTGCGCCGGTTCGATTGCGCTCATCCACAACGGCATCATCGAGAACCACCAGGAACTCGGCGCCCAGCTTCGCGAACGGGGCCACGTCTTTACCTCGGCCACTGACACCGAAGTGCTGGCGCATCGTATTGAAGAGTGGCGCAAGAGTGGACTCGATCTGCTGGAGTCCGTCCGGGCCACCCTGAACGAAGTCCGTGGGGCCTTTGCGCTCGCGGTGATGGACGCCGATGAACCAGACGTGATTATTGCGGCCCGCCGGGTCTCGCCACTCATTGTCGGAACGGCCGACGGCATGACGCTGCTGGCCTCTGACGTACCGGCCATCTTGGACCGGGCCGACCGGTTCTTTGTGGTCGACGATGACCAAATTGTTCGCTTAACCCCCAGTGGCTTCACCGTGACGGACCTGGCCGGCCAGCCCGACCAGTTGCGCGAGCTCGATGTTGATTGGGACCTCGAGACGGCCCAAAAGGGCGGCTACGAAGACTTCATGACCAAGGAAATCAACGAGCAGCCTGACGCCGTACGGGCCACCTTGTTGGACCGGGTCGACGCCAATGGTCGGATCAAGTTTGATGAACTACGCCTCACCGACGACCAGCTGCGCGACGCCGCCAAAGTTGTCTTAGTGGCCTGCGGCTCGAGTTTCCACGCGGCCATGGTGGCCAAGTACGCGATCGAGCGTTGGGCCCGCGTCTCAGTGGAAGTCGACATTGCATCGGAGTTCCGATACCGCGACCCCGTGGTGGACGGCACCACGTTGGTCATTGGGGTTTCTCAGAGTGGTGAAACTATCGACACCATTCAGGCGCTGCGCGAAGCGAAGTCCCGTGGCGCAATGGTCGCCGCCGTTTCCAACGTGGTCGACTCCTCAATGGCCCGCGAAGCCGACGCTGTGCTCTACACCCGAGCCGGTCTCGAAGTCTGCGTGGCCTCGACGAAGGCCGTCTTGGCCCAGATCGCCGCACTGGAACTGCTCGCCCTGCAGTTGGCTCAAGTCCGCGGCACGCTCAGTGACGGTGAGGTAGCCATTCTTCTGGAGCATCTCCAGGCCACTCCGGAACTGGTGCGCACAACAATTGAGCGTGACGCGCTCGTGGCCGCCGCCGCGCAACAACTCAGCGGTGCTCGTGACTTCTTCTTCTTGGGTCGCAACGTCGGGTTCCCTGTAGCGCTCGAAGGGGCTCTCAAGCTCAAAGAGATTTCCTACCTCCACGCCGAGGGCTATCCGGCCGGCGAACTCAAGCACGGCCCCTTGGCTCTCATTGAGCCCGGTGTCGTCGTCGTGGCCATCGCCACTGATGGGGTTCTCCTCGAAAAACTGCTGGCCAATATCGCTGAAGTGAAGAGCCGTGGTGCCACGGTTGTCGCCCTCTGCGTGGACGGCGATGAGATGGTGCCCGCGGTGGCCGACTTTGTGCTGCGCGTGCCGGCGACCAACTCGCTGCTCTCACCGATTGTCGACATCGTGGTCTTGCAACAGTTCGCCTATCACTTGGCCCGAGGCCGTGGGCTCAACGTTGACCGTCCCCGCAACTTGGCCAAGACGGTCACCGTCGAATGAGTGACGTCGTCGGCGTCGGGATTGATCTCGTCGACGTCGAGCGATTCGGGGCCACCATTACTCGTCGACCCTCGATGGTCACCCGACTCTTCACCCCGCGAGAGATTCGTGACGCCGCGGGTCGGCCCGAACGTTTGGCGGCGCGCTTTGCGGCCAAGGAGGCCACTCTCAAGGTGATGGGCTGCGGAATCGGTGCCGCTCCCTTTTCGAGTATTGAAGTTGAACGGGGGGAGTCTGGCGCGCCGTCTCTCCTCCTCCACGGCCGAGCGGCTGAGTTAGCCCGGGAACGTTCCATTACTCAGTGGCAGCTCTCATTGACCCACACCCATCGCACGGCCGCCGCGGTGGCTCTCGGCTTCACGGCGCGCAGCGACAGTGAACTTGTTTTGTCCCAGACCATGAATGACGCCCTAGGTCAAGTTCTGCGAGAGTTAGACCATGGCAATTGAAGGAACCCGACGCCCCTCGTGGGCCGAGATTGACTTAGGGGCGATGCGCCACAACGTCACGACGTTGCGCCACCTCGTCGCCCCGGCCCAACTCTGCGGTGTCGTGAAGGCCAACGGGTACGGACACGGAGCACTCTTTGCCGCTCGGGCACTGCTCGATGCCGGTGTGGCCGGCTTAGCCGTGGCCATCGTGGATGAAGGAGTCGAACTGCGTGACGGTGGCATCACCGAACCAATTCTCCTGCTGGCCGAAGCCCCGGCCGAATCACTGGTCGACGCGCTCGAAGCGAAGCTCACGCTCACGGTGGGATCACTCGAAGGGGCCCACGCCGCAGTGGCCGCCGCGCAATCAGTTGGTGGCCACTCGCCAGTGCACATCAAAGTCGACACCGGTATGCACCGCATGGGTGTAGTGCTCGATGACCTCGGCGCCGTCCTCGACGTGCTGCACGCGTCGCCCAACATTGTCATTGAGGGCATGTACTCACACTTCGCCGTGGCCGACTCTGATCTGGATGAAGACCGTGACTACTGCGAAGCACAGATGGCACGGTTCGATAAGGCCGTGGCCATTGCCGCAGCCAAGGGCATCAACCCGCCACTGACGCACCTCGCCAACTCGGCCGCCGCCATTGCCTTGCCGGCCGCTCGCCGTTCCATGGTCCGAGTGGGGCTGGCCGCCTACGGCTACTTACCGCACCCCTCGATGGACTCGCTCCTGGCCGAACAGGGCATGCGTCTGCGCCCGGCGTTGTCTCTGCACGCTCGCGTCACGGCTATTCGCCAACTCGATGCCGGTGATCGTCCGAGCTACGGTCGCCGACGGGCTCTGCCCGAGGCCGCCACGGTCGCGACCGTGCCCTTCGGGTATGCCGACGGTTATCCCCGTCGCTTCTTTGACGCCGGAGCCGAAGTGCTCATCAACGGCATTCGCCACCCCTTGGCCGGTTCGGTCACGATGGATCAACTGGTGGTCGACTGCGTCGGTGGCGAGGTTCGCGTGGGCGATGACGTCGTGTTGCTCGGCACCCAAGGGGATCAAACGATTTCGGCCGACGAGTGGGCCGCCTGGGGTGGGACCATTACCTGGGAAATTCTCTGCGGCATCGGTGCCCGAGTACCCCGCATTTCGCGTCACTAATCCATGGACATTCACAGCGCTAACGAGTGCACGCGCTGCTCCCTCTCTGAGACTCGCACCACCGTGGTCTTCGGCTCGGGTTCCCTCGATGCCGCGCTCATCGTCATTGGTGAGGCGCCCGGCAAGAGTGAGGATGAGGGCGGCGCTCCCTTTATTGGTCGTAGTGGCCAACTGCTCTTTTCGCTGATTGCCGAAGAACTCACGATGTCGCGAGAGGACTGCTACGTGACCAACGTGGTGAAGTGTCGTCCCCCGGAGAACCGCACGCCACTGGCTCCCGAGATTGCGGCCTGCGCCCCGTGGCTCGAAGCCCAACGATCGATGTGGTCGGGCAAGGTCGTGCTCACGTTGGGGCTAACCGCGGCACGCGCCATGACGGGTTCGAAGGCCGCCATGAAGGACCTCCACGGGGTTCCCGTGGTGCGTGACCATCTCACTATCGTGCCGACGTACCACCCGGCCGCGTCGCTGCGTCAAGGACCTAGCGTGGTAGCCGTGATGCGCGCCGATCTCGCCGTAGTCCGAGGACTGCTCTCATGACGTTGACTCGTGCCACCTCCAGCGTGGAGGAGACCCAGCGCGCGGGCCGTGAGCTCGCCTCGCTACTGAGGGCGGGCGACATCATTTTGTTAACGGGGCCACTCGGTGCCGGCAAGACGGCCTTCACCCAAGGCTTGGCCGTTGGGCTGGGGGTCAGTGACCGGGTGACGAGTCCCACCTTCACGCTCGTGCGTCAGCACCAGTGCACCACTAGTCAAGGCATTTCGATACTGCACCACGCCGATGTCTACCGGACTAACTCGCTCGATGAGATTGAGGACCTGGCTCTCGAAGAACTGGTGGAGGTCGGAGGCGTCGCCGTAATTGAGTGGGGCGAAATGGCCGCAGCACTCTTAGGCCGAACGGCGTGGCGAATCACTATCGACGTCGTGGACGACGACCAGCG
>CANBVQ010000006.1 GCA_947372925.1 Acidimicrobiaceae bacterium
TAGCGAGGACGACCGATTTCGTTCTCCTTGATCCACTCGGCCGCGAAGCGACCGTCCTGAATCTCGGCGAGAACTTCCTTCATCTCGTGCTTGACGGCATCCGTGATGATGCGTGAACCACGAGTCAAGTCACCGTATTCAGCGGTGTCCGAGATCGAGTAACGCATACCGGTGATGCCCTCTTCGTACATGAGGTCGACGATCAGCTTGAGCTCGTGGAGGCACTCGAAGTAGGCACTCTCGGGCTGGTAGCCAGCCTCAACGAGGGTCTCGTATCCAGCACGCACCAGGGCGGTCACGCCACCACAGAGGACGGCCTGCTCACCGAAGAGGTCAGTTTCCGTCTCTTCAGTAAAGGTCGTCTCCAGGACACCAACACGGGTGCCACCGACGCCGTGGGCGTAGGCCAGAGCGATTTCCTTGGCGTGACCAGTGGCGTCTTGGTGGACGGCGATAAGGGCTGGCACACCGCCACCTTCCTTGAAGGTACGGCGCACGAGGTGGCCGGGACCCTTGGGGGCGCACATCACCACATCGACGTCGGCCGGTGGGTTGATCAGGCCGTAGCGAATGTTGAAGCCGTGGGCAAACATCAAGACCTTGCCGGCCGTCATGTGCGGGGCAACTTCGGCTTCGTAGATGGCCTTTTGCGCCGTGTCGGGCAAGAGCATCATGATGACCTCGGCCTGCTTGGCCGCTTCTTCGATGCTGGTGACCGTCAGGCCGGCCTTGATGGCCTTGTCGATTGATGACGAGTCAGGTCGGAGTCCGACGATGACGTCAAAGCCCGAGTCGTGGAGGTTCAGCGCGTGCGCGTGACCCTGTGAGCCGTAACCAAGAATCGCGATCTTACGATTCTTTAAAATTTCGGGCTTGGCGTCCTTTTCGTAATACAGGGTGGTCATATTTCTCCTTTTAGGGGTGCTTAGTTTCTAGTCGGTTCTGAGGACAGTCGCGGCAGGGCCACTCGGCCGGTGCGGTGGAGCTCGATTTGAGCGAAGGCTTCAAGCTGGCGCTCAAGGGCGTCACACGCCGCAGGCGTACCCGCCAGCATGAGGGTCACTGAGGTGTCGTTGACGTCCACAATGGCCGCATTGGCCTGCGCAACGGCGTCCAGGACCGCCTGACGGGTCTCCTCGTCCACTTCCACCGTGGCCAACAGGAGCTCACGCTCCAAGGCCTCTTTGGGGGCGAGGTCCTTAATTTCGACCACGTTGATGAGCTTGTTCAACTGCCCGCGAATCTGCTCGAGGGGAGCCGATTCGGCGTCCACGACAATGGTGATTCTCGAGAACCGCTGCGAGTCGTCGGCCGGGGCCACCGCGAGGGAGTAGATGTTGAATCCACGTCGAGCGAAGAGACCGGCGATGCGGGCCAAAACGCCAGCCTTGTTCTCCACCAGCACGCTCAAGATGTGGTGACGAACGGGACTGGACGATGTGACTCCGGTATAGGGCTCAGGCACAGCCATGATTACGCTCCTCGCTGAGATGGGTGGACAAGGATTTCGTCATTCGTGGCGCCGGAGGGAACCATGGGGAAGACCTTCTCACTGGCGTCGGTGCGGAAGTCGATAACTACCGGCACGTCATTGATGGTGTTGGCCAGATCGATCGCGGCGATGGCCTCTTCCATGGTGCGCGCACGAAGACCGACGCAGCCCATCGATTCGGCCCACATCACGTAGTCCGGCAGGTCGGGCGAAAGGTAGACCTCGCTGTAGCGTTCCTCGTAGAACATCTCTTGCCACTGGCGAACCATGCCCAGGTAGGCATTGTTCAAGATCGCAACCTTGATGGGGATGCCTTCCGCGCGTGCGGTCACGAGCTCTTGAGCGGTCATCTGGAAGCAGCCGTCGCCGTCGATGCACCACACGGTGCGGTCGGGGTGTCCGGCCTTGGCACCAATGGCGGCGGGAACACCGAAGCCCATGGTGCCAGCGCCACCGGAGTTAATCCAGGTGCCAGGGATCTCGTACTGCCAGTGCTGCGCGGCCCACATCTGGTGCTGGCCTACGCCACTGGTCACAATCGTGCCCGGTTTCGCTCGAGCCGCGATGGCCTCAATGATGGCCTGGGGGCGCAGTTGGGCCGCAGGGTCTTGAGGGTCGTAGGCCAATGGGAATTCGTCACGCCATGCGTCGATGGTCTTCCACCACGGCGCAATGTCACCAACGTGTGTGGTGGCCGCGTCGAGGGCCAACAACGTGTCCTTGATCTGACCACGAATGGCGACGTCGGCCTGGCGAATCTTGTTGAACTCAGCCGCATCGATGTCGGCGTGGATGATCTTTGCGTGCGGCGCAAAACCGTCGAGTCGGCCAGTCACGCGGTCGTCAAAACGGGCGCCCAGGGTAATCAACAGGTCGCTCTGCTGCATGGCGGTAACGGCCGCGTACATGCCATGCATACCGGGCATTCCGAGGTGGAGGCGGTGAGAGTCGGGAAAGGCACCACGGGCCATCAAGGTCGTTACGACCGGAATGTTCGTCCGTTCGGCGAAGGCCAAGAGTTCGGCGCTGGCCCGTGACTTCAAGACACCGCCACCCACGTAGAGCAGTGGGCGCTCGGCGGCGGCAATCAGCGCGGCCGCCTCGGCGATGAGCGAACCGTCGATGGCACTCTCAGGGTGGTATCCGGGTAGGTCGAGATCTTCAATGGTCTCTGGCCACCACCACTCCATCATTGCTTGCGTCACGTCCTTAGGAACGTCGATGAGCACTGGTCCGGGTCGACCAGTCGTCGCAATGTAGAAGGCGGCCGCTACGGCCCGAGGTATTTCATGGGCCGTGGTAACGAGGAAGTTGTGCTTCGTTATGCCCATGGTGATGCCGGTGATGTCGCACTCCTGGAAGGCGTCGGTACCGATGTTGGCCGTCGGCACCTGTCCGGTAATGACGACGAGTGGCGTGGAGTCCATGTGGGCGTTAGCGATCGGGGTCACGATGTTCGTCGCGCCCGGACCACTGGTCACCATGGCCACTCCGGGTCGGCCGGTGGCCATCGCGTAGCCCTCTGCCATGTGACCAGCGCCCTGTTCGTGGCGCACGAGGATGTGGCGAATTGATGAATCGATGAGCGGGTCGTACACCGGGAGAATTGCTCCGCCGGGCAGGCCGAAGATGGTGTCGACACCCATCTGCTCAAGGCTCTTGATAAGCGCCTGGGCTCCTGTTAGCTGCACAACAACTCCTTGTTTGGATAAGAAAAAAGGCCTCCCTTTCTGGGAGGCCTCGGGAAGCGTACGACGTGACGCTACCGTTGGCCAACACCTACTACTACAAGTACGGATTCACGGTTCGTCATGGAATCAGTCTGTCACAGTCGGTGAAACATTTCAAGTGCTAGGCCGAGGTAACCGCGCCCTTCTCGGCACCCTGCACCAATCGAGCGAACTTCTCAAGTACTCCTGTGGTGTAGCGGGGTACGAAGGGGATGATTTCGGTAGCCCGGCGGGCCAGTTCGGCGGCATCCACCATGAGGTCGATGGAGTCCTTGGTTACGTCGATCACGATCCGGTCGCCATCACGAACGAGCCCAATCGGCCCACCGTCCAGGGCTTCGGGCGCCACGTGTCCAACGCAGAATCCGTGTGTTCCACCAGAGAATCGTCCATCAGTCACCAGGGCGCAGTCGCCACCGCGTCCAGCGCCCTTCATGGCACCAGTCACCGCCAGCATTTCGCGCATGCCAGGGCCGGCCTTGGGGCCCTCGAAGCGAATCACCACCACCGTGTTGGGCTGGATCTCGTCAGCCAAGATTGCGGTCATCGCCGCATCCTCGCCGTCAAAGACGCGGGCCGTGCCGTCGAAGGTCAGGTTGTCGATTCCGGCGACCTTGACGACGGAACCCTTGGGAGCCAGTGAGCCCGTCAAGACCGCAATGCCACCGCGGTCGTGGATGGGGTTCGAAAGAGGGTGCACCACGAGGCCGTCGGGCTTCGGGGCGTTGTACTCCTTCAAGTTCTCTTCCATGGTGCGACCAGAAACAGTCATTACGTCGCCGTGCAAGAGACCGGCTTCGAGCAGGTGGGCCAGGACTACAGGCACGCCACCAATCTTGTCGAGGTCCGTCATGTGGTACTTGCCATGAGGCTTCGTGTCAGCCAAGTGCGGAACACGGCGGGCGATGCGGTTGAAGTCATCCAACTCGAGTTCGACACGAGCTTCGTGCGCAATAGCCAGTAGGTGGAGCACGGCATTGGTAGAACCGCCGAGGGCCATAACTACCGAGATGGCGTTTTCAAAGGCCTTCTTCGTCATGATTTGACGAGCCGTAATACCCCGATCCAAAAGGTTCAGTACCGCGACACCCGAGGCGTACGCGTAGTCATCACGACGGGAGTCAATCGACGGGGCCGAGGCTGAACCCAGGATTGACATTCCGAGGGCTTCGCCGACGCTGGCCATGGTGTTGGCCGTAAACATTCCCGCACAGGAACCTTCTCCGGGGCAGGCCTTCAGTTCAATCATGGAGAGTTCTTCGTCACTCAAATTGCCAACAGCGTTCGCACCGACGGCCTCGAAGACCGAAACGATGTCAAGCGCCTCTCCCCCGTGGTAACCGGGCAGGATTGAGCCTCCGTAGAGAAACACATTGGGAACGTCCAAGCGGGCGGCGGCCATCAACATGCCCGGGAGTGACTTGTCACAACCGGCAAACGTCACCATGGCATCAAAACGCTCCGCGTGCATCACTGTTTCTACAGAGTCGGCAATGACCTCACGTGAAACCAAGGAGGCGCGCATACCTTCGTGGCCCATCGAAATACCGTCAGAAACCGCAATCGTCACGAATTCGAACGGGACTCCGCCGTTATCGCGAACGGCCACCTTGGCGCGCTTGGCCAAGCGATCGAGAGGCAAGTTGCAGGGGGTGACTTCATTCCACGACGAGGCCACGCCAATCTGTGGCAAGGACATGTCTTCGTCGCGCAGACCCATGGCCCGCAACATTGCTCGCGCTGGTGCGCGGTTCTTCCCTTGAGTTACGTCTGAACTTCGAGGGGTGGGGTGGGTCGTCATAGAGACAGTTTAGGAATCCCGCTCCCCGTACTACGAACAGGGCTAGCGGCGTGACTGGAGTTCAGCAATGACGGCTTTGCCGTTGGCTTGCCCCTTGGTCGCCTTCATGACGAGTCCAATGAAGAACTGGGCCAACTTGTCGTCCCCGTCCTTAAATCGCTGCCACTCATCGGGGTTCGCCGTGATCAGTTCGCCAACCGTGGCCGAGAGGGAGTCCGTAGAGAGTTGCTCGAAGCCCTTGGCCTTAGCCACACTGGCGGGATCGCCACCCTTCTCGAGCAGTTCGCCCAACACGGTCTTAGCTTGCGTCGCTGACAGTTGACCCGACTGCTCCATGGCCACAGTTGTGACGAAGTTCGCTACCGACAGATTCGCGAGCTTCTCGTTCGCGGCCGCCAATTCGTTGGCGGCACGAGCAACGGCCAGCGCCACGTCACCGTGAGCTTGGGCCACACCTTCTACGTAGAGGTCGAGGTCGAGGTCGACGACCGTGGTCACCCCATCACGCTGGGCGTCGGTGGGGTTGGTCAAGAGTGCTTCGAGGTCCCGGCGACGTTGGGCTGGGAGCTTCGGCAGGCCCGCGAGGACTCGGTCCTTCCAAGCCTGATCGGGGGCAAGGTCAACGAGGTCGGGCTCGCGGAAGTAGCGATAGTCCTCGGCCTCTTCCTTGACGCGCAGCGTGGAAGTTTCGCCGCGGTCTTCATCCCAGTGGCGCGTCTCCTGGCGAATCGAACCGCCATCTTCGAGAACGTCAATCTGACGCAGCGCTTCGTACTCGATGGCCCGAGTCAAACTCCGAAGCGAGTTGAGGTTCTTAATCTCACAACGAGTACCAAAGGGCGTATCGGGCTTGTGGACCGAGACGTTGGCGTCGACGCGCAACGACCCTTCTTCCATTCGACCGTCGGAGGCACCAATGGCCACGAGGATGGAGCGAAGCTCGGCGACGTAGTCACGAGCCTGCTGGGGGTTACGAATGTCGGGTCCGGAAACAATCTCGACGAGCGGCACACCAGAACGGTTGTAGTCCACGAGCGAGCGATCAGCGCCGTGAATTCGACCCGACGTTCCTAGGTGCGTCGTCTTGCCGGTGTCTTCTTCCATATGGGCACGTTCGATGGATACGCGTGAGCCATCGGGGAGGTCCAAGTACCCGCGGGCATTGATTGGAAGGTCGTACTGACTGACCTGATAGTCCTTCGGCATGTCCGGGTAGAAATAGTTCTTCCGGTGGAACGTGGAGTCCTGAATGGTGCAATTGAGGGCGAAGCCAATGGCCATAGCCAACTCAACTGCACGCTCATTGAGCACCGGCATCGAGCCAGGCAGTCCGAGACATATTGGGCAGACCTGTGAGTTGGGCGCCGACCCGAACTCATTCGCACAGCCACAGAAGAGCTTGGTCTTGGTCTTGAGTTCGGTGTGGACTTCGAGGCCCACCACCATTTCCCATCCATTTGGCAACATCATGCTCGACCATCCGCAATTTCGAGAACACGGGCCGCGGCAAAGAGGCGCGCCTCGCTCCGTCCGGGTCCTAACAGCTGAACACCGATTGGCAGATTGGCCTCACCGGTACCGAACGGTACGGAGATGGCCGCTTCACCCGCCAGGTTGGTAGGAATCGTAAAGACGTCATTCAGGTACATCGCCATGGGATCGTTCGTCTTGCTGCCGAATTCGAAGGCCACTGACGGCGTCGTGGCGCCAATAATCATGTCGACTTGTTGGTAGGCCGTGGCGAATGCTTCAATCATGCGCGTACGCACCTTGAGCGCTTGGCCGTAGTAGGCGTCGAAGTATCCCGCCGACAGGGCGTAGGTGCCCAGCATGATGCGACGCTTCACTTCCGCACCAAAGCCGGCGGTCCGCGTGGCTTCCATCATGGCCGTGACGTCTTCACCGTCAACGCGATTTCCAAATCGAACACCGTCGAAGCGAGCCAAGTTGGAGCTGGCTTCAGCCGGTGCAATGAGGTAGTAGGCCGACAGTCCAAGGTGGAGTTCAGGTATCGAGAGCTCCACAATGGTCGCTCCGGCATCCTTGAGTGTCTCCACGGCCTTATTTACCGCGCGGACCACGTCTTCATCGGCACCATCGACGAGTTCACGGACGAGACCGATGCGCTTTCCGGCTACTCCGTCAGCGACGTGCGCCAGGAGCGACGGGGTGGGCTCGGGCAGTGAAGTCGAGTCGAGGGGGTCGTGCCCGGCAATGACCTCGAGCAACAGAGCGGCATCGGATACCGACTGCGCGAATGGGCCAATTTGATCGAGCGAACTGGCAAAGGCAATTAGGCCGTAGCGAGAGACGAGTCCGTAGGTCGGCTTCACGCCAACGAGGCCACACAGGGCCGCGGGTTGGCGGATCGATCCACCGGTGTCGCTACCGAGCGAAACAGGCGTCATGTTCGATGCCACCGCAGCGGCCGAGCCACCGGAAGATCCACCCGGGACGCGAGCGGGGTCCAAGGGGTTGCGCGTCGGACCGAAGGCTGAGTTTTCCGTCGATGAGCCCATAGCGAACTCATCGAGGTTGGTCTTGCCCATCGAAATGGCACCCTGGGCGACGAGACGGTCGACGACCGTGGCGTTGTACGGAGGCTTCCATCCTTCGAGAATTTTCGAAGAACAGGTAGTGGGTATGCCCGTGGTGCAGAGGTTGTCCTTCAAGGCAATTGGTACGCCGGCGAGCAGGCCGGGGTCTTCGCCTCGTCGCACCTGCTCGTCGATGCGGGCGGCCGCGGCGCGGGCACCATCTTCGTCGACGTAGAGAAAGACGTTGAGTTCTTCGTTACGAGCTCGAATCGCCGTCAGCGACTCTTCTACGGCTACGAGTGCGGACTGACCACCACGAACCGCAGCGGCGATTTCTAGGGCGGACTTCACGGCGCTTCTCCCACGATGCGAGGTACCGCGAAACGACCGTCTTCTACGTCAGGTGCTTGGGCCAACACGGGAGCCGGGTCCAGGCTCGCGCGAACCTCATCAGGTCGAACGACATTAACGAGACCAAACGGGTGAGCCGTGGGCGCCACACCGTGGAGATCCAGGGAGCTCAAGTCTTGAGCGTGCACCAAGATCTTGCCTAGTTGCTCGGTGTAGCGAACAAGCTCGTCTTCCGTGAGACGGAGACGGGCCAACTTGGCCACGTGCGCCACATCATCCCGCGAGAGTGGTTCGGTCATGCTGAGAAAATTGAATCTAAGAAGCGAACAGTGTTCGCCTCAACGAGTGAAGCGTCGTTGTCCAACGTGGCTACGTGGTAGCTGTCTTCCAGCCAGATGTGCTCCACCGAGCCCTTGACAATCCGTGCCAGGTCTTCCGAGTTGTCGCTGGACACAACGTGGTCTTCACGGGACGACAAAATAAGTGTCGGCGCGCTGATGGTGTCGAGGCGCTCCCAGACCTTTTCGATGCCATCAAACAAACTGGCGGCGCAAGCGAGTGGCGTGGCGTTGTACGACGCCTCTTGGCTGCCGTCCTTCTTGATGTCCGAGCCGATTGACTCCATGGTCTCCATGCCCGCATCGAGTAGTCCCTTGAGCCCATCGCGCATCTCCTGCACGGGAGGCTTCACGAGCGCGTTAATAAATACCAGGGCAGCGACGTCGGGGTGCTCTTCGGCCACAAAGGCCGTAAGCCCTCCGCCCATCGACAGACCGACCACGGCGACACGGTCGCAGCGGGTGGCGAGTTCACGGTAGGCCGCATCGGACGCGCTCGACCAGTCGGACCAACCCGTGGTCATCATGTCTTCGACAGAGGTGCCGTGACCAGGTAGCCGTGGCAGTTCAACGGTGTAGCCCGCGTTAGCAATTGCTTCGGCCAGGGGGCGCATTGACTGTGGATTCCCCGTGAATCCGTGGAGCACGAGAACGCCGTCTCGACCCCCCGAAGCAGAGAATGGTTCGCAGCCGGGCATGATATTCGTCGTCATGGCATCTGAGCCTACCGTTCACGGGTACCGTGGGCTCTGAGTAGAAAGAGCCCGCAAAATGGCGCATGATTTCCTAAGTCCCGAATGGCTCGAAGCCGCACGGCAAATTCGCGAGTCTCTGGGCGACATTGGCCCCGCACCGGTGGAATTGGTTATGAACCTCATCGTGACTGAGGTGCCCTTTTCGAGCCAAGAGATCCAGGCCAATCTCGACACCCGCGTTGGCACGCTGGTCCTCGAAGAAGGACACGCGTCCGACCCTCACCTCACGGTCACGATTACGTGGGCTACCGCCAAGGCCCTGCTGATCGACGGCCAACCACAGGCGGCGATGTCGGCATTTATGGCGGGCAAAATCCGCGTTGAAGGCGATATGTCCAAGCTCGTGGCGCTCCAGAATCAAAAGCCGGACCCGCGCGCCGAGCAAGTACTCAGCCAACTGAAGGCGATTACTTCGTAAGTCGGTTCTTGTCGCGTTCGAACTGTTTAAAAAACAGCGCGGCAATGATTCCTAGCGATCCGATAACTGCGCCGATGGCGAAGGGCCAATGGAACGTCCCGAGAAGTTCAACCGTGCCAGGGATGGCGTTGGAAAGACCGCGTCGATGTTCCAGTGAGGCCTGAACCGTCTCTAGAACCTGGATACCGGCGACTTCTCCCACCTGCATTGCCAGCATCTGCGCGGCGGACATGACACCGAATTCATTGTCCTTCACGGCGTGAGCCATGATGGCGCTCGAGCTCGGCATCGCGACACCCATACCAAGTCCCGAGAGTGCGAGAGCGACCACCACGACCCAGGTCCCAGTCGATGGTTGCAGTAGCGAGAACATAAAGAGTGACATGGTGAGGAACGTCATGCCCGCAATCGCACTCACGCGTTCGCCAATCCTCACGGCGATGTAGCCGGCAATCGGGGAACAGATGGCGAAGGTGAGAGGTCGGGCAATGGAGATGGCGCCCACCTTGCCAATGGAGTAGCCGTAACCCTGTTCCATCAAGATGGGGAATAAGAAGAAGGCGCCGAAGTACGCGAAGTTGGCCGAAGCCCGAACCACCATGGGCATCACGAAGTTGCGCTTGGCGAAGTAGTGCGGCGGGATGAGAGGTCGTTCGGCCGTGCGGATGCGATAGATGAATGCCACGATGCAGACCACAGCGACGGTCCAGCTCACCATGCAGAGCGGGCTGGTCCAGCCCACGCGTCCGCCGAAACTCAGTCCCAACATGAGGGCCGTCACCGAGAAGGACAAGGTCCAGCTCCCGATCCAGTCCATCTGTTTGAACTCTTTTCGAGCTTTCGCCTTCGCCACGGCCTCTTCCTCGGGTGTTCCCCGGCCGCTCGGCAGAATGGTCGAGACGACGACCATGGCAATCAAAATCAGAACGAGTTGGGTCCAAAAGAGGGCCCGCCATCCCCACGCGGCAATAATCGGAGCCCCGAGGGTGACACCAAAGACTGGGCCGCCGGCGCCAATAAGTGACCACCACCCCATCGCCTTGACTCGCTCGTCGGGATGGAACATCAAGTTGATCAAGGCGGCCGAGGCGGTTCCGGTGGCAGCCGCCTGAATACCGTCTAGGGCTCGGGCTCCGAGCAACGTAATTACCGTCGGTGCGAGTGCCGTCAACACGGCCGAGACGGCAGCGCCGGCCAGACCGAAGAGATAGAGGCGCCGATGGCCGAGGATGTCACCGGCTTTGCCAAAAATAGGTGCGGCTAATCCATTCGCCAGCAGCGGCCCCACCATTGTCCAGGTCAAAATCCCCTTGGTGGTGTGGAACTCCTTAGCCACCTGCGGGAGGTCGACGATGAAAACAGTAAAGGTGAAGTTAAGCGCGAGTAGTCCCGCCAGCAGGCTCCACAGCACCCACCACTGATACTTCGACGAAACGGCCACGCGTGTTTGCACACGGTGTCGAATCATCTTCAGCCAGTTGAGGTCGCTGCCCGCCTCGGCACCCAGGGCGCCGAAAGCTCCGCCGCCTGGATCACTCCGTGGGTTTAAGAGAGCCTCGGGATCTTCGCGGAGACCAGGATTGGTCTCGTCACTGCTCACTTGAGCAGTTTGGGCAACTCTGCGGACAGGTCCGCGACGGTCCAACGCTCGTTCTTCTCAAGCGTCTCCTTCATCGTCCAGTTCTGGAAACGACGGACCGTGCCACCCTGCACAAAGAAGACTTCCCCAGTGGCGGGGCAGTCTTCCACGGCCAAGGCGGCAACGAGTGGCGAAATGTTGGCGGGGTCCCAAGCGTCGAATGTCGCTTCGTCGGTGGGGGCCTTCACGACATCAGAGAGACCTGGGGTCGACTCAGTCATACGCGTACGAGCGGCGGGGGCGATGGCGTTGGCACGCACACCGTAACGACCGAGCTCTTCGGCGATGATGACCGTGAATGAGGCGATACCGGACTTGGCGGCACCGTAGTTCGACTGTCCGACGTTGCCAATAAGACCTGAGGTGGAGCTGGTGTTGATGATGCAAGCCTTGACCTGCTTACCCTGCTTGGCCTGCTCGCGCCAGTAGGCGGCGGCGTGACGGGTCGGTACAAAGTGGCCCTTGAGGTGCACCTTGATGACCGAGTCCCAGTCGTCTTCTGAGAGGTTGACCAAAACGCGGTCGCGGAGGATACCGGCGTTGTTTACGAGTACGTGGAGGTCACCGAAGGTTTCGATGGCGGTGTTGATCAGTCGCTGACCACCCTCCCAGTCTGTGATGTCGTCGTGGTTGGCAACAGCCTCGCCACCCATGGCCTTGATCTCGGCCACGACCTGCTCGGCGGGTGTACCTTCGCTACTCGAACCATCGAGGTTGCCACCGAGGTCATTGACGACGACCTTCGCGCCTTCAGCGGCGAAGAGCAGTGCGTGCTCGCGGCCAATGCCACGGCCAGCGCCAGTAATAATTGCTACACGACCATCAAGAAGTCCCATGATGCTCCTTCAAACTAGAGAGATTGGTACTCACCTTAGTGGCGGCCAAGAGGGGTAAAAACGCCCTAGCGAAGCCAGAAATGAGGCGGACGGGCGTGAGCGTGATAGTGATCGGGGATGTTACGCATGTTGTCGTCCATCTTCCAACCACCCTCCCCCAAGATGGGGTCGGCCACGGCCGCGAGTAGTTGGTGCAGGGTGGCCTTGACTTCCGGTGGCGGCGACGCGTCGTGGACGCGCCACACGACCATGGGTACTAGGCAAATTTCGCAGTCGGCAATCCAGCAGAGATCGTCTTCGTAGTGCCGCTTGGTTATGGGCGCGGCTTCGCAGAGGTCGCAGTGGCTCACTTGACGGTCATGTGGACCGTACCGTGCCACTTGATCGAGGTACCGGGGGCCGGAGTCTGTGAGACCACTGTGTGCCAGGTGCCGTTATTGGAACCCGGACCAGTAGTCACAAAGTAGAGCTCAGCAGTGTGCATGAGGGCGAAGACTTGCGTACGACTCTTGCCAACGACGTTCGGTACTGGACGAGAAGCGTGACCGTTGGATGGCTGCGTCGTCGATGTAGTCGTCGATGTGGCTGAACCGTTTCCGCGACTCAAGACCAACGTCACCGTCGCCCCCTTGGGCACCGAGGCCGGATTCGTCTGCGAGTCGTAGGTGACCTTGACCACATGTCCGGCGGGAACCTTGGTTGACTTCACCGCGGCCGACGAGGGGCAGGCCGCCTTGAGTCCAACTCCTACGAGGGCCTGCGTCGCCGAGGCGCAGTCCATACCAATGATGTTGGTCGGAACGGCCACGGGTGGGGCACCCTGCGAAATAGAGACGCGTAACGATTCGCCTTCTTGGAGCGACGTACCAGCGTCGGGTGTTTGCGAGGCGATTAGTCCGTCATCAACGGTCGTCGAAAACGAGTGACCGGTGATTTCCAACTTGAAGTTGCTGTCTGACACCACACTCAGCGCCTGTTGCTGGGTGAGTCCAAGGACGGAAGGCACCGTGTGTGCCGGCTTAAACATGCCCGTGGCGTAGGCCCCGACCAAGCCGACCGTGACCAAGAACAGCGTGGCCGCAAGTGCGGGACGGAGCCACGATCGCTTCCGACGGGCGGCGGGGCGGTAGTTCTCAAAGTCGCCCATGGGCACTTCGCCACTGGACCGGACTGATTCGATCCCTTCAATCAATGTCGATGGCGGAACAGGGGCCGTTTCGCCGGTCAAGACATCCGAAGACGTGGGCGCCTGGAAACCTAATGACGGACGCTTCGTCACCCTGGCGGCATCTGAAGGAACAACGGCGGCGGGCGCCATAGAGGCCGTATTGGTGGCCGAACTCGAGAGGGCACCCACGGTGGCTTGCAGACGGGTGGTCAGCGAAGCGGCATCGAGACGGAACTTGGCGTCGTAGGCACCGGCCTGCGCCAAGACCATGTCCAGTGAGCGAATACTTGGGTGCGACGGCAGTGGTGTGCCAATACGGGCGGTGAGCGTTTCGGCCGGCGAACTCTGTTCGTGCGGAATGGATCCGGTGATGGCCTCAAACAAGATGAGGGCCAATGTGTAGACGTCAGTCTTGCCGTCAACAGCGAGACGTTGTGCCTGCTCCGGGCTGGCGTAGCGGATATCGGTCGACGGACCAATGTGCGACTTGGCAATGGCGGTGGCGAAACCAAAATCGGCGACCTTGCTGCGACCATCGGCATCAAAGTGAATCGTGGCCGGCGACAGAGCGCCGTGAACGATTCCTCGTGCGTGGGCGTAGGCCAGCCCGTCAGCCAGCTCCAATCCCATGAGAGCGACTTTTGATTCATCCATAAGACCGTCACGGTCTAAGACGCTGCGCAATGTACCGCCGACTGGAAACTCGGTGACGAGGTAGGCCCCACCGGCCTCTTCACCCCAGTCGTAGACACGGAGCACGTGCGGGTGGTTCAGTGCGGCCGCCGCGGTGGCTTCCTCGCGAAAGGCCTGGAGAAAGACTGCGTCGTTGTGCAGCGAGAAGGGAGCGACGTGAATGGCGACAGGTCGCGTCAGTGACAGGTCATCAGCTCGAAAGACATCGGCCGTTGGACTGGAGACAATGGGGGCGACGAGACGGTATCGACCGTTAACGATGTCGCCAATGGAAAAGGGGGAACTCATGTGCTTGTAACGATACCGAACCGTTCAAGTGCGTGGGACCTTAGGAAATTTCACCGGTTTCCAGTAGGGAAGCAAAGCCTTCGGCGCTCACTACGGGGATACCCAGCTCGGCCGCCTTGGTGACCTTGCTCGCCCCGGGCGCCTCACCCACCACCACGCAAAACGTCTTCTTTGAGACCGAACCTGGCGAGGTCCCTCCTCGGCTGATGATGGCCGCCTCGGCTCCATCGCGCGAAAAGCCCTCGAGTGATCCCGTGACGACAATGGCTTTGCCGACGAGCGTTTGAGCGACCGTACTGGTGACCTCGGGCTCACGCAGGGCGAGACCACTGGACGCCAGACGCTCCAGCAGTGTTCGATTCTCGGGGTCTTCCATGAAGGTGACCACACTGGCCGCAATCACGGCACCCACACCGTCAACGGCCGCGAGGTCGTCCGAGGACGCGTCAAGGAGTTCTGGCATCGTGGAAAACGTTGCCGCAATGCTGCGCGCCGCCACAGGACCGACGTGACGAATTCCTAAGCCGATCAAGACACGGCTCAGTGGTTGCGCACGCGAAAGCGCGATGGCCTCTACGAGAGCCGTAGCGGAGAGTTGGCCGAGCCCTTCGAGCTCTTGCATCGAATCAATGCTCAATGCGTAAAGATCGGCCACATCGCGAATTAATCCTGATGTCAAGAGCTGAACCACACGTTGCTCGCCGAGGCCTTCGATATCCATCGCGCTTCGGGAAGCGAAGTGGACAATCTGCTCACGAGTCTGGGCCGGACAGGCGGGATTCGTGCAGTAGGTATCGGACTCTTCACCAGTTCGCTCGAGGGCTCCGTGGCACTCGGGACACACCTGAGGAAACTGCCACTCCGGGGCTCGGATTACTCCGGGGCTCGGGACGTGGGCGACCACTTCGGGGATTACGTCCCCGGCCTTGCGGACGATAACGAGGTCCCCAGGTCGAACGTCTTTGGCGCGAACTTGATCTTGGTTATGAAGGGTGGCCATCGAGACCGTTGAACCCGCTACGACCACCGGCTCCAAGACGGCGTACGGGGTGGCCCGGCCGGTCCGTCCTATCGACACTTCAATTGCGAGCAACGTGGTGGTCCGTTCCTCGGGAGGGAGCTTGCGCGCAATCGCCCATCGTGGAGCCCGTGACGTGGAGCCGAGGAGATCGCGATCGGCTAACCGGGTGGCCTTAATAACCACGCCGTCGATTTCGTAGGGCAGGTCGTGGCGATGTGCTTCGAACCAACCACTGGCCTCCACCATCGCGGCTGCCCCCTGCACGTGTTGCACGGTCGGGGCGACCGAAAAGCCAAAACGGTCCAACGCCTCGAGCGCTTGGTCGTGACCGGTAATCGAAGCCAACTCGTCGTGACCTTCGAGGACTACAAGTTGGTACGCAAGAAATGAAAGGGGGCGACGGGCGGTGGCGACGGGGTCCTTCTGGCGAAGCGAACCGGCGGCCGTATTGCGGGGATTGGCAAAGAGGCGCTCCCCCGCCTTCGCCAGCGACGCGTTCAGTTGATCGAAAGCAGCTTTGTCGATGTAGACCTCACCACGCACTTCGAGTCGGCCCGTCGTGGTCACACCAGCAAGTCGTTGGGGCACCGAAGCCATAGTGGCCACATTGGCGGTGACGTCTTCACCGACGCGGCCGTCGCCGCGGGTGGCGGCGACAGAGTATTCGCCGTCGACGTAAAGAATGGAAAGAGCCAGACCGTCGATCTTCGGCTCGATGGAGAATTTCACATCGTCACGACCGAGTGATTTAACAAGCCGTTCGCTCCACTCTCGTAGTTCGGCCTCGTCAAAGACATTGTCCAGACTGAGCATGGGCTGTCCGTGATTGACGGGACTGAAGGCCGTGGACGTGGGCGCACCGACGCGCAGTGACGGCGAACTCTCCACAACGAGTTCGGGGTGAGCCGCTTCAAGGACCAGCAGCTCTTTAACCAGTTGGTCGTAATCGGCATCGGGAATAACGGGGCTGTCTTCAATGAAGTACCGCTCCGAGTGAAAGGCAATCTGCTCTCGCAGTTCCGCGACTCGCTCGGCCGGTGTGGTCATCGCCCTACCTGAGCCGCACCGAGCACGTGACGGCCGGTTTCGGCGTCATAGAAGACGACTGACTGACCGGCGGAAACGGGACGAGCAGGCTCATCGAGGATTAGTCGAGGTTCGCCACTGGTTTCCAACGTGGCACTCACGGGTCGGCCGTGGGCACTCCACTGGACCATGACCCGGGTGCCGGAAGGAACTTCGTCGTACGCAAAGGTGAGCGAACCGGGACGCAGCGCAAGAGCGGAGACCATGATGGCTTCAATGCGATCAACTTCAACTCGTCGGTTCTCTAGATCGACGGAGGCCACAAATCGACGCTCGCCATCAAAGCCTGGGGCGATGCCTCGACGCTGTCCGAGCGTAACGAGTTGCGCGGCCGGCACTCGGCCAACGACCTCCTGGGTCACCCGGTCAAAGACTTCGGCCGAGGTGAGTTCAATGCGCTGACCCAGGAACTCTTCGCGACCACGACTGGCCTCAATGAAGCAGACATCTTGCGAGTCAGGCTTGTTCCAGGTGCGCAGATCGAGTCGCTCGGCGTGAATGCGAACTTCCTCTTTATTCATTCCCCCAATTGGCAGCATGAGGCGTTGCAGGATGGGGCCTTGGATGTATCCCAAGACGTAACTCTGATCCTTAAGTGGGTCGACGCTGCGCGTCAGCGTTGGTCGGCCGTTCCATAATTCCACAAGGGCGTGGTGACCAGTGGCGACGGCGTCAAAACCAAGTCGTTCGGCCCGCTCGAACAGGAGATCGAATTTGATGACTCGGTTGCACTCGATACAAGGGTTTGGTGTCAGACCGGCGGCGTGATCATCGACAAAGGGTTTGACGACGGCCGCTTCGAACTCGGAGGTGTAGTTGAAAATGTGGTGGTCGATATCCAACGAGTGAGCGACGCGCCGAGCGTCGTCGACGTCGGAGACTGAACAGCAACCCGAATCTGATGCGCCACCCCAGAGCTTCAGTGTCGCCCCGACAACATCGTGGCCCGCTTCCTTCAAGAGGGCGGCCGCGACTGACGAGTCGACCCCTCCACTCATAGCCACCAAAACACGCATACTGACAGTTTGCCAGCCAGCGGTGACGTCTACTTCTCTCCTCGGAGTCGGTAGACCACATCAGCGAACACGGCAATCAGGTGGTCGACATCGTCCTTGGTCGTTTCACGCCCCATTGTGAAGCGCAGGGCACCACGGGCCTTGTCTTCAGGCATCTTCATCGCCTCTAAAACATGACTCATTACCGATGCGCCACTCGAGCAACTAGCTCCGGCGGAAGCGGCAATACCGGCATTGTCTAACAAGAACAACAGCTCTTCACTAGCCGCGCCCTCCACCGTGAGGTGGGTGCAACCCGGCACACGGGTCTCTTCGGTCGCCGTGAGCGCCACACCCGGGATGTAGCGAAATGCCGCTTCGAGACGGGCACGGAGTTCGCCGACTCGCTCATTGACTTCCATGCGTTCACGGTCGACCACGCGACAGGCGGCGGCCAGACCAACGGCGGCGGCCACGTCAACGGTGCCGCCACGGTGACCACGCTCCTGGCCACCCCCGACTGAAACCGGATCGAGCTTGATGTCTCGACGCAGAATTAGTGCGCCCGAGTTCACTGGACCACCGAGCTTGTGTGCCGCGATGGAAATCATGTCGATACTTTCCGTGATTGCCGGCAGGTAGAGCCACGGCGCAGCGGCGACGGCATCGGTGTGAGATATTCCACCGTCGGGCACTCCGCTGGCGGCGATGCTGCCGACCACGGGAACTGGTTGGTAGATACCAGTTTCGTTATTGACGGTCATCACGCTCACGATGGCCGTCTTTGGTCCGACATTTTCCCAAAGTGATGTCGTCGTGATGATGCCGAGCTCATCCACATCGAGAAAGCGAACTCGGACATCGTCGAATTCGTCGGCCAGCGCCAAGGCCGTGTTCAGTACGGCGTGGTGCTCGGTTGGCGAGATAACAATTTCGCTGATGTCGTGGTGTTTGCGATGTTCACGAACAACGCCCGAAATCGCGAGGTGGCAAGATTCCGTTCCGCCACCAGTAAATATCACTTCGTGGGTGGGCTGACCGACAAAGTTCGCCACGACGTCGCGAGCATCCTCAATAGCGCGACGAGCGGCCCGCGCAGCACTGTGCATCCCCGAAGGATTTCCAACAACGCCGTGCTGCCAGGGCGCCATGGCCTCGGCCACTTCGTCGAGGCGCGGAGCGCTGGCACCGTGGTCGAAGTAGTAGGTCTGCTCGCTCATGCTTGGTAGAAGGTTTTCACGTTGACAAACTCCTTGATGCCGTACGCCGAAAGTTCCCGTCCAAAACCCGAATTCTTGATGCCACCAAATGGCAACTCGGGAGTGGAGGCAACTACCGCATTGGCAAAAACCATACCGGCTTCAATGCCCGAAATGGCAGCGTCCACTTCGGCCTGATCGGTCGCCCAGATCGAGCCTCCGAGGCCCCAGGGGGTGGCGTTGGCCAGTGCGATAGCGGAGGCCAGATCGGGCACCGTGTGCACAACGGCCACCGGCCCGAAGAGCTCTTCACGGCCGGCGCGGCTCGCGAGATCAACGTCCACCAACACCGTGGGTGGATAGAAAAAGCCGGGTCCGTCCAGTGGCGCACCGCCAGTAAGGGCCCGAGCGCCATTTTTTATCCCATCGTTCACCTGGGCGGCCAAGCCGTCGCGCTGCGCGGCACTCACCAGAGGGCCCACCACCGTGGATGGGTCCATGGGATTCCCTACAACGACTGAACCCATGGCTTCGACGAAACGGGAGGTGAACTCTTCGGCTCGAGAGGCCACCACGATGAAGCGCTTCGACGCAATACAGCTCTGACCATTGTTCTGGACACGAGCGGTCACCGCGAAGGGAATCACGTCGTCAAGGTTGGCGGACTCGGCGATGATAAAGGCGTCCGACCCACCGAGTTCGAGGACGCACTTCTTAAGATTGCGCCCGGCGATCTCTGCCACTGATCGACCGGCTCGCTCGGAACCGGTGAGAGTGACGGCCGCTACGCGGGGGTCGGCAATGACCCCTTCGATGTCCTCAACTTCAATGAAGGCATTTTGAAAGACGCCCTCGGGAAATCCGGCCCGGCGAAACAGCATGCCGAGAAATTCGGCGCAGGCGGGAACATTCGGTGCGTGCTTCAAAATACCGACGTTGCCGGCCATCACCGTCGGCGCTGCGAATCGGACGGCCTGCCACAGTGGAAAGTTCCAGGGCATGATCGCCAGAACGGCACCGATCGGATCAAAGCGAATCCCCGAAGCGGAACCGCTGGTGGCGATAGCTTCACTCGCCAGCATCGATTCGGCGTGTTCGGCGTAGTAGCGCATGGTCATGGCGCACTTCGCCACTTCACCCTTGGCGGCTGCGAACGTCTTGCCCATCTCGCGCGACATCATCTCCGCGACAACCGGCACTTCACTCTCCAGGAGTTCGGCGGCACGATTCATGAGCAGGGCCCGTTCCGAGAAACTGGTCTGACGCCATGATTCAAAAGCTCGGTGCGAGCGATCAAGGACGTTCTCGATACCGGCGGCGTCGAGCGAGGGATAGGTCGCAATGACTTCACCGGTGGTGGGGTTGGTAGCAACAAATGGCATAGTGGCAGTTTGTCAGGCGCTGGGGGTTGGCGTATCACCCATGACGGATATGAAGCGTGGGGCGGTGGCGCGAACGGTCAAGTAGACAGCGACCATCAGGCCCGTGCTGATGAGTGTCACCGGACGCAGACCGAAACGATGGACGAAAAAACTCTGGATGAAGGCGCCCAGGGGGTAGGCCACCGACAGGCTCATGGTGTACAGCGAGAGGATTCGAGAGCGTTCGCCGCCAGGGGCGTGGAGCTGCACGACGGAGTTCAGGCCTGTGAGTGTCCCGATATAGGCGGCGCCCACGACAACCATGACCACCACGGCCACACTCAAGGTGGGGCTCACTGCGTAACCGGCCAGGCCCACAATCATGACGATGAGCGATCCCTCGAGGACCTTCAGCCGAGATGTTCGGGCCGCCAGCGCGGGCAGGAGAATCGCGCCGAGTACGGCACCGATGCCCTGGGCGGTGACCAACGAGCTGGTCCCCACCTCACCGGCGTGAAAGACCTCAATCGCCATGGTGGGAACAAACGAGATGAAGGGGCTCATAATGAAGGCAATCACCGCGATACTCAAAATGGGCGAGCGAGTGCCCCGAACGGCCATGGCCGTCTTGGCGCCATGGCGAATCTGATCAATGAGGTGGCCCACCGGCGGGACTAACTGGCGCGGACGACTCTTCACAAATCCGTAAATCAAGACGACGAAGTAGAAGGTTCCAGCGTTGATTGCGAAACACCATCCCGCTGAACCAAATCCCATGACTACGCCGGCCAGCATCGGGCCAATGATTCGTCCGAGATTGAACTGTGCCGATGACAAGGAAACTGCCGCCAGAACCTCATCGGTTTCAACCAAGTCTCGAAGTAACGACTGCCAACTGGCCCAGGAACCAGCTCCCGCGAAACCCTCCACGATGGCAATCAAGACTGCATCAATTGGCCGCAGATGACCAGTGAGGTAGAGAGCGGCCAGCGTTGTGGCACACAGGGCCATGACCCCGTTAGAGATCTGAATAATGCGTTCCCGACTCATTCGATCTGCCAGAGCACCACCCACCGGCGAGGCGACGGCACTTGGCAGCCACGCGGCCAGCGTCAACAGGCCCAGCCACACGGCGTTGTGCGTTGTGACCTGGAGGTAGACGCCCATGGCGACCGACTGCATCCACGTACCCGACGAGGAGACAAAGGAACTCAGAAGTGCTAACCGAAAACTGCGATGGCGTAACGGTGCGAAGGACGTTGAGGCCATGCAGGGACGCTAGTGGTGTCGCATTACTCTCCCTCCGTGCCAACCAACGAACTACAGCTCGCGCAACGCTTGGTGGTCGAAGGTCGGCGCGTGGTGCTGCTGACGGGTGCGGGTATCTCCACGGCATCGGGTATTCCCGACTACCGCGGACCCGATGGCGTCTGGACGAAAAATCCCGGTGCTGAAGTGCGGGCCCACATCGATGTTTGGATGTCAGACGTTGAAGTTCGCCGGGCGGGATGGCAACGTCGAGCGAATATGTCCTGGGAGGCCGTCCAGCCCAATGCCGCACACCACGCCATCACCGACTTTTCCCAACGTGGCACGCTCGACGTTGTCATCACGCAAAACATCGATGGCCTACACCAAAAGGCTGGACTCACTGGGGAACGGCTCATCGAAATCCACGGAACGGTGCACGAATCGCTCTGCATGCGCTGCGGTGAGCGCGGACCAATTGAACTGATTCTTTATCGTGTGGAGGCCGGCGACACTGATCCCCGATGTGAAGCCACGTCCGGCAGTAGCCACTGTGGTGGCATTCTGAAGGCGGCCACCATTTCATTCGGCCAGTCACTCATCCTCGATGATCTGAACCGCGCCGAACAGGCGGCCCGAGAGTGCGATGTTTTCGTAGCGGTCGGTTCGACACTCGGCGTTTACCCCATTGCCGCAATTGTGCCTGTGGCCAAAAGAGCGGGGGCGAAAATCATCATCGCCAATGGCAGTCCCACCGAGATGGACGGCCTGGCCGATGTCGTGGTCCCCGGTGACCTCACTGACACGCTGCCAGCGATATTGGCTGGTTAGTTGTCGTCGCTCTTCTTAAGGCGCGGACGAAGGGCGAACCAGAAGACTGAAAACACGGTCACGACAACACCGACAATGCCGAGGGTCTTCTTCTTGCTACCGGTGGAGGATTCGTTGCTCATACCACCATGGTACGGCGATACCCCGGGGTTTGCACCCCGGGGTATCAATAATTTGAACGGCTGAAAGTTAGGCCTGGTGGGCTGCTTCAATCACGAATTCCAGCGCAACCTTGTTTGAAACTACGAGGTTGCCGTTTTCGAGAGTGCCCTCGAAGTTGACGTTGAAGTCACGGCGGTCGATTTCGCCCCGAGCTTCAAATCCAGCGACCGTCACGCCGGGCGCCATGCCTGGGCCGGTGCCGAGAAATTCCAGTTCGAAGGTAACGGTCTTCGTCACGCCACGGAGAGTCAGGTCGGCTTCGAGGTCGTAGAGGTCGCCGCTCTTGGCGGTGATCTTCTTCGAGGCGAACTCCAGCGTGGGGTGATTTTCAAGGTCCAAGAAGTCAGGGCTCTTGAGGTGACCATCACGCATCTCGTTGTTGGTCGTGATTGATCCGGCCTGCACAGTGGCGGTCACTGAAGAGGTCTCTGGAGTCTCGCCAATAACGACGGTTCCGGTGAACTCGGTGAATGATCCACGAACCTTGGCGGCCATCAGGTGACGCACGGTGAAGTTCACGGACGAGTGAACTGAATCGACGTTGTAGGTGCCGGGAGTGGGCAAATTGCTCATTGAATAATCCTTTAATTTGAGAGGGTTTGTAAGTCGAGAGTAATAATAGTTGCTTATACAACTATTTGTCAAGCAATAACTTTTTATGCAACTACTTGCTACACTTTCCCTATGGTTTCTGAGGAGTTCTGCCCATCGAAGGACCCGCGTGTTCTGCTCTTCGCCCAGCTCTCCGAGACCAACGCCCGGCTCGAGCGCCAGCTGGATGGTGAACTTCGTTCTCGAGTCGAACTCCCCCTCCCCTGGTTTGAAACACTCCTTCACCTTCGTCAGTCCCCGGAAGGTCACTTAACGATGAGTGAAATTGCTGACGCCATCGTTCACTCCACTGGCGGCACTACGCGATTGATTGACCGCATGGTTGAAGAGGGACTCGTCGCCCGTCAGGCCTGCCCCAAAGATCGTCGAGCCATCCACGTGGCCATCACGGACTCGGGCAACACCCGTTTCGACGAGGCGCTCGGCATCCACGTTGCCCTACTGGCCGAACTCTTTGATCGCGCGCTCTCGGCTGACGAACAGGCACAACTCGTTGAACTGTTGAAGAAGCTCCGCTAGTTCGTCGCTTTGGCCACCCAGGCCAGTGCGCCGGTGCGTTCGTCATCGAAGGAAAGTGCTTCCCCGGCTCCCACACCGGGCGTCGCGTGAATCTCAGTCGCCAGCACCTCACTGGCGACGAGCGCAAACCCTTCGGCCAGATCATCCACACCGACTAGGTGCAGCGTGATGCGATCGGAGACGTCGAGGCCCGTCGTTTTCCGGAGGTCTTGAACCTGGCGAACCAGGTCTCGCAGGTAGCCCCGGCGGAGCAGTTCATCGTTCAAGGTGAGGTCCAGTGCGACAACTTCGCCACCCTCTCTACCTACGGCAAAACCACCTTGGCTCTTTACCCGCAGTTCAATGTCATCAGTGCCGAGCACGAAGTCACCTGTGGAGAGCGTTAAGGAAACGGTTTCGCCCCGTTCGAACGCGGCAGCCACGGCAGCCCCATCGAGTTGACTCAGCGCCGGACGCAGTTCTTTGGCCGCCTCGCCCAGTCGGGGGCCGAGGGTTCGGAAATTCGGTACGAGTTCGAAACTCAAGACGTCGGCCAGTTCCGTGCCGTACTCAATGGCGTCCACGTTGAGCTCTTCCTCAACAACACCAGCCGGCGGCTGAGGGCTACCCGGTGGCAGGAATACCAGCGCGCGAGCGAGCGGCTGACGCACCTTGACGCCGGCGTCGGCCCGAGCGGCCCGACCCATTGAGGTCAGGCTGCGGGCGACAACCATGGCTGCTTCGAGGTCGTCATCGATGTCGGCCTCGAGAGTGCTCGGCCAGTCGGCCAAGTGGACCGAGTTCGTCGCATCGAGTCCGAATAGTTCGCGATACATCGAATCGGCCACGAAGGGGCAGAACGGTGCCAGGAGCAGGGAAATTCGCTGCAAAACCTCGAGTAATGTCGCCTGCGCCGCTAAGGAATCCGCTCGAGGGGCATTCGGGTCGGTGCGCCAAAAACGGCGGCGACTGCGGCGGACATACCAGTTCGACAAGTCGTCAACGAGGCCCGAAACGGCCGACGCTGCCGGCAACGGCTCGTAGCCATCGAGTGACTCGGTAACAATCTTGGTGGTCCGCTCGAGGCGCGACAGAATCCAACGGTCCATGTCGGGACGGTCCGCTCGCGCGGGGATCCCGGCATCGTTGGGATTGAATCCGTTGAGCGATGCGTACGTCGTGAAGAAGCTGTAGGTATTCCACAGCGTGCCGAGTGTTTCGCGCATTGAAGAGTCAATAGCGCCCATCGACGCACGAGTTGGTGTCCACGGGGAACCTTGCGAGAACATCCACCAACGGAGTGGGTCGGCACCACGGGAATTCAACACTTCCCACGGATCAATCACATTGCCGAGCGATTTGCTCATCTTGCGGCCATCAACATCGACAATGTGACCCAGACAGAGCACGTGCTCGTACGGCTTGGCACCAAAGACGAGAGAGTTCACCGCCAAGAGTGAGTAGAACCACCCTCGGGTCTGGTCAATCGCTTCGGCAATGAACTGCGCCGGGAAGTTAAAGAGGGCCTCGGAACCGGGGACGTGGGGATAGCCCACCTGGGCGGCCGGCATGGCACCGGAGTCGAACCAGGCATCGATGACTGGCTCTACGCGCCTTGCCTCGACACCACAGGTCGGGCAGGCAAAGGTCACGGCATCGATTGAGGGACGGTGGGGGTCGAGCTCGGAGAGATCACGCTTTGTGAGTTCACCCAATTCCTTGAGCGAGCCAATACACGTGAGGTGTCCCTCGCCGCAACGCCAAATCGGCAGTGGCGTTCCCCAGAAACGGTCGCGAGAAAGAGCCCAGTCGACGTTGTTGGCCAGCCACTCACCGAATCGTCCTTCACGAATGTGCTCCGGGTGCCAGTCAATGGTCTTGTTTTCATTGACCATGAGCTCTTTGAACTTGGAGGTCGCGATGTACCAACTGGGCTTGCCCCAGTAGATAAGGACAGTCGAGCAACGCCAGCAGTGTGGCAGAGAGTGCTCGTAGTTAAAGCGGCGGATCAAAATACCGCGGCGCTCAAGCTCATTATTGATTTCGGCGTTGGCGTCGCGAACACCAATGCCGGCCAGCCACGGCACTTGCGAGGTGAACGCACCATCGGGACCCACGGGGTTGACGGTGGGTAGACCGTTCGCGCGCGCGACCTGACGGTCGACTTCACCGAAAGCCGGCGAGAGGTGGACGAGTCCGGTGCCATCTTCGGTCGTCACGTAGTCAGCGGGAACGACGCGGCAGGCATCGGCACCTTCAGGGAGCTCCACGTCATCGAAAGGACGGCGGTAGTGCAGGCCTACGAGTTGGCTGCCGCTGAATGTGGCATCCGCTTTGACTCCCTCGCCACAGACGGCCTCCACAAGTGCTTCGGCCATCACGAGGCCGTTCACGACGGCGTACGTCACTTCGGGATTTACGGCGACACCGACGTTGCTCAGCAGCGTCCACGGTGTCGTCGTCCAGACCGCTAGGTGCGTAGCACCGGGGAGGTCGTGGGCGTCAGTGATCTCGAGCTGGACGTAGCAGCTCTCATCAAATTCATCGGTGTAGACACCGGGCTGTCCGAGCTCGTGACTTGACAGGGCGGTGCCGCAACGCGGGCAGTAAGGAACGACCTTGAGGTCTTCGTAGAGCAGTTCTTTGTTGAAGAGTTGCTGCAACTGCCACCAAACAGATTCGACATAACTGGTGTGATAGGTCCAGTACGCAGATTCCAGGTCGACCCAGTAGCCAATGCGCTCCGTGAGCTTTTCAAACTCTCCGACATACGTATGGACACTCTCTCGACAGAGGCGCGTGAACTCGGCGATGCCAACTTCTTCTTCGATGGCCTTTTTGCCAGAGATTCCGAGGCGCTTTTCGACTTCGACCTCTACCGGCAACCCGTGGGTATCCCAGCCGGCACGACGCTGGACAAAGTGGCCCTGCATGGTTTGGTAGCGGCAGAAAAAGTCCTTATAGATACGGGCCCAAACGTGGTGCAGCCCGGGCTTGCCGTTGGCCGTCGGGGGACCTTCGTAAAAGACCCACGGGGTGGCCCCTTCGCGCTGCTGCATCGAGCGGGCAAATACGTCGTGCTCACGCCAACGGACCAGCTCGGCTTCTTCGAGCGCGACGAAATCGATCTCAGCACTAATTGGACGGAACACAAATCCCCTTTGTCTGTTCCTATCGTAGAAGACGACGACACTCTGGCCGTCTCCTCCTAGGGTGCCCTCGTGCAATTGACTATCGAGCGTGAATCCTCCTCCTCCCCCGCTGTCCGCGCACTGATCTACTGCGCCCTCGAGGAACTCGGTCGCCGTTATGGGAGTAACGCGGATGACCACAGCCTTTCTTTTGACGAACTTGAACTACCAACCGGGGCCTTCTTCGTGGCGCGACTCGATTCTCACCTTGCCGGCGGTGTGGCACTGAGAAGAATTGGCGAGCCCAGCGAGCGAGCCGCAGAAGTTAAGCGACTCTGGGTTCGACCCGATCTCCGCCAAGCGGGAGTCGCCCAACGGTTAATGGTGGCCCTGGAGGAGTTTGCGCCCACAATGGGCGTAGCGTCGATTTACCTCGAGACGGGTGACAAGCAACCTGAGGCCATCAAGTTCTATGCCCGCATTGGCTACGAACGCATCGCCGCCTTTCCCGATGGGGTCGACCACTACCCCGAAGGGCTCAAGTTCCTCAAGGTATTGGCGAACTAGTTCGCAAATCGTTCGTCGAGCCACTCCGGGGTGAGTTCGTTCAGAGAGTTCAACACGAGGTCGGCGATTTGAAAGGCCGGCATACGAAGCTCATCGGCTACGGGAACTGCCACACACGTCATACGCCCGGCCTTCGCAGCCAACACCCCCGCGGCCGAGTCCTCAAACACGAGGCAGGAGGTCGGCGCTGCGCCGAGTGCCTTTGCCGCGGTGAGAAAGACCCCGGGGTGAGGCTTGCCGTAGGGTTCGATGTCGGCCGAGTGGATCGATTGAAACAGGTCCACGAGATTGAAATTCTGGAGGCACCGCATAATGAGGGGCATCGGCGTTGAACTCGCGACCGCAATGGGTCCCCGCTCGGAGGCCAATTCAATGGCCCGCAGAGCCCCGGCCATCATGACGCCCTCGGACTCCACTAAATCGCCGACGGCCTGCAAAATCAGCTCAACCACTTCGGGTCGTGAGGGTGCCGGCCAAGGGTGTTGGGCAAACCAGTAGTCAACAACTTCAGAAACAAACATGCCCTTGGTGAGCCGTACTTCTCCGTGAGGGATGGGCACGCCAAGATCACCAAGGATTTTGAGTTCGGCCTTATGCCAAAGGATTTCTGAATCGAGCAGAAGCCCATCCATGTCAAACAGGGTGGCGGTCAGCATGGGGCTACTTTCTCACAACAACGAGATGTCGTGAACGAATTGCTAGAGCGCAGCCTCAATAGCGGACACCAGTGCTGGGTCTTCGGGAGCGACGAGTGGTCCGAAACGCGTGATTGAGCCGTCACGGCCAATTAAGAACTTCTCGAAGTTCCAGCGGATATCACCAGTGTGCCCTTCGGCGTCAGTGGTTTCCGTCAAGATGCCGTACAGAGGGTGACGACCCTCGCCGTTGACTTCGACCTTCTCGAGCAGCGGAAAGCTCACGCCATAAGAGGTTGAGCAGAAGGTCTGAATCTCTTCAGCACTGCCGGGCTCTTGCTCGCCGAACTGATTACAGGGAACACCGATGACTGTAAAGCCCTGGTCGGCGTAGTGCTTCTGCATCTCTTCGAGGCCGGTGTACTGCGGCGTGAGGCCACACTTAGAGGCGACGTTGACGACAAGAACTACCTTGCCGGAGTACGCCTCAAGCTGGGCTGGCGAGCCGTCGAGGTTGTTAATGGCGGTATCGAAAATAGTCATGACGGCACGATAGTGGCGATCTGGACATGCCACGCCTTCGACGGATGTGTCCTAGTTTGACGGGGAACGCCTAGGAGGGTGCCTCATGCGAGCAGTGAAGATCAACAACAACGAACTGGAGATTGTCTCGCAGGAAACACCCCAGCCCGGCCCCGATGATGTGGTTATCGAAGTACGGGCCGCTGGTTTGAACGCCGCCGACCTCTTGCAGCGACGCGGCTTTTATCCCGCACCTCCCGGTTGGCCGAGCGACATTCCCGGCCTCGAGTGCGCCGGCGTAGTGCACGCCGTTGGTCTTAACGTCACGTCCGTTTCCGTGGGTGATCGGGTGGCGGCCATTGTCGGTGGGGGCGGACAGGCCACCCACTGTGTCGTGCCGGCCGAACACCTCATCGCCGTTCCCTCATCCATTCCTGACACCGAAGCCGGCGGTTTTGCAGAGGCCTTCACCACGGCATTTGATGCCCTCGTCCTGAACGCCCACATCGCGCCCAATGAGCGGGTGCTCATCTCGGGCGCGGCGGGCGGTGTTGGCTTGGCCGCCGTTCAGATTGTGCGAGCATTCGGCGCTGTAGCCGTGGCGGTCACTCGTGACGACCGCCACCACAGTGCGCTGCGTGAGCTCGGCGCCAGTGAGTGCGTCACCCTTGATGACGTTGGAACCATTGAAGACGTCGACGTCATTCTCGAACTTGTTGGTGCAGCGCACCTGGCAGCAGCGCAGACTAAGTTGCGACCCTTTGGTCGCGTCGTGGTGATTGGAGTCGGGAGCGGTGGACGCGTCGAAATCGACCTACTCGGACTCATGTCACGCCGGGCCTCGCTAACCGGATCCACACTGCGAGCTCGATCGCGTGAAGAAAAGGCCTCAATCGCCCTGGCCGTAAATGATCAGTTAGTGCCCCTCTGGGCCGACGGCACCTTGCGTGTTGTTCTCAGCGACGCGCTGTCGCTCGACCAAGCCAGTGAGGCCTACGACCTCTTTGCGCAACCCGGCAAACTAGGAAAGATTGTGTTGGTCAACGAGGCCTAACTCCACCGGTAGGTTGCAGCCGTGGCCATCGCCTACCCAACTCCTCATCCTTCGCGCCTAAACCCCTCGCGCTTGGACTACGCCACCATCATGGCGGCCCACGATGCGGCGATCACGGCCAACGAAGCCACCTACCGAGACCCCGCCACGGGGCTGCTCGTCCTCACGGTGCGCACCCACATGGACCGTGGCACGTGCTGCGAGAGTGGCTGTCGCCACTGCCCGTATCTCTGTGACTAGTGGGCACCACTAGGAACTTCGGCGTGGCCGAGTTCGTGGCGTTCAATGTTGCAGAGCAGGTAGAAGGCCACGGCTGCGGCCAGAACGAAGATTGACCCCATACGGAACGCCATGTCGAAACCATGGACCGTGGCGGCCGCCTGTAGTTGTGGCGTCAGCTGGGTCATCGGCTTCGCCATCGCCACCGCGAGGAAGTTGCCTGTCGCCGTGACGGCAACCGTGTTCTGAATGGCCGTACCGAACGAACCACCGATTTGCGACGAAGTATTCAAGAGAGCCGAGGCGGCACCGATGTCGTGGAAGGGCGTCGCGTGCAATGCCGTCGTGGACTGACTCACAAACACGCCACCTAGGCCGAGGCTCATCAACATCAATCCCGGTAGGACGTGCGTCGCGTAGGAGCTCGTCGCCGTGAGTGTCGATAGGTAGAGAAGGCCGAATGCCGCCATGATCAGACCAACGGTTGCCAGCGGTCGAGGTCCAATCTTGGGCAACAACTTGCTCGCCGATCCGGCCGAAACAATGACGCAGAGCGAGAAGGGCAAGAAGCAGAGACCCGACTTCACGGCGGAGTAGCCGTGGATGTTCTGGAAGTAGAAGGTCATGAATAAGAACATTCCGAAGATGCCCATACCGGCGAGAATTGAGCTCAGGTACGAACCACCACGGATGCGGTTGAACAGGCGAAGTGGTAACAGTGGGTGCGGGACGCGAGTTTCGAGGAAGAAGAAGAGGCCAATGAGTGCCGCACCGACGAGCATGAATGTCAGTGCCGAAGTGGAGGCCCAGCCCTTCGTTGAGGCTTCCGAAACTCCGTACACAATGGCCAACATTCCACCAGTAGCCGTGATCGCGCCCGGGACGTCGTAGCGAGTGTCGCCCTTCGTAACGCGTGACTCACGAACGTTCTTACGGGTCAAGACGATGGCGATGATGGCCATGGGGGTGTTAACCAGAAGACACCAGCGCCAGTTGGCGTACTGCGTCAACAGTCCACCCATGATGAGGCCAATGGCGGCACCAACGCCGGAAAGAGCGCCGTAGACCGCGAAGGCCTTGGCGCGCTCTTTGGCATCCGTAAAGGTGACTGAGAGCAAAGACAACGCGGCCGGAGCCAACAGTGCTCCGAACATGCCCTGCAGACCACGGGCCGCAAAGAGGGCCTGCTGATTCCACGCAAGGCCACCCAACAGCGAGGCGAAGGCGAAGCCACCGAGGCCAATCATGAAGGCCTTCTTGCGACCGATGAAGTCCGAGATGCGGCCACCGAGTAGCAGAAAGCCACCGAAGGTCAAGGTGTAAGCCGTAATCGCCCACTGGCGATTGGCATCACTGATGTGCAATGCCAGCTGGGCGTGAGGCAGAGCAATATTGACGATTGACGAGTCCAGCACCACCATGAGCTGCGCCAGGGCAATGGTTATAAGGGCAAACCAGCGTCGGGGGTCCGGTGTTTGAAGTTCGTTGTCAGTCATGAGCGTTCTCGATTCGAGAGAGAAGGGGTACTCCCCACGCTAACCGTCAGTGAGTGTCGAGGATACGACTACAGCAAAGTGCTGATATCAATCGACGGTAGACCGTGCGCATCGGCCACTGACCCGTACGTGATCTCACCGTTCACCACATTGACACCTTCGCGTAACGCGGCATCGCGGCGAACGGCGTCTCGCCATCCGTGTCGAGCCAAGTTCATGACGTAGGGCATCGTGGCATTCGAGAGGGCGTGTGTCGACGTGTGCGGAACGCCACCGGGCATGTTGGCCACACAGTAAAAGATGCAACCGTTGTGCTCAAAGACTGGATCGGAGTGCGTCGTAGGACGGGTCGCTTCGAAACAGCCGCCCTGGTCGACCGAGATGTCCACTAGTACTGAACCGGGGCGCATACGGCTAACCAGATCGTTGGGTACCAACTTCGGGGCCTTGGCTCCGACGACGAGCACGGCGCCAATAACGATGTCGGCGAGGAGGCAGGCCTCTTCGATGGCGTGCGCCGAGGAGGCCACGGTTTCAACATCGCCACGGAAGTGATGATCGACTTGACGGAGTCGTTCCAAGTTCTTGTCGAAGATGTGTACGTTGGCGTGCATACCCACCGCCAATGTGGCTGCGGCCATTCCGGCCACACCGGCGCCCAGAACCACAACATTGGCCGCCGCTACACCCGGCACGCCAGCAATCAACATGCCTCGGCCACCACCGGCGCGCATGAGGTGATGTGCTCCCATAAAGGGGGCCATGCGACCGGCGACTTCGCTCATAGGCGTCAAGAGTGGCAGGGAGTTGTCCGGCATGCGCACCGTCTCGTAGGCGATCGCCACATTGCCCGCATCGACGAGAGCATCAGTACACGAACGGCTCGCTGCGAGGTGGAGATACGTGAAGAGGACCTGATTCTCGCGGGCCTTCAAGCGATGAAACTCGGGCTCCACGGGCTCTTTGACCTTCAGAACAAGGTCGGCCTCGGCCCAGATGTCATCAGCGTTATCGAGGAGCTCGGCCCCCGTCGCGACGTAGTCGGCGTCGCGGATGGATGAGCCCAAACCCGCTCCACGCTCGATGAGTACGCGGTGGCCCTCGCCTACAAGCTCACGCACACCAGCTGGAGTCATCGCAACGCGATACTCGTCAGTTTTTACTTCGCTTGGAACTCCGATGATCATCGTTGATCAGTCCTCTAACTCAGCACTGCGAACCCGTTGCGTGAATTTCACCAACGAGTGGAACTACTTAAAAATCGAGATTGTGCATCACGTGCTTGATACGGGTGTAGTCCTCGAAGCCATACACCGACAGGTCCTTGCCGTAACCCGAGTTCTTAAATCCACCGTGAGGCATTTCCGCCACGATTGGAATGTGGGTGTTGATCCAGACACAGCCAAAGTCGAGGTCGCGAGCAAAGCGCATCGCCCGGCCGTGGTCGCGCGTCCAGACTGAACTGGCGAGTCCGTAGTCGACGCCGTTAGCCCACGCCAACGCTTCGCTCTCATCGCTGAACTGCTGCACGGTGATGACGGGTCCGAAAATTTCGCTCTGCACCATTTCGTCCTGCTGGGTCAGATCGGCTACGACGGTTGGAGCGATGAAGTACCCGGCGTCACCGACCGTGGCGCCACCGGCCGCAAAGGTCGCGTGGCTGGGCTTGCGAGAGAAGAAGCCCTTGACTCGCTCGAACTGATTGACGTTATTAACCGGACCGAAGAGGGCATCTTCGTTATCGGGGTTACCAATCACGGTGTTCTTGGTGGCTTCAACGAGCGCGTCGAGGAAGTCGCCGTGCACCTTGGGGCCCACGAGCACACGAGTAGCCGCCGTGCAGTCTTGACCAGCGTTGAAGAATCCGGCCATGGCGATACCTTCGGCCGCTGCCTCAATATCGACATCGTCAAAGACGACGACTGGGGCCTTGCCACCGAGCTCGAGGTGGACCCGCTTCAAAGTCTTGGAGGCGCTCGAGGCCACTTCCATTCCGGCGCGGACCGATCCCGTTACCGAGACCATGGCGGGGATGGAGTGCTCCACCAGAGCACGACCAGTGTCACGGTCACCGCAGACGACGTTGAAGACACCGGGAGGAAGGATCTCTCCCATGATCTCGGCCATGAACAGGGTTGAGGCTGGCGTGGTGTCCGAGGGCTTTAAGACCATGGTGTTACCGGCGGCGAGGGCGGGTGCCCACTTCCATACCGCCATCATCATGGGGTAGTTCCACGGTGTCACGGCACCACAGACACCGATCGGCTCACGGCGCACGTAGCTGGTGTGACCCTCCATGTACTCCGCGGCGCCGCGGCCTTCCAGCACGCGAGCGGCACCGGCGAAGAAACGAATCTGGTCGACCATCGGCGGCACTTCTTCGCTCATCGTGACAGCGATGACCTTGCCGCAGTTCTCCGACTCAATGGCAACGATTTCTTCGGCGCGAGCTTCAATGGCGTCAGCAATCTTTAAGAGATATCCCGAGCGCTCGCTTGGCGTAGTGCGGCGCCACGACTCAAAGGCGCGGGCTGCCGACTGGACTGCGGCGTCGATATCGGCACCGTTAGAGATCGGCATCTCGGCGAAAGGCTGACCCGTCACTGGACTCAGCAGTTCGACGTACTTCCCCGATGTGGGTGCGACGTACTCGCCGCCGATGTAGTTGGCCAATCGACGCATACTGACTCCTTCGGGTTACCTTGGGGTAACGCTACCTCGCCTACTTTGCCAGATATTTCAGGGGTCTGGCAACTCATTTACGAAGAATTTCGATGTAATTACCCCCATGAGCGACTAATTGCGTGGTGATATGGGCTACAGTGACGATATCCGTAGCCACGGAGTCGGAGACGACTACCGAGCAAAGGTTCAAATAATGCCAGGACAAACTGCAGAAAAAGGATCTAAGAAGATCCAAAAGAGGTCAGAGGTCGAGATTGTCTCGACCTCAACTGTCCTCGACTCTGTCGACCGGCGCATTGTCGAACTACTTCAGCGCGATGGTCGCCGTCCTTACGGGGCGATCGCCAACGACGTCGGTCTTTCGGAGGCCGCTGTTCGTCGGCGCGTGCAACGTCTTCGTGACTCGGGTGTGATGCAGATCGTGGCCATCACCGATCCACTGCAACTTGGTTACGGCCGAGAAGCACTGATCGGCGTACGCGTCCAAGGTGACGTTCGTACAGTGGCCGACAAGATCGCATCGATTGAGGAAGCCAACTACGTCGTTATGACGGCCGGGAGCTTCGACATCATTGCCGAAGTTATTGCCGTTGATGACAACGCCTTAGTCCACCTGCTGAATGACTCCATTCGGAGTATTCCAGGCGTGACCGAAGTTGAGACCTTTCTCTACTTGAAGTTGGCAAAGCAAACCTACGCTTGGGGAACCAAATGACATTGCACGAAATCATCAGCGACGGTATGACCGTTGCCAATCCCGAACACGAGAGCCATACGCTCTCCGAGCGGGCTCGCCGGCATCTCTGGATGCACTTTTCTCGGCTGGGTTCGTATTCGGAAACCTCAGACATCCCCGTCATGGTGCGAGGAGAAGGTGCGTACATCTACGACGCACGAGGAAACCGTTACCTGGACGGCATCTCAGGACTCTTTACTTCTTCACTCGGACACGGCCGTCGCGATATCGCCGCCGTAGCCGCTCAGCAGATGAGCGAGCTCGAGTACTTCCCGATTTGGACTTACGCCCACCCCCGCGCCATTGAACTGGCCGAGAAGCTGGCTTCGTTGGCCCCCGGCGATCTCAATCGCGTCTTTTTCACCAGTGGTGGAGGCGAAGGCGTGGAGTCGGCCTGGAAGCTGGCCCGCCAGTACCACCGCCTCCGTGGCGAGTCCGACCGTTACAAGGTGATCAGTCGCGACATCGCGTACCACGGCACCACCATGGGAGCTTTGACCATTACGTCGGTGCAGTCGTACCGCACCCCGTTTGAACCGCTGGTTCCCGGCGCCATCAAGATTCCCAACACCAACACCTACCGCTCGCCGATGTACCAAGCGAACCCGGCCGCGTTTGGTGAATGGAACGCTTCGCAGATTGAAGAGGCCATCTTGCGAGAGGGACCCGACACCGTCGCGGCCGTCTTCCTCGAGCCCGTTCAAAACGCCGGTGGCTGTCTCACGCCTCCCCCGGGTTACTTCCAGAAGGTTCGCGAGATCTGTGACCGCTACGGCGTGTTGCTCGTCTCCGACGAAGTCATCTGCGCCTACGGTCGCCTCGGCACCTGGTTCGGTGGACAGAAGTACGACTTCGTTCCCGACATCATGGTGACGGCCAAGGGTCTGACTGCCGGTTACGCCCCGCTAGGCGCCATGATCGTCTCGGACCGAATTGCCGAGCCTTTCCTGCACGGAGACGAGTCATTCCTGCACGGCTTCACCTGGGCCGGACACCCCACCTCCTCCGCCGTTGCGCTCAAGGTGATTGACATCATTGAAACCGAGCACGTCCTCGAAAACGTCACCAGCAACCAGGACTACTTCCGCGACGCTCTCGAGACACTGCGCGACATCCCAATCGTCGGCGACGTTCGAGGCACCGGATACTTCTACGGCGTGGAGCTCGTGAAGGACCAGGGCACCAAGGAGACCTTCGAAGGTGACGAGGCCGAGCACTTACTGCGCGGCCACCTCTCCCCCGAACTCTTCCGCCGTGGCCTGATCTGTCGCTCCGACGACCGTGGCGACCCCGTCGTTCAGTTCGCCCCACCACTTATCGTGGGTCGTTCGGAGATCGACTGGATGGTCGGCACACTGCGCGAAGTTCTCGAAGACTCTCTCCACCTCCTGTAGTCATGCTCACACCACCGCGTTCAATGTGGTGGGAAACGCTCGATAGCCCCGTCACACCACGGCCGGAGTTGCGAGAGAGCCTTGACGTCGATGTAGTTATCGTCGGCGGTGGCTTCACGGGACTGTGGACAGCACGAGAGTTGCTCGAGCGAGACCCGGCGCTTCGCATCGCCGTCGTCGAGCAGTCCGTCTGCGGCTTTGGGGCTTCAGGTCGTAATGGTGGCTGGGCTTCAGCCCTCTTCCCCGTAAGCGACTGGACTCTCGCTAAGCGATTTGGCGAAGACTCAGTTACGCCCCTGCACCACGCACTTAATCGGGCCGTGACCACCCTGGGGGAAGCATTACGTCACGATGGCATCGACGGTCACTTTCGACATGGTGGCACGTTGACCTTCGCTCGAAGTGAGATACAGGCCGAGCGACTGCGGCACCAGGTCACCCAGAACAGTGAGCGGGGATTTAGTGCCGAACTGACGTGGCTCTCGAGTGACGAAGCTCGGCAACGGGCCGACCTGCCCGGGCTGCATGGCGCCACATTCGCTCCTAACTGTGCCCGCATCAACCCCGCTCGGGTGGTGAGAGGTCTCGCCGACCGCCTTGTAGAGCGAGGGGTAGCCGTCTACGAGAACACCACGGTGACTTCCATCGAAGCGGCCACGCCAACTCGACGGGCGCGCATTGTTTCGCGCGGTGGAACTATCTCGGCGAACTACGTTGTTCGAGCAACCGAGGCCTTCAGCGTGAAGCTCCCGGGCTTGCGTCGCAGCGTGGCGCCGATCTACTCACTCATGATTGCGACCGAACCTCTTCCGTCGTCGTTCTGGGATGCCACTGGTTTTCGAGAATACGAAACCTTCGCCGATGATCGACACATGATTATTTACGGCCAGCGGACCGAAGACAATCGCATCGCCTTCGGTGGTCGGGGTGCGCCGTACCACTTCGGCTCTTCCATCAAGCCGGGTTACGACTACGACGACAAGGTCTTCCAATTACTCGAAGGAACATTGCGAGACCTGTTCCCCAACCTGCCGGGCGAGATTTCCCACCGCTGGGGCGGACCGCTCGCGATGCCTCGCGACATGATGCCCTCAGTCAACGTTGATCAGGCCACCGGGCTGGCGTCCGCGGGTGGCTACACCGGTGACGGTGTGGTCCTGGCCTACGTGGCGGGCCAGGCGTTGGCCGACCTCATTACGCAACCCGACGCCACCACCGAACTCACGTCGTTGCCGTTCGTCCATCACCAGTCGAAGCGGTGGCCCGTTGAGCCGGCGCGGTGGCTCGGTATTAATACCGGACTGGCCCTGGCTAAGCGTTCCGATCACGTCGAAGAACACCAAGGGAAAACAAGTCGAGCATCGACACTCTTAGAGCAGCTCTTGGAGTCCTTCCCACCGTGAGGTGGATCTCTCGCCTAGAGGTTGAGGGTGTTGATTCCCAACCCTGACAAGTTGCCGCCGGACATCAGGCCATTCAACAACTGCATCAAGGTGTCGTTGTTACCGGCTATTTGCTGCAGCGAATTCGAGGTCAATGGCTTCACGGACGATGGCTTCGGCGTGGCAATTACGACGGGTTGGTTGTAGGAATCCATGGTGAGTGCGATCGTCATGTCTTGCTTGGCCGCCTGAATCGTCACGGTCAGGCCAATAATCTGACCCTCGCTGGCGGTTCGAAAAACGAGCGTGACGTCGCCTGATGTCGGGAGCCCCAGAGACTTTGCCTTCACGTGATACGTACGTACGGTGATGTCACCGTCGGTGGTGATTTCAACGGGACCCAACTGCTTAGGCATGAGATCAAATTCGGGCTTCGCCATGGTGAGGGCCAAACCGGTGAGATCCAGGTTGGTGTTCAGTGGTGCGGCCAACCATTCAGCCTGAGCCGCAGATTGGAAGGCACCGGCACCGAGGTAGAGCTTGTCGTTGACTTCTCGAATGTGGATTCGTGCCATTACCAAGATGAAGGGAACATCGATTTCGCCGTCGACCCGATTCTTCACCATGTCGACGTTCATGTGACCGGTGATAGCGACGCCATCGGAATTCGCAATTGAAAAAGACATGGCGGCCGTCTTGGGGACCTTGCCATTGAGCGCGTACGGCGAGGCATTGGCATTGGTGTCAGTGGCGGCCATCACGATGCCCGTAGTCGTACCTACAAGGGCGAGAACAGCGACGATGGTGGCGAGAAGACGGTGGCGGGACATGCCTCCACCATAGAACTAAACGGCGCTTTTGTCAGGTGGAATTAGCCTGTTCTCATGGACATCGACCATCGCGCCATTGCCATTGAGACCTACAACCGCTGCTGGGAACTTCTTGAAATGGAAAGCCCCACCGTCGAACACCACACCGAGCTGCTCACGGCAGCCCTGACTTCTCGCTACCACTGGCTCCACGCCGGAGGTCCCCAGGAGAATGTCATCGCCGATTGGATGGTTGCGCGGGCGGCGGGCGTGAGTGGTCTGGGAGATTTGGCCGTCCGCTTTGCGTTACGAGCCGAAGCGGCGCTCACTAGCGATCTAGCCGAGTGGCTGCGAGCCAGCGTGGCCGAAGGTGTGGCCCGGGCTTACCGCGACGCCGGTGAGGAGGCTGAGTGTCTCACGTGGATTGGCGTAGCCGCCGATCGCATCGAGGTCATTGCCGACGAGGAAGATCGAGCGCTCATTACCAGCCAGCTCGAAGAAGTCCGATTCTTCTAACGAAAATCGCGAGACGGCGGTGTCGTTACGGCCACGTCAAACAACTCGACCGATTCCGCTTGAAGCGCAATCGCCCCCTGGCCCCGCTGCAGCACGCCGCGTATTAGGAGGACGGGCGCAGAGCGTGCCACTGATTCCCACCGAACCCAGGCACCCTTGGAGAAAATCACGTTCACGTGACCACTCTCATCCTCCAGATTTAAAAAGACCGCCCCGTTGGCCGTTTCGGGGTGCTGACGATGCGTCACGACCCCGCAGACCACAACACGATGCGCCTCGACGCTGGCCAGCGAACCAGCCAGCGTGACGTCGAGTTGGTTGAGCTCTTCACGACATAGAGCGATGGCCGTGGCGTCAGGTGTCAGACCGAGGGCCCACATGTCGTCGGACACCCGTTCCAATTCGCTCGTTGGTCGCAGCAGCGGTGAGGTCGTGCCGGTCACCATGCCGGGTAGGCGGTCCTGGGTGTTCTGGGAGGCCGCGCCGGCCTCCCAGAGAAGTCCACGGCGCGAACGGCCCAGCGAGTCCAGTGCGCCGGATGCAGCCAGCGCTTCCAGGTGAGACTGACGTAGTTCGGCCCGTCGAGCGAGGTCTTCCATCGTGACCCAGGGGGTACCGTCAACAATGCGTTGAGCTGCCCCCTCTCGCACGCCCCGCACCGTGGTGAGACCGAGTCGAACTGCCGTGCCCGATTCGTGATGCTCCAGGGTTGAGGTGGCCCGCGAAGACTGCACGTCAGGTCGCAGGACCGTCACCCCGTGACGCTGGGCATCGGCGACCAAACTCTGGGGCGACCAGAACCCCAACGGCTGGGCGTTCAGTAACGAGGCGAGAAAGGCCGCCGGGTAGTGGACCTTGAGCCACGCGGAGCAGTAGACCAGATGGGCGAAAGAGACCGAGTGAGACTCGGGGAAGCCAAAATTGGCGAAAGCCGACAGGGCGTCCCAAAGGTGGTCAGCATCAGGACCGACGATGTCGTAGTTGGCCATCCCCGCGTAGAAGCGCCCCTTCAGTCGCGCCATACGCACCTCTGATCGCTTTGCCGCCATCGCTTGACGCAGCTCGTCGGCCTCGGCCGGCGAGAAGCCCGCCACGGCCACGGCCATCTCCATGAGCTGCTCTTGAAAGAGCGGCACGCCGAGGGTCCGTTCCAAGATGGGTTCTAAGCGGGGGTGGAGATAGGTCACCGGCTCTTCGCCTCGACGGCGACGGATATAGGGATTGACGGCCTGGCCCTGAATGGGTCCGGGGCGAATGAGTGCCACTTCAATCACGAGGTCATAAAAACAGCGAGGCTGAACACGGGGCAAGGTGCCCATCTGCGCTCGAGACTCCACCTGAAAGAGACCGACCGTATCGGCCCGACAGAGCAGGTCGTAGACAATCTCTTCTTGCGGTAGTTCGCCGAGATCGAGCCGTACTCCCTCGTGCTCCTCAATAAGGTCAACGGCTCGGTGCAGTGCCTCGAGCATGCCTAGCCCGAGCAGGTCAAACTTCACGAGTCCAGTGGCGGCGCAGTCATCCTTGTCCCACTGCAGTACCGATCGACCCGGCGTTCGACCCCACTCCACGGGACAGACCTCGCTGACGGGGCGGTCGCAGATCACCATGCCGGCCGAGTGGATACCGAGGTGACGAGGCCTGTTGAGTAGCTCTGTCGCCATCTCTTCAATGTGCGCCCCATCACGCGCTCTTTCTTCGGGCGTCATCTCGTCAACGGCGGCGTAGCCAAAGGCCCGCGCCACGTCACGCTGGGCCGAGCGTGGTCGATAGGTAATGACATTGGCCACCTGCGCGGCGTGGTGACGGCCGTAGCGGCGATAAACGTACTGAATCACTTCTTCTCGTCGACCCGACTCGATATCAACGTCAATATCTGGCGGCCCGTCTCGGGATGTCGAGAGGAAGCGTTCGAAAAAGAGGTTGAGCCGCACCGCGTCGGCGTTGGTAATGCCGAGGGCAAAACAGGCGGCCGAGTTAGCGGCCGAGCCACGGCCCTGGCAGTAGATGTTCTCCCGGCGGCAGAACTCCGTGATGTCCCACACAATCAGGAAGTAGCCGGCAAAGCCCAACTGCTTGATCACGGAGAGTTCGTGATCGATCTGACGCCAGGCCCCGACGACTCGTTCGGCCGTTCGGGGACCGTACCGCCTCGTCGCCCCTTCACTGACGAGCTGTTCGAGGTAACTCTGCTCATCGTGGCCGGGCGGCGTTGGAAAGTTTGGTAGCTGCGGTGTAACCAGTCGAAGATCAAAGGCCAACTCTTCGGCAATCTCACCGGCCCGATCGACCACACCGGGCCAGCGAGCGAAGCGTCGGCGCTGTTCCTCATCACTGCGAAGACAGGCCGTGGCCGACGATGGCAACCAGCCCTGCATCTCGCGAAGTGACTGGCGAGCGCGGATGGACGACAGCACCTGGGATCGCCGAAAGGCTGAGGGCGTGGCGTAGTGCACGTTGCCCGTAGCGACCAGTTCGCTTTGCCCTCGTACGGCCAGCGTGGCGAGAGCATCGTTACGGTAAACATCCAGCGGCTGACCGTGATCCCATAGTTCTACGACGAGCGACTCTCCGAAGTAGTCACGGAGCTGCCGATAGCGCCGTTCGGCCGCCTGGGGGCCGTGTGTTTCGAGAGCGTGCGCTAACGGTCCCTTGCGACAACCCGTCAAGATCCGCCAGTGGGCGGCGTGTTGGGCCAACTCCTCATACTGAAAGAGTGGTGCCCCCTTGTCGCCACGGCGCAAGTGGCCGTCACTCAAGAGCCGTGAGAGGCGGCGGTAACCCTCGGGGGAACGGGCCAAGACCACGAGGTGCTCGCCCGCGGGGTCGGGCGTGCCGACTCGATCACCGCCGTGTTCGACGGCAATTTCAGTACCGAACATCGTGGGAAGGCCGGCCGCGCGGGCCGCTTCGGCGAAACGCACGACGCCGTAGAGACCGTGATGATCAGTCAGCGCCAGTCCGTTGAGCTGGAGTCGAGTTGCTTCGACGGCCAGCTCCTCCGGATCGCTGGCTCCGTCAAGAAAACTAAAACCGGAGTGGGCGTGAAGTTCTCCGTAGCGGGCCATCAGTCAAACACTCCCGCCAGCCACCACTGGGCACGCTCCGCATAGAGCCAGAAGGCTCGCCCGTCCTCGAGGAGTACGTGCACGTGAGCCCGCCGGTGGTGATTACCCCACCAACCTTCGTCGTGTGGCCAGGGACCGGCGCTAAAGGTGACGCGATGACTCTTACCGGGGGGAAACCGCATGGCGTGAATCGGCGCACTCAGCAGTGCCCGACCGGTCACGCGAACGGCGGCGCCCTGTTCGCTGGTCACCTCCACGGCAACCGGATGATTCAGCACCACGCTGGGGGCCGGCGAAGGAAGCCGCCCGGGCCACGGCGCGCCACCTACTACTCGTCGGGGGCTCGGCGCGCCCCACGGCCTCCACTCCACCTGATCGTGTGGCGTTCTCCCTCCACGGAGCGAGGCGGTCCATACCGACTCCACGCCGAGGCGGGTCGTGATGCGATGCGCCACCGCAATCGCTCGACGATCGGCATCGGTGCGATCACCGAAGAAGCCCATTTGGCCCACCACGACTTCCTCTTCACCGTGGATTTCGCGTAGACGGCGAAACAGCGTTGGGTCGCGATAGGCATCCCAGGCATCACGCTCCCCACGGGCCAGCTCGTGCAGTACCACGACGGCGGCCGAGAAGCGCTCGGTCACCCGAGCGCGAGGCAGTGCGGCGAAGGAGCCGACGGTGTGGAGACCAAGCCGACGAGCCGTAACGGCCAAGTCGTTCATGCCGAGCGCCTCGATCGGTAGGGCGCTACGAAATGCGGTTGTCTCCTTGAGAGGAACTACCACCTCGCGAAGGGCGGCCGCGTGAGCGGCAAAAAGTCCGTCGGCGATACCGATATGAACGGTCCCATCCACGTGACGAGCCGCGAGTGTTCGCACGCTCTCAATGACGATTTCCTCTCCCCCGACAAAGCGACTCGGACCCCGTACCGGGAGAACAAAGAGTCCGTATCGCACGACTTCACTAAAGGGACAGAACATCGTGAGGTCACCGAGCAACGCCGCGTGGGCACGCGTCACCGCACCGTCGTCGCTCTCTTGTGCGAGCGAGGGAACCCATAAGGCCAAGAGCCGCTCCATCACGGCCGATCTACCGTGCCGTACGTAGTTGGCAGGAGCAACCTCACATCGTCGCCCCGCCGGGCCGCCCCTCGGCCACTGATGCGCGTCGTGATGACGCGTTCACGCAGCGTGGCGTCAGTCCGCCAATCGGCTTCGGTGATATCAATCATCACATCCACCGGAACGGGCCAGGCCGAGCGAGGTTCGCTCACTACGAGCAAAACGGCGCGGCGTTCTCGTGCTCTTGCCATTAACCGACGTGCGGCTCCATGCGCCGGTCGCGACGGCGGGCGCACCACAACGAGATCGATTCCATCAATCAGATCAGCCGTTGCCTCAACCCAGGCGTCGCGCGGACGAGGTAGAAAAAGGACGTGGGCCAGAGAGATACCAAACTCGGCCATCGCCACGACGCCGGGATCATCGACACCGACGAGGGCGGCCCAGTGACCCTTACTCGTGGGGTGAGCCACCACGCTGAAGGCCGCACTCAGGGCACCGGCACCGGCATCACTGTTAAGAACGATGGTCGATCCACGACGGAGCCCCCCGTCAGGCAAGAGTGTCGACCACGGGGCGCCCACCGCGATCTGGCGACTGGCGGCCATGGCCACGGGGCGGATGGATGCAGCCAGTGAAGCCGGCAATTCTGGGCGATTGGGTGAAAAAGCGAACATTTGTTCGTACTCTAATCAGCGGCCGTGACATTCGCCAATCCCCCAGGGTCACCCCTCGGAGTCAGGAGTTTTACGACTGGGCAACCACACGCCAGATGAAATTGTTCGTTACCATCAGGGCACGATGAGCGACAAGAGCCAAGACCTAGCAATCGATGAATTTGGACAGCCCGCCGACGCGAAGAGTGCTCGCAAGGAGGCTCTCGCCGCCGAACGGGCCATCGCCTCAAAGTACTGGGGAGGCTTTCAGCTCCGTATCGTCGCGACCTTTGCCCTCTGCGTAGCGCTGTGGGTAGCCGTGGTGGCCGTGTCTCTGACACACCACGTCCCACTGTGGGCCGGTCTCATTATCAACACCATCGTGGCATCCCTCTTCTATATGCCCATGCACGAAGCGGTCCACGGCAACATCTCGGGCCGACAGGAGAAGTGGCGAGGAGTGGAGAATCTCGTTGGCGCCATCTGCGCTATCCCGCTCGGCTTCTCGTTCGCCGCGCACCGATCTTCACACTTGCGCCACCACGCCTACACGAATAACCCTGACCGTGACCCCGATCACTACACCTACGGCAAGCTCAGTTCCCTCGTCGGCAAGTGGTTCGCAGTCGCAGTGATCTCCAGTTTTCTCCCGTTCTTTGCCTTTATTCCTGTACTTCGAAAAGTCTTACCCCAACAGGTTCAGCGATCCCTCGGCGCCGACAACGACCGCGCGAGTGGGATTATTCAGTTACGGTTCTGGATCTTGACCACCGTGGCCCTCGCGGCAGCGTTTCTTCTCGGGGTCGGCTGGCCGGCACTCATGCTCTGGTACATCCCGGGACGTCTGCAGGCGCTCTGGTTGCTCTTCGTCTTTGCGTGGTTCCCCCACCACCCCGCCAGCGAGTCAGGTCGATACGTCGACACTCGCGTAGCGGTGTTTCGAGGATCGCGGTGGCTCATCCGTGGTCACGACCACCACGCCCTTCACCACCTGTACCCCCAGATTCCCCACTACCGACTACGAGCTCTCTGGCAGGAAGCAGCCGAGGACCTCGTCGCCAAGGGCGTGCGGGCCGAAGGTCGGGCTCTGGCGGCCACCGGTCCCATCGTCTGGTAACACCGCTCGAGAGTTCGTAGCATTCTCACCATGTGCGGACGCGTCGCTCTCTATACCCCTCCAGCGAAGTTGGCTCGCTTTCTCGACGCCGCACTCGCTGCAGGCATTGACCCCGAAGGTCGAGCGAGTTGGAATATCGGACCACAACGTTCGCTCTTTGCCGTTACCGAAGATGACCACAGTCGCACTCTTGATCGCTACCGCTGGGGCCTACTACCGAGTTGGGCGAAAGACCCGAGTATTTCCAACAAACTCTTCAACGCTCGTGGGGAAACGGTCGCTGAAAAACCATCGTTTCGCTCCGCATTCGCGAAACATCCCTGCGTGATCCCCGTGGATGGTTTCTACGAGTGGGACCACCGTGATGGCAAAGGTCGCCAACCACACTTCTTTACCCGTCGCGATGGCACGCCCCTCTTGCTCGCCGGGCTCGTCGAACAGTGGCGCAATCCCGCCGAACCCGACGCCCCGATAGTGCGGACCTGCACCGTCATAACAACTACGCCGAGCGACGACATCGAGGGTATTCACGATCGCATGCCCGTCATCTTGACGGTGGCGACCGTGGAGCCCTGGCTCGATACCAACGCCCCTGGATCGCTGCGTCAGGCACTTCTGGCTCCGGCACCCAACGGCACGCTGGAGCACTATGGCGTCGGTAGTGCGGTGGGCAACGTCCGTAACGACGGACCAGAACTCATTGCACGTAGCGAACCGACCACGCTCTTTTAGTTACTCGGCCAGCAGGCTCTGCAGTAGATCGAAGGCGATGTTGCGTCCACAGGCGATAAAGCCAACGCGACTCGACGTGTCGTTAATGAGATTGTTGGTAATAGCGGCGTAGGAGGCCGTGGCCGAACCCTCCATCACGAGACCGTTTTGCTCGACACATTCCCGCACGGCGCTTCGAATCTCGTCTTCGGGGACGAGAACAAAGGGGATCTGGTGGTGAGCCACAATCGCGTTGGTCATAGCGCCATCGTCACCACCACCCGCGAGTCCGTCGGCGATTGTGGGCAGATGTGTGATTTCAGCCATCGTCATACCCTGCAGCGCAAAGTAGAGAGCCGAGGAGTTCTTCGGTTGCACGGCCGTTACCTGGATGTCGGTGCGACCGTGGACTTCTCGCGCCACGAGAGAGCCGGAGATCAGCCCGCCGCCGCCGACGCTGACGACCAGGTGCTCCAACTCGGGAGCTTGGTGCAACATCTCTTCGAAGACCGTGGACTGACCGGCCACAACATCGGGGTCATTGAACGGAGAGAGGAAACGGATGGATCGTTCGGACGCCAACGCGAGGGCAAAGGCTTGGGCTTCGTCGTAGGAGTTGCCGTGTTGGATGAGTTCAATGTCGTACCCACGCAACTTCTTAACCTTGGCGGCCGAAGCGGTCGCGGGGACCACGACCGTGGCGCGGGCGCCGAGCAACATGGCGGCGTGGGCGATACCGAGTCCGTGATTGCCCGCCGAAGACGCGATTACGGCACCCGTGGGGTCACTCGTAAGCGCCGCATCGATAGCGGCCAATGCACCGCGAATCTTGAAGGCGCCGGTGGGTTGAAACAGTTCCATCTTGGTGAGAACTGGTCGGCCACGCAACGAGAGAGTCACCGTGGGCGTAGGAACAAGGTGATCGCCAATGACGCGACGGGCCGCTTCCAACTGTTGCTCGGTTGGTGGTGGCACGTTTGTATTCATCATTACTCCGCTCCAACTGTACCGCCGAGAAAGATGGTCCTTTCTGGGCGTGCGGGGTATGGTGACCCCATGCACGACGTGATGGTGGCTATTGCAATTGGCGTGGGCGCTTTCTTGGGCACCATGATTGACAACTTTTTTGCCTTTGCCGCCCAGTTGGTCCTCACCGAACCCAAACGGTTTCGCCGTGTTTCGTACGCCCACGTCATCGGGGTTCTCGTTCTCATCATCGGTTCGGCCGCCGTGGGCAGCGCTTTGAACTTCATCTCACTCAAGTGGATTGGCATTCTCGCGGTGGCACCGCTTGCTCTCGCCTGGCACGGTTGGCGGCACCGCAATGAATTGGCACCCCAGCGGCGGGGAGCGACGACGACGTTCCTGGTTACCGTGGGACTCGGGGGTGACAACATCGCGATTTGGATTCCCATTCTTCGAGCCCAGGGGGTCTTGCGCGGCATTACCGTGGCCACCACCATCCTCGTGCTCGATATCGGAGCCGTTTTTCTGGCACGGTTCGTAGCGAAGCGTCCGTCAGCCATTCAATTCGGCCAACGGTGGAGCGCCCAATTGATGCCAATCCTGTACTGCGGGCTCGCCGTACTAATTGTCTGGCAATGTGAGTGGTTTTCCTTCCTAGGCTGACCGCATGGAAGAACAGACCGCCCTCACTAAGCCCCTGCTTCGCGGCTGGCTCCACCTCGGTGGATTGATTGTGCTGCTGGCCTGTTCCCCAATCCTGCTGGTTCTGGCAGAAAATGGTGCAGATATTGCGTGGTCGCTCTGTTTCGTTGGTGGCGTCGCCACCATGATGTTGACCAGCGCACTCTTCCACCGCATCAACTGGCAGCCGCGCGCGCGTCGGGCCTGGCGCCGGGCCGATCACTCGGCCATTTTTGCCGCCATCGCCGGCAGCTACTTCGGTCTTGCCGGCATCACCATGCACGGCACCGCGCGCACCGTCCTTCTCGTCATCGTCGCCACCGGCACGGTGGTGGGGATCACGATTCGCCAACTGTCTCTGGATACCCCGAAATGGGTTGCGACACTCCCCTATCTCGTTGTCGGCTGGGCCGCCGTGGCCTTCATCCCGCAGATGTACCGCGGGGGTGGTCTGGCCTGCCTACTCTTCGTTCTGGGCGGTGGCTTGGCCTACACCGTCGGAGCCATCTTCTACGGAACAAAACGGCCCAAGCTCTGGCCCAAAGTTTTCGGCTACCACGAACTCTTTCACGCCTTTACCTTGGTGGGTGCCAGCTTGCACTTCACCGCTATCGCTCTCGCGCTTCGCTAGGGCAGTGGCGAGAGCCCACCGTCGAGATTGATACCCACGCCCGTGAGATAACTGGCGCGGGCCGAGAGGAGATAGGTCGCGAGATCGGCGAATTCGCTTGCTTCTCCGACACGACCAAGTGGAATCCCTTGATGTTGGACGATGGCCCCGTAGAGGTCGTCGTGAGCCATCGACATGGCGTCCGCTCGCCGAGTCCACTGACCCGACTTAATGAGACCAATCAAGATGGCGTTCACGCGCACCCCGTGAGGAGCGAGTTCACCGGACAGCGCCTTGGTCATTGCTAGGCCGGCGGCGCGCGAGGCGGCCGTGGGCGTCGAGCCGGCGTCGGGAGCCTTGCCCTTGACCGCCAGAATATTGAGGACGGCACCGCGGCTTTGGATGAGCTCAGGGATAGCTCTGCGAATGAGGTGAACTGCCGCGATTACTTTCAGTTCATAGTCTTCGCGCCACTCTTCGTCGCTCGAGTCCAGTAATGGCGTGGCGGCTGACCGACCGGCATTATTCACCACGCCATCAAGTCGCCCGAACGTAGTTAGGGCTTGATCAAAAAAGGCATCAAGCTGCTCGGTCTTCGTGACGTCCGTCTGAACGACAAGGGCGTTTGGCCCCAGCATGGCGGCCGCCTCCGCCACCTTGTCGGCCCGGCGACCACAGAGTGTCACGTTGGCCCCTTCGGAAATGAGCGATTGGGCCAGCGCTAAGCCCAGCCCTTCCGTACCACCCGTGATGATGAAGGCCTTACCAGAAAGTTCGAGATCCATGAAATGAGCCTAGAAGGAGTGATGGTTCGAGTTGTATCTGGCAAGCCCAGGTGGCGAGATGCACGGTAGCGTGGTCTCCGTGCCAGTTATGAGCCCCCAAAGGATTCTCCGGCGCCTCCAGTTCATTGTGGCCATCCAATGGATGGGCGCCACTCTCGGACTGCCCCTCCTCTCTCTCTTTCTCCGCCAGCGTGGTATTTCGACGGCCGAGATTGGCGTCATCATGTCCGCCTTCTTTATTGCGGGTGTCGTAACCCAGTTTGTGGCGGGTCATCTCGCCGACCGATTCGGGCGACGCGTCGTTTTGGCCGGGGGGCTCTTTCTCTACGCCATTGCTAGTCCTACCTATCTGCTCGCAGTGCCCGCCGTCTGGTTCATCATCACCCGGGCCATCCAGGGTGCGGCGGCCGGCGCGATTGAAGTGTCATCCCTTTCCACCGTCGCCGCGCTCTTTCCCGAGAATGAGCGCGGGGCGGCAATGTCCAAAATCTTTGCGGCCCAGCTTCTAGGTATTGCTGCCGGTCCCATGTTCGGCGTATTCATCACGATCGACCAATTGGGCTGGGCGTACCTCTTCGCCGGTATTGCCAGTGCCGTGGCGGGATTCTTTACCCTCAAAACGCTTCCACCCACGCCCCCCGAGCACCACCACGAGCCTCTTCCTCCCGTGCAGATGACCAATCAAGTGATCGGTGCCATCGTCGGCACGGCGGCCGTAGGGCTGTGTGTCGGCGTCTACGAAACGTGCTGGAGTCTCCTCATGCACACCCTGGGTGCCTCCTCGACCCAGATTCGCTTGAGCTGGACCTTCTTCTGCCTCCCGTGGGTACTCCTTGCCGGGGTCGGTGGTCGAATGGCCGATCGATTCGACCGGCGAATTATTGCGATTCTCGGTGGTCTCAACGGGGCCCTCTTCTTATTTCTCTATCCCCATATCCACAACATCCCCGCACTGTTGATCTTGGGATCGGGAGAAGCGATCGGCGCGGCCCTGTGTGTTCCGGCTCTTTCGTCGCTGTTGACCCAAGGTGCTCACGACCGTGAACTCGGGCGGCGTCAAGGTATTTCCACTACGGCCAACACCGCGGCGCTGGCGATTTCAGCGATTATCTCGGGAGCCCTCTTTGAGGTCTCACCCGGACTTCCCTTCACGGTCATCGCCATTTCATCTGCACTCTTAGTGCTAACTCAACTGTTCTGGTGGCGCAATACGCCTGGTCGTATTGACCATCCCGCTACCAGCGAGGCCTAGAAAACGAAACACCGGCGGTACCCGAAGGTACCGCCGGTGTCGATCGTTACTACCGATCTGCAAGGACTAGGCCTTGTAGATGTGCTCCCAGCGAGCCGAACCACCGTCGGGGCTGTAGGCCCGTGAAGATGCTCGGTTGCTCGTTGCAGTTGCAGCACCGGCGTACGCAAAGTTGTGTACGTTGGCACGTGCGGCAAACATGGTGACTGTGGTGTCGAGCCACAGGTATGGCACCGTGATGGCCATACGAGCGTTAACACCCTGCCAAGCCTTCTGCTGAGCAGCCGTACCTGGAACAGCAGCCATACCGGCGAGCATGCCCGACTGAATCAGCGGGTCACACTGCTGCGCAAAGTTCACGAAGCCGTTGACCTGCTTGCCAAATGCTTGGAAGCTAGTGAACCAGACGAAGTTAAGGTCTGGCACCATGCCACCGAACTGACTCCAGGTTGAAGCGTCGTATTCCTTGGAAATCTTCGCACCAATCAGGTCAGGCTGCGTCAAGGGACGTGAGGTCACCGTGATGCCGATAGCAGACAACGCGTTCTTAATGAACGTGAAGGCCTGCTGCTGGGCCGTGTTGCCCTGAACAATGTCGATGACGAAGGCTGCGGCAACACCGGGGTTTGCCTTCTTCCATGCATCAACGAGCTTCTTACCGTTGGCAGTGCTGTACTTGGGGTACTTGGGGTCCTTGTAGAGACCCGTGGCAGTCTTGCCGTTGATCTTCGAGCGGTAGAGACCGTCGGAAACCTGGCCAATGCTGCCGTCAACAGTGCTGAAGTACGTGGCTCGGTTGATCGCCATGGCACAAGCCTGGCGGATCGACTGGTCAGCAACAACGGGAGTTGCGCTGGCGTTCCAAGCACCGGTTGAAGGGTTAACGGCACCCTTCGGCTTACCGCCGACCCAGTAACCCTTGTTCATGTTGGTGTTCAAGATGATCGAGTTGATCGAGGGCTCACGGCCACCGTTCTCGTCACTGACCCACTTGTAGCTGGAGTTCGAACCGGAAGTGTTGGTGATGTTTCCACCTACTGCCTGCTTCACAGCCTTGACGGTGCTGCCGTCGGCGTTCACCATGATGTCGATGGAGTTCGACTGCAGTGCCTGCCAGCGAGCAGCTGGGTCCACGATGACCTTGAAGACGAGAGTGTCGACGTATGGCAATGAACCACCGTTGGCGTCCTTCTTCCAGTAGTTGGGGTTGGCGCTCCACGTTGATGAACCACCACCAGCGGTCTGGAGGTCCCAGTCAGACAAGGTGTCCAACTTGAATGGACCGGTTCCCATTGGCTTACCACCAGCGGCGTCCAAGTCAGTGCCGTGCGCCATGAAGGAAATCTGCTGCTCAGCAAGCTGGAACGGGAAGGTGGTCCAAGCCATCTTCGTGGTGTACTTGACCACGTAGGTGCTGACCTTCACGCAACTTGCGATCAGTGGGCTAATGGCGAGACCAACTGTGGTGTCGGCAGCAGCGGCGGTGTAGTTAGCTACAACGTTGTCTGCATTGAATGCATCACCGTTGTGGAACGTAACGCCCTGGCGCAGGGTAATGGTCCACTGCTTCTTGGTGCTGTCCGGCACGGCGCTGAGAGCCAAGTGTGGCAACCACGTCTTGGCATCGGCCGACGAGAGGAACAGTGGGTCGTATACGGCATTGGCAACACAGAAACCATTGGAGTCCAACTTGCCTTGCGCACCAGAGAAGTGAAGCTTGGAAGGCACCTCTGAACCGATTCCGACTCGGAGGGTTCCACCTTTTTGTCCACTGGTTGGAATTGAGTCCACACCAACTTCGGTTGCGGCGCCAGCGGCAGAAACCAATGAGTCGACAACTGTGCCGGCCATTGCGATTCCACCGGCAGCTGCTGCCGAGTGTGTGAGGAATGAACGACGGCTAAACGTGTTTTCCACGCTTCCCCCTTTTCCTCGGAGATCTCTTCTCAGAAATCTCCGTCTATGAGACGCCCCCCTTGGACGACCTCGTATTTGCGACACTACACAAACTTTGGAGTGGTTGCTATTCATGGGGAGAAATTTCTGCGAGAACGTCTTCACAAGCGCACAGCATGAAGCGACCAGTTCGCCTCCCGAAATTAATAAAGGGCGTTCCTCCTGATATTTCCGAGGATTTCAGGGGCAACTAGCCGTAATTGCAGCGTGGACGGACCCCGATCGCCATCGCCTGTCGTTCCTTCCGCCAAGTCCCGAGAGGACCCGCGTGGGTGGCCACGCCTACAAGGTCTCTCAACCCCTCGGAGTCCTAGCGCGTTAGCTCGACCACATCGTGTGTAGACGGTGTAAAGAAGCCACTGCGAAAGAGAATCTCGATGACGTCAACTTCGCTGCGCCACTCCATCGCTTCAATCTGCCGAACACTGCGGCGTCCACTGCTCGCCCGAAACCACTCAAAGGCCGTTGCCGAAAGTGTGACCTGGTGCTGTCCAGTACCAGTGGCGAACTCCTGCCCGTCGAGAGTCAAGGTCACGTGGAGGTCATTTTCCGTGGCGCCGAAGCGACCGAGAGTGAACTTCGAAAGAAGTGCGAGCGTTGCGGGGTCGAGTTCAACAGGCACTCCCAGTGCGTGGAAGATATCGGCTTCGTGGGTGGCTTGATCAAAGAGCGCGATGGCGAGCGATTCGGAAAGCATTTCTCCAAGAGCGAATTGTTGCCATTGCCCCACGAGCGCATGCGCGTCAATGGTCCGAAGTCGTTCGACCTGGTCCGACGTCCAGGCGTCAAAGTCTTGGGGGAAGTTGCCAGTCGAGACGTCCTGAGCCACACCAACGAGGTGGGCCACGATGTCACGCACCCGCCATTCAGGTGTCAGCGGTGCGATGCGCTCCAACTCGGTCAGCGGAGTCCCAATGGCGAGGTCGCTCACGCGCTGGCGGCTCGCATTCCAGGCAACTCCGTATTCGTTCACGGACTTAAATTAGAGCCTCGGCATAGTTCGTCATCGCTTGCCATTAGACCTTCCTTCAAAGGAATGCTTTCCCAATCGCTAGGTGGCCCCGTGGCAGACGACTCCGTTTACGAAGAGCCCCAGACATTTCAGGTCGAACTTCACGGAATCGATTTCATCAGTGATCGGGAGCGGTGGGCCACTCCCCGATTGATCGCTGGCCTCTGGGGCGGCGTGAGTACGAATATTCAATACTTCGTGTACGGCGCCCTCTTAATGGGTTTTGGCTTCAGCTTTCCGCTCACGGTGAGTTTGATTCTCCTCGGCAACCTTTCCTACTTTCTTCTAGCCATCGCCTCACTCCAAGGACCTAACGCCGGCACCACGACCTTCACGATTGCTCGCGCGCCGTTTGGAATTCGCGGGGCCCGTCCGATGGCATTTTTCAACTGGATCACCCAACTGGGTTTCGAGACTGAAGGTTTGATCTTGATTGTGGGAGGCGCCGTCACGCTCTCCGAGCTCTTCGGCATTCACCCCACGTCACCTATGAAGGTTGGCTACATCATTGTGGCGACCTCCATCATGGTGGTCTTGCCCTATTTCGGACACGCCACGATGGTGCGAGTCTTGCGACAGTTAATTGTTCCCTTCGTGCTGGTCTACGGCATGTTGCTGGTGTTTACGGCGGGCCATTGGCACCTCGACTACACCCCCGCCCTAACGGGCTTTAACTGGCAGGTCTATTCGGCGGCATTGGCCTTCTCCTTCACGCTGGCCGGTTTGAGCTGGACGGAAAATGGCAACGACTACACCCGGTATCTTCCCCGCACTACGTCCAAGGCTTCCCTAATCCGATGGATCTTCACCGCTACCGCGCTGCCACAAATCTCCACCATGCTCGTCGGCGCGACCACCTATACGGCCTTTGGTTCCTTTGCGGTATGGAACAGTGTCAACCCATTTGATGCGTTCTTGACGACACAGCAGTCGATTGTGCCTCGATGGTTCGTGGTGGTCTTTCTCGTAGTGGCCATCGTGCAGCTGTTCGGAATTAATGCCCTCGACCTCTACTCCTCGGGGGTCTCCCTACAGGCGCTGGGGCTTCGACTCCAGCGTTATCAGGCAGTCCTCATTGACGGCGTTATTGCCGGACTACTCACCGTCTGGGTGACCTTCGGTTCTACGTTCTCTCTCTTTATGAAGGGGTTCGTTGGCGTGGTGATTGTGTGGATCGCCCCGTGGTTTGGCGTCTTCATTACCGACTGGCTCCTCCGGGGCCGTTCGTATGATCCGATGGCGCTCCAAGACTCATCGAAGTCGTCGATGTACTACGGCCGGGCCGGCTTTAACTGGAATGGCATTGTCGCATTCTTGGTGGGAGTCGTACTGGCCACCACGGCCTACTCCAAAGCACCACCGCCGATCAACTTCCCGTTTCATTGGATGACACCAATTTCGAATCACTTCGGTGCGTTCTACGACTCCTCGCTCCACGGATGGTGGGGAGGGGCCGACTTTTCGATTCCTCTCGGTATCGGTGGTTCGGCCGCGGTCTACTGGCTCCTCGAACGTCGCACCCGAACAATTGCCAAGCAGACGACCTTGACGCCAAGCGAGCCACCCGCGATTTCCTAATCTGAGACCTCCTCCGTCGGGGTAGTTGCAATGGAGCGTCGATGGGCGTCATCGCTACGGCATACTTATGCCATGAGCACTGAGAACCGACCTCCACTCGATCGCGAACTCGCCAAGCAGATGTTGCGCACGGCCTACCAGGAAGCGGCCAACGGCCTAAGTGAAGGTGGCATACCAATCGGCGCGGCACTCTTTCATCGTGATGGCACCCTGCTAGGTGCCGGACACAACCGACGCGTTCAAGAGGACGATGCATCCGTTCACGCCGAGACGGACGCCTTCCGCAAGGCCGGCCGCCGCCGGGACTATCCCGACTGCGTCATGGTGACCACGTTGTCACCCTGCTGGTACTGCTCGGGTCTCGTCTACCAATTCAATATTGGTGCCGTAGTCATTGGCGAGGCCGAGAACTTCTACGGGGGTCACGACTGGCTGATTGAAAAGGGTGTGGAGGTCATTGTCCTGGACGATCCGGAATGCACCGAGATACTCAAGACGTTTATTCACGAACATCCCGAAATCTGGCACGAGGACATTGGCCTCTAGGGATTAACGAGCGGGTGGTCCAAAGAGTCGATCCCCGGCGTCGCCGAGTCCCGGCGTGATGTATCCCACGTCGTTCAAGATGGGGTCGAGGGCCGCGGCGGCAATGCGAACATCGGGATGCGCACTACTCACTACGTCAACGCCAGGTTGCGAGGCGATTAAGACGAGCGCCGTTATGTCGGCGGCACCACGTGACTTCAAGAGTTCGATGGCGGCAATCAGTGAGCCCCCAGTGGCCAGCATGGGATCGCAGATGACCACGCTCACGCCATCGAGGCGTTCGGGCAGACCGTCAAGGTAGAGATCTGGCTGCAGGGTCTCTTCATTGCGACGAAGCCCCATTAGACAGACACGGTGTCGTGGCAGGACGGCCTGAACGGCGGGACTCATTCCTAGACCCGCGCGCAGAATGGGAACGATGAGGTACTCACGTTCGACACGCACCGCGGGGGCATTCTTCATCACCGGCGTATCAACAGTGGTCTGAACAACGGGAACCGTGCGAAAGGCCTCGTAGGCGAGGTACCGCGTAATCTCACCGGCCAGTCGCAGAAAGTCGGCGTTGGGGGTTCGCTCGTCTCGCAGTTGGCGGATGGCGTCAGCAATGAGCGGGTGGTCGACAACGTGTAATTGAGTCACGGTGAAACGATACGCCGGCGCGACTGCCTTCTCCTGAATCGCCGTAGCATCTCCCCGTATGAGCGCTGACCCGCACCCCAGTTCGACCGAAATCGCCTACGCCTCAGCCGGAGAACTTCTCGACCGCCTCGAGGAAGGCAGCCTCACCTCGGTGCAACTGGTTGGGACGCTGCTGGAACGGATCGCGGCGATTGATGCACCGACCAGCGCTATTGCCCTACGAGCTATCGCCGCCATCGCCGGTGATGCGCTTGCGGTGGCCGCCGAACGAGATGCCGAGAGGGCCCAGGGAGTACTACGCGGTCCCCTGCACGGGATTCCAGTCATTATCAAGGACAACATCGAGGCCCTCGGTCTGCCCGGCGCAGCCGGCAGCACCGCTCTACGTGATCGGGAGTCACGCGATGCTCCCCTCGTTCAGAGCCTCCGAGCCTCTGGGGCGATCGTGATGGCGTCCGCCAATCTCTCCGAGTGGGCCAACATGCGTTCTCCCCATTCGACTTCGGGTTGGTCGGCAACGGGAGGTCTCGTGGGGAACCCGTGGCGACTCGACCGGAGTGCGGGTGGCTCGTCTAGCGGTTCGGGCGCAGCGGTAGCGGCGGGCTTCACGCCGTTGGCCGTGGGAACTGAAACCGACGGCTCAATCATCTGCCCCGCATCGCTCAATGGCGTAGTCGGTCTCAAGCCCACCGTGGGAGTCGTCTCGGCTCAATTTGTCGTGCCGATTAGCGCGAGCCAAGACACGCCCGGACCAATGGCGCGCACCGTCGCGGACGTCGCGCGCCTGTTCTCGGTCTTAAGTGGGCAGCCACTGCAAAATAATCAAGACAAGGAACTCCGATTCGTCGCTGCGTCGAATTGGCGTACCGGACACGTCGCTACCGATGAAGCCTTTGAAAGGCTCCTGCTACATATGCGTTCAGCGGGCGAGCTAGTCATCGATCGTGAGATTGCCAGCCCTGGAGAACAGGAGGGCGCCGATGAACTCACCGTGCTCGTAGCCGAGCTGGGAGACGACCTGACGTCCTACCTCGCGGCTCGGCCCGGAGCCGGAGTGAAGTCGCTCGATGACGTCATCGCGTACGAGGACGCCAACGCCGAGATTGAACAACCGCACTTCGGCCACGAATTCTTCACCATGGCCGTCGCGGCCGGCGGGAGGGCCACCAGTGACTATCAAGAAGCGCGGGCTCGCAATCTGACGTGGGCAATCGATACCTGTCTGACTCCCGCGCTAAGCGATGCGGAAGTACTCCTCGCTCCGGCCTACGGTCCAGCGTGGAAGAGCGACCTCACCATCAGTGGGCACGCAACAGCCATTTCCAGTGGCTCGACGATGCCGGCCGCCGTGGCCGGTTGGCCCATTGCCTCGGTGCCCATCGACTTAGTTGATGGACTACCCGTGGGTGTCACCATTCTTGGGCGGCCTCATGATGAGTGGACTATCTTGGCCGCCGCACGTCGTATTGAGGCTGTCGTGAGCGCCACCGTACAGCTCCCTCGCGCACCATTTCACGCACCGCAACGGGGATAACCAGAAGTCGTAATCTCCGTTCACCACTACGCTGAACCAATGATCAATCCTCGCTTGGAACCCATGTTTCATGCGAGTGCACCAAGCCCGGCCTTTGAACATATCGGTGAGCCGCAGCGCTTCGAGGGCCCCCGGGCTGAGATATCCCGTGATCGCGACTTGGTGTGGTGGCGTCGCATCATGCCCGTCCTCAAGAGCCACCGAGTGACTTTTATCGGGGCCATTACTTTCAGTTTCGTCAGCCTCATCTTTCAAACACTTGTCCCGAAAATTTTGATGAGTGCCATCGACCGCTTAACCCCGGGGAACCACCAACCGATTCACGGCATTGTGGTCGCCGTGCTCATCATTGGGCTCTTTGCCGGTGTGGCTGGTTACCTCTCACGACGCTTCCTCTTCACAACGGCCTACAACGTCGAATCCGACCTGCGTAATTTGATGTACGAACACTTGACGTGGCTCTCCTTCGGCTTCTATGACCGGGTTCAAAGTGGTCAGCTCATCAGTCGCGCCAACAGCGATATTCGCTCGGTCCAGATGTACTTCACCTTTGCGCCACAGATCATTGTGCAGTGCGGCATCGGAGTTATTGCCTTCGGCTTCATGCTCTCGATCAATGTGACTCTGGCGCTCATTGCCATGATCACGATGCCGATCATGTACGTCGTCGGTATCAAGATGCGTCAAGTGATGTTTCCCATTTCGTGGATCATCCAGGCGCGTCTGGCCGATGTCGCCGCCATCGTCGACGAGAACATCAACGGTGTGCGAGTAGTGAAATCATTCGCACAAGAGGCCGGCGAGATTAATCGTCTCGCCGACGCCTCAGAAAAAGTTGCGTGGGCCTATACCAAGGATGCTGATATTCGCGGTCAGTGGGCTCCGTGGGTCCAGAACCTGCCTCAACTGGGTCTCGCCCTCGTCTTGTTCTTCGGTGGCTGGATGGTCACCTTGGGACACGCCCCAATCGGAGCCATCGTTGCCTTCAACGCTTACCTCTTGATGCTGCAAGCACCGTTCATGATGCTGGGCCAACTCGTCATGATGGGCCAGCGGGCGCGAGCCAGTGCCGAACGTATTTTCGAGATTCTCGACGAGCAGCCGGACATTACCGAACGTCCGGGCTCAATCGACCTCCTCGATGTTCAAGGTGAAGTTGTCTTTAACCACGTTCGATTCGGCTACGGCGACGGCGCTGACATCCTGCACGACTTTCACGCGACCATCAAGGCTGGCGAGTCCGTGGCCCTGGTCGGCAGGACGGGTTCCGGGAAGTCCACCGTGGCACGTCTCGTGGCACGTTTCTACGACGTCCGAGACGGCTCCATCCAAATTGATGGTCATGATGTTCGCGATGTGACGTTGCCCAGTTTGCGAGCCAACGTGGGCCTTGTACTGGACGAGCCCTTCCTCTTTTCCGTATCGATTCGCGAAAATATTGCCTACGGTCGCGCCGACGCCAACCTCGATGAGATCATCAGTGCCGCCAAGGCCGCTAATGCTCATGAGTTCATCGAGCAACTCCCCGAGGGGTACGACACGGTGGTTGGTGAGCGTGGATACACGCTGTCGGGCGGTCAGCGCCAACGCATTGCCATTGCCCGAACACTGCTCGTTAATCCGCCCATTCTGATCCTCGACGATGCCACGAGCGCCATTGACGTGCACGTGGAGGCTGAAATCCACGATGCCCTCGAATCACTCCTCGAACACCGGACGACCCTGGTGATTGCCCACCGAATTTCAACGATTGCCCTGGCCGACCGTGTGATCTTGCTCGAAGAGGGTCGAGTGGTCGCTGAGGGCACCCACGAGGAGCTCCTAGCCTCCGTGCCCCTCTACGCCGAAGTGCTGGCCCAGACCACCTCGGAGAGCCTCTAATGGCCTGGGGCGGCGGCTGGGGCGGCGGTCCGGGTATGGGTGGCCAACATCCAGGTGCCACCGGCAGCACGGGTCTTCCCTTCGGCGGAATCCCCCAAGAACTCATGGACGGCGTCAAGAAGATTGTCGCCGATGAACCCACGCACCGGCCCGCCAATCTCACTTTTCAACAACTCCCCAGCGAAGCCGAGTCGCGTCGCTTAACCCTCGGTCGCATGGTGCGTTCACATACGGGCCTCTTCGCCATTGCCTCAGTGCTCGTAGTCCTGATTTCGGTCGCGTCCCAAGCTGGACCGGCCCTGGTGGGCTACGCCATTGACCACGGCATGCAGCCCCGTCATCACTCCATGAACGTGATTGTCACTTGCTCCTTGGCGTACCTGGGTGCAGCCCTGATGGCGTCGCTCTTTCAACGGTGGCAGGCGTCGGTATCGGGTCGTCTGGCCTCACGCGTGATGTACGACCTACGAATCAAAGTCTTCACTCATTTCCAACGACTCAGCTTGGACTTCTTCACCGAAGAAAAGGCCGGAGTCTTAATGAGTCGCATGACCAGTGATATCGAGAACCTCCAGCAGCTCCTCCAGGACGGTCTGGCCCAGTTCGCCATGCAGGGTCTGACCATGGTCATCATCACGATTGCCCTCTTCTCGACCAACGTGGTCTTGGCCACCTGGACCGTTCTGCTGGTGATTCCGGTACTCGTGCTACTCACCGTCTGGTTTCACACCAGTAGTGAGAAGGGATACCTGCGCGCCCGCGACGCCATCGCCAACGTGTTAGCCGATCTCTCCGAATCGCTCTACGGCATTCGCGTCGTCACGGCCAACAACCGCCAGCGGCACAACATCATTCATCACCGCAACGTGGTCGGTGAATACCGCAATGCCAACATGTTCACCGGTCAGATCATGAGCGTCTACGGACCGGTGACCATCATGGTGGGCATTTTGAGTCAAGCCTTGCTTCTGGGCATCGGTGGTCAGATGGTCCTTCGAGGCGAACTCTCACTCGGTGGTCTCACCCTGTTCATCTTGTACTTGAACCGTTTCTTCCAGCCCATTCAGCTTCTCGTCCAGCAGTACAACCTGTTACAGCAGGGACGCTCTTCAATCATTCGTTTACGCGAATTGTTAGAGACCTCCCCTTCGGTTAATGAAGTGCCGGACGCCGTGACGTTGCCACCCATCACGGGCCGACTCACCTTTGAAGACGTCTCCTTTGGCTACATTCCCGGGCGTCCAGTGCTGGAGCACGTCAACCTCGAGATTGCCCCCGGCGAAAGTGTCGCATTCGTAGGACCGACTGGCGCGGGCAAGTCGACTTTGGCCAAACTCGCGACCCGCTTCTACGATCCGACCGGTGGTCGGGTTCTCGTTGACGGTGTTGACCTCACGACGGTCACTATGCACTCTCTGCGCAGCCAATTGGGGGTAGTACCCCAGGAGCCTTTCCTCTTCTCCGGCACCATTCGCGTCAACCTCCGTTTCGGTCGGCCCGAAGCTACCGACGCAGACATCGACGAAGCCGTCGACGTCGTGGGCCTGCGCGATTTGATTGATCGTCTCCCCAATGGTCTGGACACCGTGGTCCACGAACGAGGTCAGACTCTGTCGGCCGGTGAGCGGCAACTTCTGGCCCTCGCTCGGGCCTTCCTCGCCCGCCCCCGAGTACTCGTGCTCGATGAAGCGACATCATCACTGGACCTACGGAGTGAAACGATTATCGAACGAGCGCTCGACCGAATGCTCGAAGGTCGTACGGCAATCTTGATTGCCCACCGCCTCACGACAGCCCAGCGGGCCGATCGCATTGTCGTCGTAGATCAAGGTGGCATCGTGGAAATTGGTAGCCACCACGAGCTCGTCCAAGCCCAAGGCGTTTATGCGGGAATGTACGAAGCGTGGATTGCGTCCGGTGGACGCGATACGTCGCTCTAAGCCAAATCGGCGACAGCCACAATCTCGGCGGCCACAACGTCCCACACTGGCTCCGGCAAACTGTGACCCATTCCGGGATACACCACGTGTTTGGCGTGCGCGATAGCCGCAGCGGTCGCCTCGCCACCCGATGGGGTCACCAAAGGGTCCTCGTCACCGTGCAGGACTAAGACCGGCACCGTGAGCTTGCTCAGGGCTGGCCGGCGATCCGGTGATCCGACGACGGCACAGAGGTGGCGGAGAACGCCAATGGGATTACGCCCACGGTTCATCGCGGTGATGGCTTGCTCGCGCACCCACGCTTCATCAAGTGGATGGGCCGAGCCGTTGGTCAGTTGCCAATTCTCAATCTCTTCGACCAGGAATGTTTCTAAATCCTCACTGCGGGGCCGGGTCAGCATGGCCAAGCATTCGGGAGTCGATGTGCCAACTTCGAGTGGTGCGGGCGTCGACATAATCGACGTGAGCGAGAGCGTCAGTTCCGGGAAGTTAATGGCGAACTGCTGCGCAATCATGCCGCCCATCGAGACGCCGACGACGTGTTGCGCACCGAGGCCAAGGACCCTGACAAGTTCCGCTCCGTCGGCCGCCATGTCGGCAATCAGATAGGGCGCTTCGGCCTGACCAAACAAGATGGCGGCCGAGTCTGGCTCGCCGAAGTGGTCCATGTGTGTCGAGAGACCCACGTCGCGATTGTCGTAAGTGGTCACGAAGAATCCCGCTGCGACCAAAGTGTCGAGGAAACCTTGGGGCCAGCTGGTCATGTGGGCACCGAGACCACAGATCAAGAGCAGTGGGCGACCCGTGGGCTCACCAAACTGCTCGTAGTAGATCTCAATTCCGTTTGCGGCAACCTTTGGCATGACACTCCCCTCGTGCGCCTCAACTCTAGAAGGTGGAGACGCAAAAAGCGGCGCCGGTTGCCCGACGCCGCTGTTCAAATTGCGTTCGTTACATCATTTCCTTAACCATACCGATGAGATCAGCATTGGTTTGGTCGCCCTGAGGCAAGGGGTAGATGTCGAGGTGCGTGACGCCGGCTTCCTTGAAGGCTGCCACGCGCTCGGCGACGTAACTCTTGGGACCACAGAGTGTGGTGAGTTCGCAGAACTCAGCAGGGACGGCCGCTTCGGCCTCCTTCTTCTTTCCCGACAGGTAGAGGTCCTGAATGATGGTGGCTTCCTTCTCGTAGCCGTATCGCACGGCCAGGTCGTTGTAGAAGTTGCGACCCTTGGCTCCCATACCACCCACGTAGAGGGCAATCTGCGAACGCTGAAGTTCACGGAGCTTGACAATGTCTTCGCCCTCACCGATAGCCAAGATGCCACCGGCCTTGGTCATGAGTGAACCCAACTTCGGGTCACGCTTGGCTTCACCGGCGGCAAGTGCGTCGCCCCAAACATCCTTCGCACGCTCGGGGATGTACATGATGGGAATCCAACCGTTGGCCAGTTCAGCGGTCATTTCGACATTCTTGTCACCCAGCGAGGCGACCCAAATTGGAATCTCGCTGCGGACGGGGTGGGCAATAATTTTGAGGGCCTTGCCGAGACCAGAACCACCCTGCTCCTTCGAGAGGGGCATGTCGTAGAACTTGCCGTGGTACTCGAGGGGCTTTTCGCGCTTCCACACTTCACGGCAGATTTCGATGGTCTCGCGAGTCTTGCCGAGGGGGTAGGTGTAGGGAACACCGTGGAAACCCTCGATCACCTGTGGGTTTGAGGCACCGATACCGAGACTGAATCGACCATCGGACAACGCGTCGATACCGGCGGCGGTCATCGCCATCAGCGTGGGGGTACGAGTACCGATCTGCAAAATTGCCGAGCCGATTTCGACCTTCTCGGTGAGTGCGGCGAGATAACCCATGAGCGACGGACCATCGAAGCCGTACGCTTCAGCGACCCAGACAATGTCGAGACCGGCCTTTTCCATTTCGATAACGTTGCGCGCTGCTTCTTTGAAGCCGCCGCTGTATGCCAGTTGAGTTGAGAGTTTCATGATTCCTCCTGAGGACTTCAGGAAACTCTAGTGTCCGTCAACAACCATTCGGTACCTACTTTTCTAGGCACTACGTTCAGAATTACTGGGCAATCGCGCAGCGATT
>CANBVQ010000007.1 GCA_947372925.1 Acidimicrobiaceae bacterium
CGCGGCGTCAGCGAGCTCGCCGGCGTCCCGGGTAACGACGTCATGCTCGAAGTAAGCCACGAGGGTCGGCCCATTCGACGCCGTTACTCGGTGCGCTCCGTCAACATCGAACTCGATGAAATTGTTCTCTGGATTGCCACCGGCCACCAGGGACCCGGTGCCACCCTGGCCCGCGAGGTTCAGATCGGCGACGAGCTTGATGTCGTTGGACCCCGCGGCAAGATCCCATTGGACCCCATGGCCGATTGGCACCTCTTCATCGGTGACGCCAGCAGTCTCGGTGCCTTCTACCGCATGGCCGAAAGTATCGAAGAGCCCGGTCGGGCAATCTTCATTGTCGAGACGCCTCATCCCGACGACGCCGTCACGCCGAACCTGCCGGAGGGCATCGGCGCCACGGGCATTTTCTTAGACCAAGATGTTTCATCGAGTGACGCCAAGGCACTACTGCACGGCCTCGCGGCCTTTGCATTCCCCCCTGACGAGGGTCACGCCTATCTCTTTGGCGAGTTCAAGGCCATGAAGACAATGCGCACGGCGCTACTCGATCGAGGTCTGGCGAACGAACAGATCTCGGTGAAGGCATTCTGGCGAACCGGTTCGGCCAATGCCGACCACGGCGAGCCCGACAAGTCTTAGAAAACGACGATGGACGACATCAGCACGGGCTGGCGTCGAAACCTCTGACCGACCAGGCGGCCGAGGGCGCGTCGGGCTAGGCGATTTAGTTCTTCGCTTTCACGCACATCTTTCTTAAGTGCCTCTTCGAGCACCTGGGTGACTTCCTTGACGGCGCTGGCTACGAGATCCTTATCGCGCTCCCCCACAAACCAGCCACGAGGCGTCACGGTGACAGGACTCTTGATCTTGCCCGTCGAGCGCTCAATACCGGCCGAGACCAGCAGGGCGCCATGTTCGGCCAACATACGACGATCGGCCAGTGGAGTGTCGTCTAAGTCACCGCCATCACCATCGATGTAGTGATAGCCCGCGGGGATAGTGCCGGCGCGGCGTACGCCCCGGTTTCTCACTTCGATAACGTCGCCGTCTTCACAGATCCAGATGGACTTGGCGTCGAGCCCCATCGAGGCCGCGAGGTCGGCGTGGTGCACCATGTGACGGTACTCACCGTGGATCGGCACGAAGTAACGGGGTCGCACCAACTGGTGCAACGTGCGCAGTTCACCTTGTCGGGCGTGACCAGAGGCGTGGACGGCTTCGCGGCCCGAGTGAATTACTTCGGCCCCGAGGCGGTGGAGGTCGTCAATCACACGACCGACGCTCCACTCATTTCCAGGAATCGGGTGCGAGGAGAGAATGACGGTGTCGTCGGCACCCACTTTAAAGAAGCGGTCATCGGCGCGGGCCAACTTGGACAGCGCGGCCATGGGCTCACCCTGAGAACCGGTGCAGATCACGAGGACCTCGCCGGGTGGGTAGCGATCGAGATTGGTGGTGTCGATGAAGGCGATGCCTTCGGTGTTCAGAATCTTGAGACGGCGACCCAACTTGGTGTTGGCCTCCATGCTGCGTCCAAAGAGCACAACCTTGCGGTCTTGGTCCCGGGCAATATCCAAAATCTGCTGAATACGGTGGAGGTGGCTCGCAAAACAGGCCACCACTAACCGTCGATCCGGGCGCTCAAGGAATAGGCGCCGCAGAGTGACGCCAACAGTGGACTCCGAGTCAGTAAAGCCCGGCTCCTCCGCATTAGTCGAGTCGGCCAAGAGCAGCGTCACACCGGCGTCGCCGAGCGCGGCGAGACGAGAGACGTTTGTTCGACGGCCATCAATGGGCGTGAGGTCGAGCTTGAAGTCCCCCGAATGGACGATGACGCCGACGGGAGTGTGCAAGGCAATGGCGTGAGCGCTCGGCACCGAGTGAGTCACTGGAATGAACTCAACATCGAATTCACCAATTCGGAGTCGCTCGTTGTCCTGCACCTCCACAAAGGAGCACAGCTTGTCCATCTTCGCTTCCGTCAGACGGTGACGGGCAAAACCAATCGTGAGAGGAGCACCGTAGATGGGTGCCTGAACGTCACGTAAGAGATAGCGGAGGGCACCAGTGTGGTCTTCGTGGCCGTGCGTCAAGACAATGCCGTCGACGCGATCGGCACGCTCCTTCAGCCAGGCGAAGTCGGGCAGAATGAGATCGATTCCATACATTGATGGTTCTGGGAACATCAGACCGGCGTCAATAATCAGCAGTCGGCCATTTTGTTCAATGACCATGCAGTTCCGGCCGATTTCGCCGAGACCGCCAAGGAAGTACACCTTGACGGCGGCCTCAGTCACGTTGGCCAAGCAGAGAATTCACAATCGTTGTGGCTTGTTGCATTAGTTCACTATCTCCAGGACCGAGCGGCAGTCGACACGACCCCACGGCGAGACCCAATACGGCCATGGCCGCCTTCGATGGGAGGGGGTTCGGGTAAGTCTCCGTGCCTTCAAAAGTGCAACTGGCGGCGAGCCGCTCGTTGAGCTCCAGGGCCCTGCTCAGATTGCCCAATAAAGAGGCCTGAATCATGGCGGCGAACTCCGGACCGGCCCAGTGGCTGGCCACTGACACGACACCAACGGCACCTATCGACATGAACGGCAAGACCAGTGCATCGTCACCCGAATAGAGATCGAAACCAGAGCCGAGCGTCGCCTTCACGTGTGCCGCACTGGGGATATCGCCCGAGGCGTCCTTAAGCGCCACCACGTTGGCGTGCTGTCGCGCCAGACCAATGGTGGTGGCAGCAGCAATCTTTCGTCCAGTTCGCGAGGGGATGTCGTAGACCATCACGGGAAGCTTGGTCGCTTCGGCCACTGCCCCAATGTGGGCCGCGATGCCGCTTTGACTGGGCCGCGAATAGGCGGGCGTGGTGGCCAATATCCCCTGGATACCGGTAGCGCTGGCTGCGGCGGTCAGGCTGATCGAGCGAGCCGTATCGCCGGACGTTGATCCAGCCAGGACTGGGATAGAAACCGCCTCGGCAATGCAAGCAAAAAGATCGAGCTTCTCGTCGTCACTGAGCGAGCCACCCTCACCAGTGGATCCAGCGACCACAATGCCGTCAGAGCCGTTGTTCACCAAGAATCGAGCCACGTCACGGGCCACGTCAAAGTTGATGGTGCCATCACCGTTGAACGGGGTCACCATTGCCGTTATTACTCGGCCAAAACGAGGTTCACTCACGATTTGACGCTACCAGCGTTGAGCTCTTGAGGTGATGACTGAACTCACTGGCATCCGAAATTTGCTGTGCCTCTCTTGCAAGCGTCGCTTATGTACAGGGTAGATACGTCAGCCAGTTCGGCCAATCGGCTCCGGTGAGCAAAGCGCTGCCTTCGTAACGGGCGACGATACGAAAGGGCGAAGCGGCCTTTGAATTGTCGTACACGACACTCCGGTCAGCCAAGGAGATTGCCTCGGAAACCAGCGGCCAGAGTCGGTGATACCGAGTACGAATCTTCTCTTCGGGCACCTCATGCCCCCCATTGCGCACCCGCTCCCGGACTCGGGCCACTGAAAGCACTTCGGGTACCGCCACAATATGAAGAGTCGTGAAGTACCCGGCACGCTTCGCGGCCGTCAGAATTTCCAGTTTCGAAGGATGAGAAAAAATGGTTTCGGAGACAAAGGACACCCGGCTCGCAATCAACTCGGCACGCCGCTGCGCCGCAACCCGAGCGGTGTCATAGGCACGTGCCTGCGTAGCTTCGGGCCACAATTGAGCGGCGATCAAATCAGCATTGACAAAGACAAAATCTTGATCTGGCTGGATCACAAATGAGAAGAGACTGGACTTCCCGGCACCATTCGGACCAACAATCAATTGAAGCCACGGTACGCGGACACTCTCGCTGGACACTAACGAACTTTCAAAAGAAGGAATGGTCGACGCCCTACTGACCGTCTTGGGCGTTACGACGCATCACCTGGCCGTCATCGTCGAACTCCACATAACTCTGATTCGCGGCCTCAAATATCGTGACGAGATTGAGTCGAGCAATCCGCCTATCTGCCAATTCTCCCCATTCCGCTCGGATGATTGCTTGTTCTTGGTATCCCACCGAGTCGTAATGGCGCTCGCCCTTGAGAACTTCGATCACCTCACGGTGCGAGACGTTGGGACTCGCCTCCAGTTCGCGACCAATTCGGGCCCAGTGGGTCACCTGCTGAGATGCGCTGCGATTCATCACTCCACCGACCACGCGGGCCGCTTCGAAAATGTCGTCATCGATTCTCGTTGGGGAAGTTGTCGCCATGATTGCCTCCTGTTGCAGTCTGCAACACATGCTAACGCCGAGAACAGTTGAGCGCATAGATAGCCACGCGATATCGATGGCGAGTCGCAATCGCAATAGGGACCGCCATTCGAGCAGCGGGAGGACTCAGATCAGCTAGTTAGAACCATCGGCGATAGCCGTCACCCCAGCCGCCATGTGCCGACCGTAAAACTTTGCCACCGAAGCGGGGTTGGAAAGTTCAAGATACGGGGCCGGACTCGTCCAGTACGTGACAATCACGCGAATGAGCCATTCGGCCAGCCGGCTCGCCTGCTCCCATGAGAGCCAGCGTCGCAACAGCGGCTGAACCGCGAGCGAGGCCGCGCCGTAGGTGGCCGAGGCTTCATTGAAACGCAGTCGGTTATACAGGTACTCAGGGTTGGACTGCATGACCACGCGCAGCGCTTGATGCTGCTCCAGGTGATACCAGATCGTGGTGAGGCCGGCCAATACGCCGCGGTGCAGTTCACTCTCATTGGAAATAGCCGAAGTAACGGCCGAATAGATACGCGACGCTTCTCGTTCGGCACACATATCCAGGAGCGCCTGATTCCCACCGGGCACCATGCGATAAATAGTGGAGCGCGAACCCTCGACTCGATCAACAATGCGATCAATGGAGAGATCGTGATAGTGACCAGCGCCGATTTCAGCTAAAGCCGCGTCAACAATCTGGGTGCGTAGCGATTTGTCTGACACTGCCACCAAGGGCGAGACTTTGGCGGCGGCGATCTTCATCGCCGGTGTGCGAACTCCCGACAACAGCTCGACAGCAACTACCGAGCGAACATCGGCCTTCTTTTCAAAGTTCCAGCGACCCTGTGTGGCGATGTAACCCAGACCCATTCTCGCCAGGAACTCGAGGTGCTCGTCGATATCCTTCGTCACCGGCAGATACGGACGGAATATCTCTGCAATCACTGGTTCAATCGATGTGGCCGAGGCACTCAGGGCTGGCTCGAGCACGCTGGGGTCATCTCGAAGAATTGCCTGCAATAAGAAGTGGTGTTCCACTGCCGCATGCGCGAACATCAGCCCCTGTTCCATCACGGCTTCAATAGTTTTGAGTCGCCCAACTACGCCGTAGAGCTCATCAAAGAAGCGGCGGAATTCGTACTCCACCATTGCATTCATGATCTCTTGCTTGGTCGAAAAGAGTCGGTAGACCGTGGATCGCGCAACGCCCGACTGCTGGGCAATCGAACTCGCCGAGGTGCCCTTCACGCCGTGCAGGGCGAGCGTGCGGCTCGCCGCTTGAAGAATCTGCTCTACGACGTCTGGTGGCGAAGTGCTCACAGCAGCGGGTCGAGACCAATCGTCAGACCAGGCTTGCTCTGTACTTTGCGAACTGCCAACACCACGCCGGCGCCGAAGCTCGAGCGATCGAATGCATCATGGCGAATAGTCAGCCCCTCACCCTCGCGGCCAAAGAGAACTTCCTGGTGGGCCACGAGGCCGGGGAGCCGAACGGCGTGAATATTGATGCCGTCCCCGTAGTCAGCGCCACGTGAGCCCGGCAGAACTTCGTGTGTCGTGGGCTCCGGCGGCGTCACGACGCCGGCCTCAGCGCGAGCCTCACGAATAACTCGGGCGGTCTCGAGTGCGGTACCGGACGGGGCATCGACCTTCTGGTCGTGGTGGTACTCAATGAGTTCCACGCGCGTAAAGAACGGTGCAGCCAATTTGGCGAAGCGCTGGAGCAGTACGGCCCCCACTGCGAAATTGGCGGCAATGACAACGCCGGAGGCGCCTTTGATGCCCGCTTCCATCTCTTCGAGTTCTCGGGGCGTGAAGCCCGTGGTACCAACCACCGCGTGACGTTGGTTGCGGATGCACCACAAGATGGACTCTCGAGCGGTATCGAGCGTTGAGAAATCAACGACGACGTCAACACCGGAGGGGTCAAAGTCGCTTAGCGCAACTTTGTACGCCGCGCCAAAGAGGTCGGCCGGCTCACGAACGTCAACGAGTCCAACGAGGGAGAGATCTTCAGTCTCTGCAATAGCTCGAGCAATGGTCTGTCCCATTCGCCCTGCTCCGCCAACTACCACCACGTTTGCCATGGTGAAACCCTACCCTTCGGCTTGAGGCTTTCTCTGCCTCCGCAGCACCACCAAAGTGATGACGAGGAGCGCTACGCCTAACGCACTGCTGGCAAGTCCAATACCGATGAATGGGGCGTGATAGTGAAAGTGAACACGCCACGTACCCGGTGGAACCGTGACTGCCTGGACGAGGTCGTGACGCTTTACGGTGAGCGCCTTCGACTGACCTGTCGCCTCGTTCACCGCCGTGGCTCGCCAACCGGGGAGCCAGGCCGAGGAGCGCACCAGGGCAACTTCTTGACTGCCACCTTCGACGGTGACCCACTCATCGCCCCAAATCTTTTCCACCTGATTCGTTACGGGTACCTGCGGGGAAGTAGCGAACGGACCGGAAGCGGTGTTATGGAATACGGCATAACCATTGCGCGTGCCACTATAGGTAAATCCGGCATCCTGAAGTGCGATTTGATACGGCTCATCCAACTGCAGGGCTCTGTTCTCACCGTCCGTGATCTCAGTCGAAGTAACGACAAACGAACGGGTTGGCATCAAGGATCCAGCGGGTCGCCAGGTGGAGATACTTATCCCGGCCGTCTTTTTTACTCCTTGAGTCACAGAGGTCAGCACGCTCGACGGAATACGTATCTCGCCGGTCTCGTCACTGTTTACGCGGAGCGAGAAGTCGACCCGAGAAGTGGATGCCGGATTTGCGACCTCCGGTAAGACCGGAACGGAGCTCACAACAAATGTCGTCGAAGGTAGCGAAGTCTTTATTGAAAGAGACTTCAACGCCAACTCTTGTCCGAAGTAACGAGTGACGACGCCGGAAGGCCGGTTGGCCCCGGGACAGTCCTGCCTTCGGACGACTGGTGAGTCAACGGGATCGGTGAGAGAGGAGGCACTCGCGAGAATGGTCTGCAGATTGAGCTGATCGAACCTCCCACGCCCGAGCTGACAGGCATCCAGACCGAGCAGTGGGTGCGTACCCGTGGCAGTGCCGTAATACTCGCCGATGAGCGAACCGTAACCCTGGACACTCGGCTGCTTAGTGAAGACGTTGAGATTCGGCGCGCCGAGTTTGACGAAGGTCGAGAAGTCGCTCAAGCCGCTGTCGAGGATTGCTATTCGACCGGGGTGGCCACCAGGCAAAGCGGACATGACGTCCGGCGATGGCTCGATGTTGCCGTCATTGTGACTGTAGCTAAGCGATCCGAGCGCCGTGAGGAGTGCGAGGTCCACCATCATGATGGCAATCAGCCATCGACGGGGCTTCACTCGCAGCGGCGACCGCGCAATAACGAAGAGGACACCAATTGCCAAGATGGCGTGGATGGCCATGGGCCAACGTAACGATGAACCGTTGGTTGCCGCGGTCGGGGTGGCGTCCATGAACTCGAGAATTGGGCGGTACGCGACGATCATTGCGATCGACCATGCCAGCACGGCGACAGCTGGAATCGAAGTTATAAAGCGGCGAATGCCTTCGACGGCCGCTTCACGACGACGCCCCGAAGTCATAGCGTCCATCCACCATCCGAGTAACACAGCGGCAGCGAGGTCCACGATGATGATGTTCCGACTTTGGAGTCGAGTACGGCCAAACATTGGAATCTCATGGAAGATGTGGCCGAGCGGTGTATAGCTCCCCCATGTCGCGAGCAGCCCCACAATCACCATTACACCGAAGACCGTAAAGACACGGTGCTCCCCTACCCAGCCTCGGCGGGTTAGTTGGGCAAAGTAGGCCGCAACGCCCGTGAGCGCAACGACACCGACGTAGCCCGAGACTTCGGCCAGGTTGTAGTGCATGAAGAAATGCGAGACCCCTAGGGCTGAGTTGCCACCAAAGCTTTCTGGAGCCAGCATCAGCACCGTCCACTTGGGCTGTAAGGAACCACTGCCAAAGAACCAGTATGAGATGTCAGCCCGTTGCGATTGACCGATAAAGGCCCATCCCGGCAACATCTGCACCAGCCCCAGTGCCACGCCCCAAGCGAGACCTGCACCATTGGCGACAAGGACTCGTAGGCGGCCCATCCACGATGCTTTGGCCGTGCCGTTATGGAGCACCATCTCAGTGCCAATGACAATCAGCGCTAGCAACTCCAATTCGGCGATTGATCGCGGCTCACCGGTAAGAAATGTCAATCCCCAAATGACACCGAGGCCCGCAACACTTGGCAGGGCCGGCAACCACCGCGACTTGAAGGAGGCGCCGCGAGTGGTTTGCTGTAGCACTCGAGAGAGATGCAACTGAATCAAAACCATCCACGGCAAGAGGGCAAAACCCTGGACTACAGCGAGATGGACAATCTGCCCCAGCATGGCCCCGGAGTAGGTGTAAATGATGGCTGCAAAAGAGGCGGCGCTGGGACGAAGACGCATCCACCGCAAGAGGGCGTAGACCCCAATGGCGGCCGAGACGTAGACGGCGACCACGTTGATGGCCCACGCCAAGAGAGCGGGCAGCACGGCAAAGAGGATCGTTAGTGGATAGAGCGATCCGCTATTCATACCGCCAAGGAGTGGGGTCCCAGAGTTAGCGAGAGCATTAAATAGTGGCAAATGCAACGTACGAAGCTGCTCCCCCGACAGCACTCGCAGCGGGAAGTTTTGAATCTGGTTGTCCTGAGTAATCGCGGGAAAGCCAAAGAGGCTCGGCAGCGCAAACATCACAATGGGCACAATGACGAGTGCCCAGAGGGCACGCCGATCAGATTGACCTAGTGGTCGCCACCAGGCGGTGGTTGTCGGCGGAGTAGACACAACGAGAGGCTAGAAGAGAAAAAGCCCTCCCCGCCGAATTGCTTCAGCGAGGAGGGCTAATTCCTAGTTCGAATTACCGGCGACGAGGCCGACGTGGGCGGTTGTCGTCATTCAGCGATGGGCCACCGGGACCCAAGTCGCCGAGATCGCTGGCGAGTTCCTGCTCGAAGCTGTCTTCGAAGGAAGACTTGGCACGAGGAGCACGCTCGCTGCTGCGCTCTGGGGCTGGGCGGGTTGTTTCGCCGTGTGCCTCATTGCGGTCGCTGCGACCACGACGCTCGCGGGGCTCGCGAGGGTCGTCGTTCGTCTCGGGGTACTCAACGCCAGCCAGGGAGAGGCTGACCTTGCCCTGAGGGTCGATGTCGTCAACCTTGACTTCAACGGCCTGACCCAAGCTCAAGACGTCCTCGACGGCGTTGATGCGCTTGCCGTCATTGAGGGGGCTCATCTTGGAGATGTGGAGCAGTCCATCGCGACCAGGAAGAATCGAAACGAAGGCACCGAACTTGGTTGTGTTAACAACCTTGCCCTGGTACACCGCGCCGACTTCAGCGGTCGGAGGGTCGAGGATCATCTCAATGCGACGCTTGGCCTCAGCAACGGCACGGCCGTCCTTGGCACCAATGGTCACCGTTCCAACGACACCGTCATCGTCGACGGCAATGTCCGCACCAGTCTCTTGCTGCAAGGTGTTGATGACCTTGCCCTTTGGCCCAATGACCTCACCAATCTTGTCGATTGGAATTTCGATGTTGATGATCTTCGGAGCAACGGCTGCCACTTCAGCACGGGGCTCGGGCAACGTGGAGGTGATGACGTCCAGAATCTGGAGACGGGCCACCTTGGCCTGGTGCAGCGCCTGGGCCAAAACTTCGGCGGGTAGGCCGTCAATCTTGGTGTCCAACTGCAGGGCAGTTACGGCGTCGGTCGTACCGGCCACCTTGAAGTCCATGTCTCCGAAAGCGTCTTCGGCACCGAGGATGTCAGTCAACGTGACGTACTTGCCGCCGTCGTAGACCAGACCCATGGCAATTCCGGCTACGGGAGCCTTGATTGGTACGCCCGCCGCCATGAGCGACAACGACGAACCACAGACCGAAGCCATGGACGTTGAACCGTTAGAAGCCATAATGTCCGAGACCACGCGCAACGTGTAAGCGAATTCGCTCTCCGAAGGCAGTACGGGGATGAGGGCGCGCTCGGCGAGCATGCCGTGACCGATTTCGCGACGCTTCGGCATACCAACGCGGCCGGTTTCACCAGTCGAGTACGGAGGGAAGTTGTAGTGGTGCATGTAGCGGCGCCACTCGTCAGGCGTAATGGTGTCGAGCTGCTGCTTCATGCGAGGCATGCCCAAGGTGGTCACGTTGATGACCTGGGTCTCGCCGCGCTGGAACAGTGCTGAACCGTGCGTCATAGGGAAGAGGTCAACTTCGGCCGAAAGCGGACGAATGTCGGCCGTACCACGACCGTCGATGCGCATACCTTCGTCAACGATGCGACGACGAACAACCTTCTTGGTCAAGGACTTAACGGCGGCCTTGATTTCACCAACACGGTCGAGGAACTCGGGAGTCAATTCGGCGACGATTTCGGCAGTCGCGGCGCTGAGAGCCTCGGCGCGAGGAGCCTTTGAGGTCAACTTGTTGGCTTCGCCAATCTTGCTGGCGCCAACGGCCTCAACGCGAGCCATGACGTCGTCTTCGTAGTCACGGAACACGGTGTAGGGAATGGTCTCAATCGGACCACGCTCGGCGACGTACATCTTCACCATTTCGCGCTGAAGGTTGATTGACTCACGGATCCAGAGCTTGGCCTTCTCGAGACCATCAGCCAGAACGTCTTCGTCAACCTTGGGAGCACCATCGGCGTACATTTCGAAGCTGCCTTCGGTACCACCGGCCTCCACCATCATGATGGCGATGTCGGTCTCGACCGAGTCGGACAGTGCGCGACCGGCAACCACGATTTCAAACGTTGAGGCGTCACCTTCGGCGAACGTGGGGTGTGGCATCCAGACACCGTCGGTGCTGTAGGCCAAACGAACGGCACCAATTGGGCCGTCGAAAGGGATGCCGGAGATCATCAAAGCGGCCGAGGCGGCATTGATGGCCAGAACGTCGTGGGGGTTTTCCTGGTCGGCCGAGAAGACGGTACCGACGACCTGGACTTCATTACGGAAGCCCTTAGGGAACGAAGGACGCAGTGGACGGTCGATCAAACGACAGATGAGTACGGCCTGGTCGGAAGGCTTGCCTTCACGACGGAAGTACGCACCAGGGATTTTTCCGGCGGCGTAGGAACGCTCTTCAATGTCCACGGTCAGTGGGAAGAAGTCGATTCCGTCGCGAACGCTGCGGTTCGCCGCAACGGTGGCCAGCAGCACCGTGTCGCCAATGCGAGCGGTAACGGCACCGTCGGCGAGTTGCGCCAACTTTCCGGTTTCGAAGGTCAGGGTCTTGTCAGTCCCAGTTATGGGGCTAGAAACGCGCATGGCGTCGGTCATGTTTTTTTCCTTTGTTTGGGGTATGAACATGCCGAACCGAACCCCAGTGGGCAGGGCTCAGAGTTAACGAAGCCATCCCCACCGGCATCCGAAGACGGCGGTGTTCACTCACTTGCGGTCCAACCGCAAGTGTTTTCGCCGGGTTAGCGGCGGATGCCGAGACGGGCGATCAAGGCACGGTAACGCTCAACGTCACCCTTTTGGACGTAGTCCAAAAGACGGCGGCGCTGGCCGATGAGCTTCATGAGTCCACGGCGCGAGTGGTGGTCGCCCTTGTGAATCTTGAGGTGCTCGGTGAGGTGCGCAATTCGGCCGGTGAGCAGCGCGATCTGAACTTCGGATGAGCCGGTGTCCGTCTCGTGTGCGCGGTATTCCTGAATTGTTTGCGACTTCTCAGCCATGGTGTTGGTCTTACCTTTGAATCGGAGGTCCCGATGCGAACCGCCTCCATGACGACCCGCACAGTCAGCGGCGCTGACCAGAGGAAAGAATAGCAGGAATTTCAGGCATCTCCTAGTGGGAACCCCACAAAATAAGGAGGAGCGCCCTCGAATGTCCCAAAAAATGCCCTAGGGGGCCACAATCGTGTTGTGGATGGTGCCAAGTTCTCCGATAGTGCTTCGAACGACGTCGCCCACCTGGAGAAAGCGTGCCGGCTGGGCGGTAATCCCTACGCCGGCCGGCGTCCCAGTGAAAATGACATCGCCCGGCCAGAGCGGTGTTACCGCTGAAAGTTGGGCGATGAGGGAGGGAATGGAGAACACCATGTCTGTCGAAGGGGCGTCTTGGACCTTGTCCTCATTAATCCAGCACTCCAGATGGAGATTGTCCCGATCCGAGACCTCGTCCAGTGTGGTGAGCCAGGGACCCACGGGACCAAAGCCGAGATAGGACTTGCCGAGGGAAAACTGAGATCCGGCCGCAAACTGCATGGTGCGCTCCGAATAGTCCTGCCCTACTGCCAGTCCGGCGATGTAGCCCCACGCATCGGCCTCCGAAACTCGGTAGGCCTCGCGACTAATGACGGCGACGATCTCGACCTCCCAGTCAAGGGTCTCCCCCATGCGCGGCACCGGCTCGAATGGTCCACCCAGACTCGAGGGGAACTTTGTAAAGGTTGCCGGAACCTGCGGTACGGGCAGGCCGGCTTCTTCGGCGTGACCGTGATAGTTCAGACCAATCGCAAAGACTTGGCGGGGCTGAGGTGCCGGTGAGCCCAACTCGTTGGTCGAGAATGCCGTGAGTCCATCGCGTGACCAACTGGGCGCCGCGGCAACGAATGCGGCGAAGTCGTCGTAGAGCGACTGAAGGCTCGGCCCAAACTCGCCCCCGCTGGCCTCTGCCACATCGAGAGCTTGGCCGTCGATGAGGAGGTGCGCACGTCCGCTGATGTTGGCAATCTTCATGATTTCACTTTCAATAGTTGTTCAAGGATTGTTGCGATGGCGGTCGAACGGTCGCTCGGGCCGCTTTGCGTCCGCCACGCGACATGCTGATCAGGTCGTAGCAATAACGCGCCATCAAACTGAATGCCACTGAGCAGTTCCCACTGCCCTGACGCATCGTCGACATCAACGCCAACGACTACACGGGTCACTGAATATTCCTGCGGTAACTCGACGTGGGCCCAGTCGGAGTTGTTGCAAAGCAGCAGAAAGGAGCCAGCAGTTACGAGGTCCAGTGTTGAGACTGCTTCACCGGCACGCCGCAACACTGCGTGTGGCAGCCGTGCGCCGGGGACCGTATTGGGAACATACTCTCGGACGGGATTGCTCACTACCGGTCGCGTCGTACCGTCATCGAGCACTGCGCCCGAGTCGGCGTCATAGACAAAGCCCAGTTGGACGCCCAATTGATCGAAGTGTTCGGCCTGGTGCTGTATTGCCCTCGTGACTTCGGCCCTTCCTTCTTCGGTCGCCAAGATGGCCTCCGCGCGAACTTTGGATGCCTCGAGGTCACCGTCGACACCGAGGGCCATCCACACTTCAACGAGGCGGAAGGCATTCTCCAGGCTGACTCCAGCGTTGTACAGCGCAATCGATCGACGCTCAGTTGCATACGTGTCGAGGAGCGATTCAGGAGCCACTCCGCGCATAACCCAAGCGAGCTTCCACGCGAGGTTGTGGGCTTCCGCAACACCAGTATTGAGACCCAGCCCGCCCGTGGGCGGGAAGCGGTGGGCGGCATCGCCAACCAGAAAGGTGCGCCCTTGGCGGAATTTATTGGCCACCTGTGAAGTCATACGCCACGAACTCACGTGGCGAATAGTGACGGCGATGTCATCCGGAATTCCCCCGGCACGTCGAAAGATCGCCTCGGCACGAACAGCGTCGTAATCGGCCACTGTTTCAACAGCGGGGTTATACGTCGTCATGTACACCCATGTTGATGCCAGATCGTGAGCGATGAACGTGCCTTGAATGGTCGGATCGGTGATCCAGTAGAGCGTTGCGGGATCACTGCCCACCATGGAACGTAGGTCGGTCTCGGCGTGAATGGATATGAAGTTCTCGAGTTCATCGGGACCTTCCATCTCAATACCGTTGTGGCGACGAACGGCACTGCTGGCTCCGTCGCAACCAATCAGGTAGCGACTAGTTATTTCGTAGGTCTCGCAACTCGCAATCGCCCGAACCGTGCTGACCACCCCGTCACTGTTTTCGACACTGGAGACCCACTGCGTTCCCGAACGAAGATCACCAACTTCTCGATAGAGAACCGGCTCGAGGCGATGTTGCGAAAGATTGCGCAATGGTTGAGGCGACGTCTGTGCCAGGCGCTCCGGGTCATGCAAATTCTCAAAGGGAACCGCGCCCAATTCGCGTCCCGCGAGGGAGTCGACCCAACGCGCCCACGCGCCCTCGCTAGGAGTTTGTGCCAAAGATTCGATTTCGGCCATGTCTAAACCCAGCCCACGAAGAATCTCCAGTGTGCGCGCCGACACCACGTGGGCCGACGGCGCACTCTGAGGTCCGTCGCGCTGTTCAATCACGATGACGGCGAGTCCAAGTTGGCGCAGGAGCAATGTCTCAACCAGACCAACGGGTCCCCCGCCCACGACGAGGACATCACACGTGGCATTCGTGGTCGCCGTGGCCATCAGATCAATCCCTCGTAACTACCACCGTCGAGGTGGAGGTTGTCGCCCGAAATGTATCCGGCCTGTGCGGACGCTAGGAAGGCACAAGCTGCGCCAACTTCGTCGGGCCGGCCGAGGCGTTTGGCGGCAATGGTCTGTTTCATTTCGTCGTACGCCTCTTCGAGGGTGATGCCTCGAAACTGGACCTGCAGTTCGGCCATCTGGCGCTGACGACCAGTATCAATGCGCTCAGGCAGGAGGTTGTTGATCGTCACGTTGTCGCTCACAACTTCCTTCGAAATGGCCTTCGTCACTCCGGTCAGCGCTGTGCGGGCCGCGATGGAGAGTGTCATAAATGGGTGGGGCGACGTCACCATGGCCGAGGTGATGTTGATGATTCGTCCGAATTTACGATCACGCATTCCCGGGATTGCCAGCTGCATCATTCCCACGGCGGAGTGAAAGTTCATATCGAAGGCCTCACTCCACTGAGTCGCTGAGTTGTCCACGAAGCTCGATGGTGACGGTCCCGAGGCATTCGTCACCAGGATGTCGACAGTCGGACGTGCGGCGAAGAGTTGCGCTCGCCCTTCGGCGGTTGCCACATCGGCCGCAACGAAGAGCACCTCAACCCCAAAACGTGACCGCAACTCGGTGGCGACCGCCTCGCCTTCCTTATCTGTTCGGGCGTTGAGAACAATGTTGACTCCCTCGGCGGCCAAAGCTTCGGCGCAGGCGAGACCCAGACCGCGGGTCGATCCTGACACGATGGCCCACTTGCCGGAAATACCGAGGTCCATTACAGACCAGCCCGTTCGCGGCCAGCGGCAATCACGTCGATATCAGTGGGTAGGAAAAAGTCCATTTTCGATATCCCCGATTCGTACGTGGCGATGGTGAATGGATCCCAGTCCTCACGGCGGATTTCGTTGTCCCACAGATCATCATCGGTGATCTGGTCCATGTCAGCAAAGAACTCGAACATGCCACCGGCAGGATCGAGGAGATACCAAAAGACGTTGGAACCCACCACGTGGCGACCCATGCCGTACACCGATGCGTCGGGACGCTCCCGCACCACTTCCACACCGCGAAGACCAATGGCGTCAAAGTCTTCAAGCTCTAACGCGTAGTGGTTCATGCAAGGCACGGGAGCCGGCAAGATCAACATGTTGTGATGATCGGTCGAGCAACGAAGAAATGTGGCCTCGACGTCCGGTAGGCGGTCAGAAATGCGAAAGCCGAGGCCATTGACGTAGTAATCGACGGACGCCTTCGTGTCAGTCGAGCCAAAGACCACGTGTCCAAATCGTCGAGGTTTCGGAGCCCATTCGCGGACGGCCGCTTCCGAACGACGATTGGGTCGGTTCAGTCGTCCCGGTCCGTTCAGTTCGCGTGGTGCGATAGGAGGCAAGGGGTTCGTCTTTGTCACTTCGATACGAATCGAATGGCCGATCACAGGATCGATACTCTCGAGCCAGCCGTCGCCCAGTTCAACCGCGGCACCCATCTTTTGAAGGGATGCTGCAATGCGGACTAGATCTTCTTGCGTCTCGGTAGCAATGCGCATTTGTGAGACGTGCCGGTAGTCCGACTCGGCGAGCCGAAGCTGCGACTCACGCTCAGGCGTTCCGAGTCGTCCCGTGCCGGTCGTCAGGAGACCGCGGCGATTCCAGAACTCTTCGAGCTCGCTGGGATTTGGGACTGCGAGTTCAATATCGATTAGGTCCGTGAGCGCCATTGAAAACTCCCTCTTCGTAATGTTATTTCTTAGGCATATGACTAACTAATATTAGGTTTAGCAGATGAGAACCCTTCCTGGGGGATTTGTCAGGAAGACGCCAGATAGGGAGCACGGTCGATGAAAGAGCGAGGACGGCCCAAGATTGTTCAGGACGACGAGATTCTTAATGCCGCCCTGAAGGGATTCGCCGAGCTTGGCTACGAAGGAATCTCCCTGCGAACGCTCAGCACCGACCTTGGACTCAGTCACAGTGCCGTAGGCCAGCGGTATGGGACCAAGGAAAATCTCTTTCGCCACGCCGTGGCCGCCGAGTTTGATCGCTTCTTTGCGGCTATCGGGACTGCGCGCGCCGCCTGGCCCGAGGTACAAGACGACCTCCAAGAGTTGCGGGCGCTCGTTCACAGCTTCTTGACGGCCGCCGCCTCATTCCCCTCCTTAGGACAACTCATGAATCGCGAAGGCGTCGACCGCTCCGATCGACTCGACTTCATCTTCGAAACCGCAATAGTCCCTCAAATTAGTCCGCTAATCGAACTGCTCGATCGCCTGCGTAGCGAGAAGCTCATCTACCCGATTCCCACTCGAAGCCTGTTCTTCTTGGTCGCCCACGGCGCTGAAGCGCCATTTACCTTGCGGGGCTTCTCGGCCGAGTTTGATCCCTACGACGGCGAGTTGGACGTACCAGCGCACATCGAGGTAATGACAGATTTAGTAATGAGAGCCATCACGCTCTAGGGGCAACGCTTAGAGCGAGGCGAGAATCTGATTGAACGTGGGCGATGGGCGCATTGCGGCAGCTACCTTGTCGACATTAGGACGGAAGTAGCCCCCGAGGTCCACAGGACTCCCCTGTACCGCCAGCAACTCTTGAACGATCTTCTCTTCGGCATCGGCGAGCTGCGTCGCAATGACGGCAAACTTGCTGGCCAAATCGGCGTCGGCACCTTGTTGGGCTAGTTCGTCGGCCCAGTAGATAGCGAGGTAGATGTGCGAACCACGATTGTCAATCGTGCCTAGCTTGCGTCCGGGCGAGCGGTCGGCGTCGAGGAAGCGGCCAGTGGCACGGTCCAAAGTGTCAGCCAATACTTGGGCGCGGGCGTTGCCGGTGCGCTGGGCTAGGTATTCAAAACTAGAAGCCAGGGCTAAGAACTCACCGAGGCTGTCCCAGCGCAGATAGTTCTCCTGTTCAAACTGCTGAACGTGCTTTGGAGCCGAACCACCGGCACCAGTCTCAAAGAGTCCTCCGCCGTTGATCAATGGAACAATCGACAACATCTTGGCGCTGGTGCCCAGTTCCATAATGGGAAAGAGGTCCGTGAGGTAGTCACGCAGAACATTGCCCGTTACCGAAATGGTGTTGAGACCCTTACGGATACGGTCCAGGGAGATGCCGATAGCGTCGGCCGGGGCCATGATGTCAATCTGGAGATTGGTCGTGTCGTGATCGGCCAAGTAGCGACGAACCTTGGCAATCACTTGGGCGTCGTGAGCTCGATCTTCATCGAGCCAAAAAATGGCGGGGTCTCCCGTGAGGCGAGCCCGATTTACCGCAAGCTTGACCCAGTCAGCAATCGGAACATCCTTGGTCTGGCACATCCGAAAGATGTCGTGCTGCGCAACGGGCATTGAGAAAACGGCCTCACCGGCCGCATTCGTCACCACCACGGTGCCATCGTGCGGGATTTCGAAAGTCTTGTCGTGACTGCCGTACTCTTCAGCCGCCTGGGCCATCAATCCAACGTTTGGCACCGACCCCATGGTCGCGGGATCGAAGGCGCCGAATCGGCGACAGTCATTGAGAGCGACCTGATAGATACCGGCGTAGCTGGCATCGGGCAGAACGGCCAAAGTGTCGGCCTCCTGGCCGGCAGCGTTCCACATGTGGCCCGAGGAGCGAATCATGGCCGGCATCGAAGCGTCGACAATCACATCGTTCGGAGCGTGCAGATTGGTGATGCCCTTATCGGAGTCGACCATTGCCAGGGCCGGTCCGTCGGCCAGCTCGCTGGCGAACGAAGCCTTTATGGCCTCGCCATTGGCCAGAGCATCGAGTCCGGCGTAGATACCGGCCAGTCCGTTATTCGGGTTGAGTCCGGCGTTCGCCATTTCGCCCCCGAACTGGGAGAACGTCTTCGGAAAGAATGCTCGAACGACGTGGCCGAACATGATGGGGTCCGAGACCTTCATCATGGTTGCCTTGAGGTGAATTGAAAACAGCACGCCTTCGGACTTGGCGCGGGCAATTTGCTCCTGCAAAAAGGCGTCCAGAGCAGCCGCCTCCATCTTGGTGGCGTCGACAATTTCCCCGGCCAGGACCGCGAGCGGTCCGCGGAGGGGTGCACTCGATCCATCCGCGGAGATGAGGGAGATTGTGAGCGAGTCGTCGGACGGCATGACGCTCGACACCTCATTAGAGAAAAAGTCACCGTGGGTCATGTGTGCCACGTTGGTCTTGGAGTCTGGCGACCACGCACCCATTGAGTGAGGGTGCTTCTGGGCGTACTTCTTTACCGAAAGTGGCGCCCGACGGTCCGAATTACCCTCGCGCAACACGGGGTTAACGGCCGAACCAGAAACCTTCTTGTATCGAGTCTGAATGTCTCGCTCGTCGTCAGTCTCAGGACTGTCGGGGTAGTTAGGAATAGCAAAACCCTGGGACTGCAGCTCGGCAATAACGGACTTGATCTGTGGAATCGAGGCCGAAATATTTGGCAACTTGATGATGTTGGCTTCAGGTAGCAGTACTTCCTTGCCCAGCGTGGCCAGATCGTCGGCGATGCGCTGGTCCGGGCTTAGGAATTCGGGAAAATTGGCAATAAGTCGCCCGGCGAGCGAGATGTCACTCGTCGTCACCGTGACGCCGGCCTGCGCCGCAAAGGCCGAGACGATAGGGAGAAGGGAGTACGTGGCGAGAGCGGGAGCTTCGTCCGTGTGGGTGTAGATGATGGTTGATTCGCTCATACGTATTCCTTTGGTTGTGGTCTCCCCTTACTCATGATACGAAGCGAAGACCTCTTCAGCTTTCTTTACGTCACGGTGCATCTGTTCAACGAGATCGTCGATCGTCTCGAATTTCAGTTCGCCACGAAGGAACTCTAAGAATGAGATCGTGAGTGACTGTCCATAGAGGTCACCGGAAAAGCCACAGAGGTAGGCCTCCACCAGCAGTGAACCGTCTTCGTAGAACTGAGGACGCTTACCCACCGAAATGGCCGCGGCGTAACGACCTCCGTCAGCAAGATCGGCAAAACCGGCGTAAATACCCAGGGCCGGGCGGATTAAGCGTGGTGACGGGTCGATGTTGGCCGTCGGAAATCCGAGCTCGGCCCCGCCGCGCGCATCACCGTGAACAACTTCGACATTGCGGTAGTTAAAAGGACGACCTAAGACCCTCTGGGCTTCAGCCACTTCACCGGCGGCGATGCGAGCTCGGGCACGGGTCGAGCTGAAGTGGGCCTCATCCCCCACCAGCGACACCGGACTCACCGTGAAGCCACGAGTCTCACCCCACGTCCGCAGTCGCTCCACATTGCCTTGACGATTCCGGCCGAAATGAAAATCTTCGCCAACGACAACCACGCGCGCATCGCATCCCGCCACGACAACGCGATCGACGAACGCGACAGCCTCCTCATGAGAGGCCTCCTTGGAAAACCGTACGACGCGAACCTCGTCGACTCCCAGTGCCTCAAACTCCCGTAGGCGATCACTCAACGTGGCCAGCATCTTGGGAGCGCGCTCGGGGGCAAGAACCTCGGCGGGAGTGGGATCAAAGGTCACCACGATGGCGTCAAGTTCACGCTGTCGAGCGAGGTTCACCACGTGGCGAAGCACGGCTTGATGGCCCTGATGCACCCCATCGAAGACGCCGATTGCCACGACGGAACCCCGTAGTGTCGAACGCGCCTCATCCGCATCGTGTACCCGCATACAAAAACCTTACGAGTCCTTCGTGGTGGACTCGATCGCCAAGACCACATCGGGCTGCCACCGGTCCCCCTTGGGGCGCAGAATCGCTACAAGTTCGCCGGTGCTATCGAGGGCATTGAGATACTCAACCTCCCTTGGGGCGTCAAGGGCAACCGTCTTGCCTTGTCGAATGGCAATGACCGTAGGGTCATCGACGATAACGACCGGAAACTGTTTAGTCATCTCGAGGGGTGCCGCCAGAACGGACTCACCCTTGTTTACGGCCTCCTGCAGGGAATCGATTGAGTAGGCGGCATCGACGAGGGAGGCGCCACTCGCCGTTCGTCGAAGAGCCGTTAAGTGGCCCACGGTGCCAGCGCGAACGGCCCAATCGGCGAGCAGTACGCGAACGTACGTTCCAGGAGTCACCGTTACCTCGAACTCCCACGAGCCCGCTTGTGCCGATTCGCGAATCTCGAACTTCGTGACCACAATGTCGCGAGGTTTGCGCTCTATCTCTTTGCCTTCGCGGGCCAGTTCGTACAACTTCTTGCCGTTGACCTTGATCGCCGAGACCATCGGAGGAATCTGCTGCTGCGCACCGAGAAAACTCGTCGCAATCTCTTGTGCATCCGATGAACTCAAATCAGGGATAGGGGCTGTGGCGGTCACCACGCCCTCGGCATCAAGGGAATCAGTGGCCTCGCCCAACTTCACTGTTCCGGTGTAGGTCTTTTCGGTCTCGGTGGCAAAACGCAGGAGCCGCGTGGCCGGCCCGACTGCAATAACCAGTAACCCCGTGGCCATGGGATCGAGGGTTCCGGCGTGACCAATACGACGCTGACGAAGAATGCCGCGCATCTTGGCGACTACGTCGTGGCTCGTCCAACCCGCCGGTTTGTCGACGAGTACGACGCCGCTAGTTCTGCTCATCCTCTGCGTGCAGTCGACGAATGATCTCTTCGACTGATTCACCCGAACGAACCGCAGGATCGATTCGAAAGTCCAACTTCGGCGTGCGCTTCATCTTGGTCTGAGCGTTTACTTGACCCTGAATCTGCACGCGTCGATCTTCGAGAGCGGCCTTAGCTTCGGGCGTCAGCGAGTCGAAGTAGACCGTGGCGTGGCGCAAATCGGGAGTCGTCTCGACGCCAGTGACCGTCAGGAGACCCAGGCGATCATCGAGGTCCTCAAGACGCACAACGACGTCAGATATGACCTCGCGCAGAATCTCGTTTACTCGTGCACTCCGTGGATAGGGGTGCTTGTCGGCAGACTTGTTTGACACGACTTACGCCGTCCGAGGAATCTCGCGCTCCTCGAAGGTTTCGATGATGTCGCCATCCTTCAAGTCCTGGTAGTCGGAAAGACCGATACCGCACTCGAAGCCCGACTGCACTTCACGAGCGTCATCCTTGAAGCGACGCAGCGAAGTGATCGAACCCTTCCAGATAATGGCACCTTCGCGGAGGAATCGAACCTTGCTGCCTCGCGTGATAACACCTTCGCGCACGTAGCAACCGGCGATGGCGCCGAGCTTGGGGACGCGGAAGATTTCACGCACTTCGGCTTCGCCGGTAACGACTTCTTCGAATTCAGGGGCCAAGAGACCGAGCATGGCCGCTTGGATTTCCTCGATGAGCTTGTAGATGATTTCGTACGTACGAATCTGAACGCCTTCGCGCTCAGCCATTTCACGACTGCGGCGGTCCGGACGAACGTTGAATCCGATGATGGTGGCACTCGAGGCGCTCGCCAATTGAACGTCGTTCTCAGTAATTCCACCGACACCACGGTGCACGATGACGAGCTTGACATCTTCGCGCTCCAACTTACGGAGCGACTCGGTGCAGGCTTCCAACGAACCCTGCACGTCAGACTTCAAGACCACGTTCAAGGTGGCCGTTTCGCCGCGCTGGATGGCCTCGAAGAGGTCCTCCAGGCGTGCACCCGTGCTGGCGAGTGGGATGTGTCCGGTAATACGAATCCGCTGGGCACGAGCCTCACCAAGGGTGCGGGCGTGAGCCTGGTCTTGCGCCACGCGCATCTCGTCACCGGCGTGCGGTGGTTCTGAGAATCCGAGCACCTGAACGGGAGTCGAAGGACCGGCAACCTTGATCTGACGACCCTTGTCGTCGATCATGGCCTTGACCTTGCCCCAAGCGGCTCCAGCCACAATGGCGTCGCCCAACTTCAACTGACCCTTTTGAACCATGACCGTAGCCACGGGTCCGCGACCAACTTCGAGGTTGGCTTCGAGGACCGCACCAACGGCGGGGCCTTCGGTGCGTGCCGTGAGTTCTCCGACTTCAGCGACCAGCAACACCTGCTCCAGCAGGTCGTCGATACCGAGTCCCTGCAATGCGGAGACCTCAACACAGATGGTGTCGCCGCCCCACTTTTCTGGAACGAGACCGTGTTCGGCGATTTGCTGCAAGACACGATCGGGGTTGGCGTCAGGGCGGTCAATCTTGTTAACCGCAACAATGATTGGCACTTCCGCAGCCTTGGCGTGATTGATGGCCTCGATGGTCTGAGGCATAACCCCGTCGTCCGCGGCGACCACCAAGATCACAATGTCGGTGACCTTGGCGCCACGAGCACGCATGGAGGTGAAGGCTTCGTGACCTGGAGTGTCGAGGAAGGCAATGGACTTGCCCTTCCAATCCACTTGGTAAGCACCGATGTGCTGAGTAATACCACCGGCTTCACCGGCAATCACGTTGGTGTTACGAATTCTGTCCAAGAGCGAAGTTTTGCCGTGGTCGACGTGGCCCATGACTGTCACAACGGGCGAACGGAGAACTGCGTCGTACTTCTCGTCATCTTCGTCATCGTCGAAGAACTTGGCGAGCAAGGCCGCTTCTTGTTCTTCACCCGGATCGACGAGGCGTACTTCGGCGCCGATCTCGGCGGCGTACAGCTCGATCATGTCGTCGGTCAGACCCTGTGAGGCGGTGACCATTTCTCCTTGAAGGAAGAGGAAGCGAATGATGTCGGTAGCCGTGCGGTTGACCTTGGGACCGAGGTCCTTGGCGGTCGAACGTCGCTCGACGATGATTTCGCCAGTCGGCACCGGGGCGGTGCTGGGAATGTACGAAGTGATTTGGGTGGGCTCGAAGTCCTCCACCTTGGAGCTGCGGCGAGCCTTGGACTTGCGCTGTGAACCACGAGGTCCACCGGGTCCACGACCACCGGGACCACCGCGACCAGGACCGCCGGCGGGAGCACCGGGACGGGCTCCACCAAAACCACCACCTGCTCCACCGGGACCACCAGGTCCACCGGGACGCGATCCACCGCCGACGGGACGACCGCCGACACTGGCACCGGGGCGAGCGCCACCGGGGCGTGGTGCGAAACCGGGGCGACCACCAGGTCCGGCTGGACGTGCACCTGGACGAGCGCCAGGTGGTGGTGGAATCGGACGACCAGTAGAAGACATGGGTGGACGACCGCCACCGGGTGGTGGTGGGATTGGGCGTCCTGTTGCAGAAGTTGGCGCCTGACCGGGATTCGGACGGCGGGTCGGTGCGACCGTGGTCGGTCCTTCCGGTGAAACAGTCTTGGCGACGGGCTTCGGAGCGGCGGTCCGCGTGCGAATTACCTGAGGCACGTCCTCGGTCGGAATCTCGACGGCAGCTTCGGGGGCGGCGGGAGTGTGCTCTTGAGTCGGTGCCTCGACAGCGGGCTGCTCGGCGACCGGTGCGGCCGGTGTCTCTACGACTTCGGCGGTGGGCTCGGCAGTGGTCTTCGCCGGGGCCTTCTTAGCGACTGGGGCCTTCTTGGCCTTGGGATCTTCGGGCTGCTCATCACGACGAATACCTTCGTCATCGGCACGACGACGCATACGGTCGGCCTGTGCATCTTCAATTGACGACGAGGCGCTCTTGGCATCGACTCCCATGCGGGAGGCGAGATCCTGGAGCTCCTTGTTCGTGAGACCGAGCTCCTTGGCTAGCTCGTGTACTCGAATTTTCTTTGCAGCCAAAACACTTCCTCAAATCGGTATCTAACGCAGTCGTTAAACACGGTTGCTAGTCTCGCACAACTCCACTGCTGTCTAGGTGCTCTCCGTTCAGAAGCGAAGCGATGGCCTCACTGTCTGTTGAGGAGATCGGACGCCGAAGCGCCCGAACTAGACGGCCCGCGGGGACATCTTGCCGGCATTCACCGGTTTGACACCACCACGCACCGCGGCCGTTTCCGGTACCGAGGTACCACGACCGCCCCGCATCGCATCCCACTCGCACCAACTCCCCCGAAGGTTTGGTGGCACGGCAGACGACGCAGGTCCGCAACGGGGTTATTCCGTGACCTCTTCCTCATCGGTGGTCTCGACGACCACTTCTTCGGAAATCTCTTCGGCCGTCTCAACTTCGACGTCGCCGTACTCAGCCTCTTCGACCAAAGCCTCTTCGGCCTCAACGGCCTCTTCAGACTCTTCGACATCGGAACGGATGTCGATGCGCCAGCCGGTCAAACGGGCGGCGAGGCGGGCGTTCTGGCCCTCCTTACCGATAGCCAGGGAGAGCTGCTGGTCCTGCACGATGACCGTAGCGGTTCCAGTCTCTTCATCCAAAATGACCTCACGGATGCGGGCGGGCTGCAAGGCGGCAGTGATGAACTCAACTGGGTCATCACTGTAGGGGACGATGTCGACACGCTCATTGCGAAGTTCGTTCGTAATGTTGCGCACGCGTGAGCCACGAGCACCCACACAGGCGCCCACGGGGTCAACGTCGGAGTCGTTACTGGCCACGGCCACCTTGGAGCGGTGTCCGGGTTCGCGGGCCAGCGCCTTGATTTCTACGAGGCCGCTAGCGATTTCCGGTACTTCGATCTCGAACAACTTGGCCACCAGGGCGGGGTGCGTCCGTGAAACCACGATTGACGGACCCTGGTTGGTGTTGCGAACTTCGACGATGTAGACCTTGACGCGCTGACCTTCGGTCAAGTGCTCAATGTTGATCTGCTCGGCACGAGGCATCATCGCCTCACCCTTACCGATGTTCAGCTTGGTATACCGGTCCAGGAACTTCTCGTTAACTGGCAGAACGGTGCCCGAAACAATGTCACCTTCGCGGTTCACGAACTCTTCGTACATGTGACGGCGGCGAATTTCGGCGATCGCGTCAAGCAGGTTCTGGCGGGCGTTGCGGGCCACGATGCGACCAAAGTCGGCTGGCGTGGCATCCCACTCGTCGGTGATGTTGCCTTCCGCGTCGAGGACAAGCCCAATGATCTTGATGGCGCCGGTCTCGGGGTTGATTTCGACTTCGGCGTCTTCGGCCGCGTCGGGACGCTTCTTGTAGGCCTTCAGCATCGAGTTGGCGAGCGCGTTAAGCAGCTCCATTACATCAATATTTTCCTCTTGCGCCATAGCGCCGAGTGCATCACGAAAACTCATGACTACTTCCTTCCTTTAGAACTGGTTTGGGGACGACCTTTGGAGGGGGTGGGCTTGGCGGTAGCACCCCAGATAAAGACGGTGCGAGCTCGCTCCACGTTGTCGATCTCAATCGCAATCTCGCCGAGATTGTTGTCACGCAGAACAATGGAGTTGCCCGTGACGCTGACGAGTTCACCTTCCAGGCGGCGAGTGGCCTCCCCCTTGCGCATTTCGCGCAAAGTGACCGTGGTGCCAATCGCGGTGGTGAAGTGCGTTGCCGTGCGCAAACGACGCTCAAGACCAGGGCTCGAGACGTCAAGGGTGTAGCGGCCCGGGAATGGGTCGTTTTCGTCGAGCCACTCCGAAATTGTCCGATTGGCCTTAGCCAAGGAGTCGACATCGACCCCACCCTCTTTATTCACGGTGACGTTGAGACTGCCTTTCGTGAATTCAAGGTCGTAGAGATCAAGTCCCAATGGCAACAAGAGGGCAGAAATGGGCGTGGTGAGGTCAACCATTTTCTACTCCTTTCTGTTGCACGCGACCGACGACCGGCAAAGCAAAACGCGGGCCCAAGGCCCGCGTGTTACGAGTCCAATCGTCCGTAGCGGACTGTTTCAGATATGGTAGCAGAATTACGCCATTTTTGCTCTTTAATTCTCCAAAACCCTTATTTTATAAGGGTTTTGGGCCATCGCTACTGGGTCTTAGTAGCTCTTGGCGACGATGGCCACCAGGCCGGCCTCGTCTTCGTTGTCGGGCATCGAGCCGTCGCCACGCTGCAGGCAGCGAACGGTGATGGCCTGCGTCCGTAGCGTGGCCTCACCCTCACCCTTGACGAGGTCCCAAGCCAGACGCGCAAATCCCTCATTGGCCGCCTCGGCCGCTTCGGGAATGCTGGACACATCGACCGTGCGACTCGCCAGGGCGCTGCGCGAGCCGGCCAAAATCGATTCCTGAATCTCTTCCAACATGGTCGCAATCCGAGCGGGAGCTTCCTCCAGGCGAACCTGGACCTTCTCCCCCGTGTCGCGACGAGCCAAGGTAACAAGTCCTTCGGCGAGGTCGCGAGGACCTACCTCAACACGAATCGGCACACCCTTGATTTCCCAGTCAGTGACGCGGCGGCCAAAGCTGCCCCGTCCGTGATCGGTGCGCACACGAATACCGGCAGCCAGTAGCTGGCGAGAGATTTCTTCGGCCGCATTATTCACCGACTCTTCATCACGCACGGCGAGAACTACTGCCTGAATGGGTGCAAGACGCGGGGGTACCACCAAGCCATTGTCGTCGCCGTGGGACATGATGAGGCCACCAATGAGACGCGTCGAGGCACCCCACGATGTCGTGTAGCAGTAGGCCGAGGTCCCACTCTCATCTTGAAACTTGATGTCGAAGGCCTTCGCGAAGTTCTGCCCCAGTTCGTGACTCGTGGCCATCTGGAGCGCCTTGCCATCTCGCATGATGCCTTCGCACGTCATCGTGTTGGTCGCACCGGCGAATCGCTCGCTCTTGGACTTAATGCCCAAGTAGACCTGTACGCCGAGCACATTTTGGATGAAGTCGTTATAGACATCGTGATGGATCTTGCGTGCGTACGCCGCGGCGTCTTCGAACGTGGCGTGAGCCGTGTGGCCCTCCTGCCAGAGAAACTCCGAGGTGCGAAGGAACATGCGGGGTCGAAGTTCCCACCGAACCACATTGGCCCACTGGTTCAAGAGGAGTGGCAGGTCCCGGTGAGACTGAACCCACTTGGCCATGAACTCCCCAATCACCGTTTCCGACGTAGGTCGTACCACGATGGGCTCACTCAGCTGTTCGCCGCCGGCATGGGTCACCACGGCCAGCTCGGGACTGAAGCCCTCCACGTGTTCGGCTTCACGGCTTAAGTAACTCTCAGGAATGAAGAGTGGGAAGTAGGCGTTCTCGGCTCCGGCGGCCTTGATCCGACGGTCAATCTCGGACTGGATGTGCTCCCAAATGGCGTAACCGTAGGGGCGAATCACCATAGTGCCACGCACTGGACCGTTGTCGGCCATTTCGGCCTTGGCCACTACGTCTTGATACCAACGGGGAAAGTCCTCATTTTGAGGGGTCAATACGCCTGGCTGTGCCACGGTGCTCCTTCGAAGTGAATGAAGGAAATCCTACTTCTCGACGTTGTTGATTCGGCGACGAATCTCGGTGATCTTTTCATTCGCGTGATTGGCATCCGCGCCCTTGGCGTCGAGCAAGAGTGCTCGATCGGCCTCGGCCTCTTTTTCGGCATTGAGATCTCGGGCCGCCAGACGTGCTTCGACACCTTCGGCTACCAGCTTCTTCGCCTCGTCCACCAGTGCCTGCACCATCTCATCTTCGGGTACGACTCGAACGATCTGACCCTTGATGAAGAGGTGGCCGCGCTTTTTACCGGCGGCGATTCCGAGGTCGGCGTGACGGGCTTCACCCGGTCCATTCACCACGCAGCCCATTACCGCCACTTGAATGGGCAAGTTCAGTTCCTGAAGTGCCCGCTGTGCCTCGTTGGCGACTTTGATGACGTCTACTTCCGCTCGACCACAGCTAGGACATGCGATCAGGTCGAGACCCTTGCGCTCGCGAAGACCTAAGGATTCGAGCAACTGGCGACCGGCCTTGGCCTCTTCGACCGGATCGGCGGTCAACGAATAACGCAGCGTGTCGCCGATGCCTTCGGCGAGCAAGGTGCCAATACCCACAGAACCCTTCAGGAGCCCACCGGGCAGGGGACCGGCCTCGGTCACCCCGAGGTGCAGTGGGTAGTCAAAGGTGGCACTCGCGAGTCGGTAGGCCGCAATCATGAGCGCCACACTGGAGGCCTTCACGGAAATCTTCACGTCATCAAAATCGACCTCTTGGAAATAACGAAGTTCAATCTGGGCCGATTCGACGAGAGCCTCGGGCGTAGCTCCGCCGTACTTGGCGTAGAGGTCCGGGTGGAGCGACCCGGCGTTCACGCCGATGCGAATCGGCACACCACGATCTTTGGCCTCGCGGGCCACCAACTTGATCTCCTCGGGCTTGCGAAGGTTGCCGGGGTTAAGGCGAAGTCCGTGAACTCCAGCTTCGAGAGCGGCTAGGGCCATCTCGACGTGAAAGTGGATGTCGGCAATGATCGGCACGGGCGAACGGGGAACGATTTGCGCCAGACCTTCGGCCGCCTCTTGTTCGTTACAGGTACAGCGGACAAGGTCCGCACCGGCGGCGGCTAGAGCGTAGATCTGCTGCAACGTGCCATCGACATTGGCCGTCTTGGTCGTCGTCATTGACTGGATGGTGATGGGCGCATCACCTCCGACGAGCACATTACCCACCGAGATCTGACGAGTCTTACGTCGGGGCGTTAGGAGTGATGAGGTGACTTCCACAGTTCTATTCTGCCGTGTCGCTCAAGAGTTCAGACGCACTACTGAAATGGGTTGTTTATGGGGTGCACAATGTCGAGATAGAGCGTGGTGAGGAAGATGAAGGCCAGAAGTCCCAAGAAGAGAAAAACAAAGGGTGCCAGGCGATTGAGATCGGCCTGGTATCGCGGCTGACCCTTACGAGTGCGAATCCGCTCGTAGGTGGCCACCAGTACCAGCCCCCCATCCAGCGGCATCATTGGAAACATGTTCAGGACACCAATGAAAATGTTGAGGGTCGCAAACAGGGCTATGAACTCTCGGGGTCCAGCGTGCGCACTCTCAACGGCGAGGCGAACAGCGCCTACTCCCGAAACGGGCCGGTCACCGGTTTGGGCCGATTGCTGACCAACGGAGTTGTTGGTCACGTTCTGAAAGAGGTTGCCGAGCTGTGATGGCGAGAACATTTTGGGCACCGAGAGCGTGGCGTCCTTAATCATGGTTCCCACGGTGGTGGCCACAGTGGGAACGGCAGTCCAGGGGGCGACTCGCTTGTTGGGGTTCTCGAGGGAGATGCCTAGAAACCCGTGGGCCGGTTGTGATGGTGCCACAAGTTGCACGCCACCGGAGTGAAGGGTACGCCCGTCGACCGGCGTGACGGTGATGGTCCGGACCGCACCATCACGACGAATCGTTAACTCGAGCGGTTCGTTTGAGGAGACGGCCACGGCGTCAATAAGTGACGAGCCACCGTGCACAACCGTGACTCGACCAGTGGCAAGATTGGCGATGCGCTCGACCACGTCACCCCGCTGAATCCCAGCGAGTTGGGCCGCATTTTTGGCGTGACCATCCCACGCCGTAAAACCGGCGATCTGGATTCTCGAACTGTCGGGAACGCCGAGGGCTGAATAGGAGATGATCAATAACAGTGACGCCATGATGACGTGCATGATGGAGCCGGCGGATGCGACGAGTAAGCGACGTGGGTAGCTCTGGGCGCGGTAACTACGAGGCTCGTCGCTGTCATCGAGTTGTTCCAGCGATGACATTCCAGTGATCTTGACGTAGCCGCCCAGAGGGAGAGCCTTGATGCCGTACTCGGTTTCGCCACGACGAAAAGACCAGATGCGCGGACCAAAGCCGACAAAGAACTCGGTGGCTTTCATGCCGGTCCACTTGGCCGTTAAGAAGTGACCCAATTCGTGACCGACCACCATGAGTAGTACGGCGGCGATAACGGCCGGCAGAAGCCAACCCCCGAGACGAATCATCAGCACGACGACCAGGAGGGCCAGTGCTACTTCTTTCCAACTGGCACGAGGCTCTGTACTCATAGGGAGGAGACCATCTTGGCAGCGATTCTCCGAGAATTTCCGTCGTGCTCCCTAAGTTCTTCCACCGACGTCAGCGGTGCCCCGTCAAAGGCATCGAGCGTTCGCGTCACCACCGGAACAATGTCACTCCAGGCAATCCGGTCCTGCAGGAAGGCCTCGACGGCCACTTCGTTCGCCGCGCTCAACCAGGCCGGGGCCGCTCCCCCGCGCCGTCCCGCCTCATAGGCCAGGTCCAATGCGGGAAAGGCCTCGCGATTGGGTGGCTCAAAAGTTAAGGTCAACGCATCGGCGAAGGAGATGGCACCCCAACTGTGGTCCAGGCGTTCGGGTAGGCCGAGGCAGTACGCAATGGGGAGACGCATGTCCGGATGTGACAGCTGCGCCAGCGTCGAACCGTCGACGTACTCCACCATGGAGTGAACGATTGATTGGGGATGCACGACCACGTCGATTCGATCGACAGGGATACCGAAGAGGGCCGCGGCCTCGAGAACTTCGAGGCCCTTGTTCATAAGCGTGGATGAGTCAATAGTTATTTTCGGTCCCATTGCCCACGTGGGGTGGTCGAGTGCATCGGCCTTGGTCACGTGCTGCAGGTCATTAACGCTCTTCGTACGAAAGGGTCCACCCGAGGCCGTCAGGAGGAGCCGCTTTACTGAGCGATATCCACCGGCTGGATCGGCACCCGCTAGGCACTGATGGATGGCACAGTGCTCAGAGTCGATGGGCACCAGATCGCACTCACGCTGGGAGCGCACTTGGTCGACCAACGGGGCGGCGGCTACCAGAGACTCCTTGTTGGCCAACGCCAATCGCTTGCCGGCATCCAACGCTGCGAGCGTGGCTGTCAGGCCGGCGAAACCAACAACGGCGTTGACCACAACGTCAGCGCTTCGGGCTAGAACATCGAGGCCATCGTCGCCCACAACCACTTCGGCGCCCGGGAGCTCGGCGGCAACCTGTTGCGCATCGTTCTCATTCAGCACTCCGACGAGCGATACCTGAAACTCACGGGCGATGGCGATTAACTCTTGCGTCCGCGTCCCACCAGACAGCGCCACGAGCTTGAAGTGCTCCGGTGAGCGTCGAAGTACATCAAGCGTTTGAGTGCCGATGGAGCCGGTAGCTCCGAGTAACGCGACCGAGCGGACTGGTGCGGCCACGGCTAGCCGATGTTGAGAATATTGACCAAGTAATAGGTCACGGGGAGCACGAAGATCAGTCCATCGATGCGGTCGACGACCCCACCATGGCCGGGCAAGACTTCGCCCATGTCCTTAAGTCCGAGCGTGCGCTTGACGAGCGACTCAAAGAGGTCACCCAGCGGTGCCACCACGCCAACGAGAAGGCCCAGTAGTGCCGCGGCGCCAAAATTCCAAGGGTGAATCTGCGGCAAAACGACCACGGCGAAAAAGAGTCCAGTGAGGAGTCCGCCAATAGCGCCCTCGACCGTTTTGCCCGATGAGATGGTCGGCGCCAACTTACGCTGACCGAAAATTCTTCCGATAAAGAGTGCGCCGGTGTCGTTAGCCACCGTGACGATGATGGCGCCCATCAAGAATGCCAGACCGTGACGATTGCGGAAGTTGACGGGCGAGATCAACAGCATGGCGAACGAACCCATCACGGCAATCCAGATGTAGCCGATAACGGTGACGCCCAGGCCGTCCAACATGTCGAACTTGGTTGGCGTCGCCAGATACCAAGTGAAGACCGCGAAGATAAAGAGGAACGTAACGAGCGAGAGGGCGGCCTCACCTCGGTTGTAAGCACCGAGCGCGAGCGCGACGGTCGCTAGAACACCTAGCAATGTGGCGGGACGGGCACCGGCTGAGCGAAAGGCGGCGAAGAGTTCCGCAATCGCGGCAGCCAAAACGGCCGAGACGAGAATCACCACAGGAATAGGGCCGGCCATGAAGATCATCACGACAACCAGGGCCGCGAGAATGCCCGTAATAGTCGCCTTACGGATGTCCTTGGGCGGAGCGGTACGGGTGGCCCGATTCTTTAGAAGCTTCTGATCTGACTGACGCAGACGTTCGGCCCGTGATTGCGTTGGCCGAGGGGCCTCGACGACGGGGACTTCGACCGGTACGACTTCATCGAGCTCTACGTCCAGAGGGTCAACGGCTTCGACGTTGCCGATGATTTGACCAATCTGCTCATCGTGCACGGTGTAGTCAGTCTCGTCTTCACGCCAAACTGGGGCGGGAATCTGATCGAGTGGATCGGTGCTCACCGGCTCGTCGCGCTTGAGCACTGCCGGCATCTGACCCGTCGGCTCCTCAGTCCAGTGAGGCAACAGCGTTTCGGGGTCCACGGTCGGCGTGGGAACCGGAATACCGGCCGCCTCGGCCGCCACTTCAGCACCGGTAATCGTCACGCGAGAGTCAGCTGGCCGAATGGCTGGCATCTCCCCCGTTGGAAGATCGTTGCTGGTGGGGTCCTCAGACTTCAAGGAGTTCCTGTTCCTTATGCGCCAGCAGTGATTCGATTGCTGCGACTTCGTCCTGCGTCATCTTGTCGAGAACCTTCTCGACTCGCTCGATGTCGTCAGTGGAAATGCCGTTTTCCTTCTCTTTTTCCAGGCTCTCGAGCTCCTGGCGGGCGTGGCGTCGAACACCGCGCATAGCGACCTTGCCGTCTTCGGCCTTCCCGCGAACAATCTTGACGAAGTCCTTGCGGCGCTCTTCAGTCAGCGTGGGAAAGTTCAAGCGAATAACGATGCCGTCGTTCGAAGGGTTAAGTCCGAGGTCGGCATTGGTGATGGCCTTTTCAATCGCCGCCATGGCACCCTTGTCGAATGGTGAGACGACGAGCAGGCGCGGCTCGGGAACTGAGAAGTTGGCGAGCTGCTTCAGTGGTGACATGACGCCGTAGTACTCAACTTCAAGGTTTTCGACGAGAGCCGAGTTGGCTCGACCGGTACGAACGGCTGCAAACTCACTCTTGACGTGATCCATGGCCTTCACCATGCGGTCGCGCGTATCGGCGAGGACGAGTTCAATAAGTTCGTGTTCCATTACTTAACCAGCGTACCCACGGCTTCGCCGGCGAGGGCGCGACGCAAATTATCCGTCTTCATCAGGTCAAACACTCGAATCGGTAGACCATTGTCCTTGCAGAACGTGATGGCAGTGAGGTCCATGACGCGTAGCTCTTTTTGAATAGTCTCGTCAAAGCTGATCGTTTCGTACTTGGTGGCGTTGGGATTCTTCTTAGGGTCCTCGGAGTAGACGCCGTCAATCCCACCGTGGGTGCCCTTCAGAACAATCTCGGCCTCAATCTCGGCGGCCCGCTGGGCCGCTGGAGTATCGGTCGTGAAGTACGGGTTACCCATTCCGGCCGCGAAAATCACGATGCGGCCCTTTTCAAGGTGGCGGACTGCCCGGCGGCGAATGTAGGGTTCGGCCACCTGGTCCATGTTGATGGCCGTCATGACCCGGGCCTGACGGCCGTGGTTCTCGATGGCATCCTGGAGAGCCAGGGCGTTGATGATGGTGCCGAGCATGCCCATGATGTCCGAATTGGCACGGTTCATTCCGGCGAGTTCGCCACTGGCACCGCGCCAAATGTTTCCGCCACCAACCACAAGGGCTAGTTCGAGCTCACCAGATTCGGTGGCCTTGGCAATTTCGGAAGCGAGAAAATCGACGACTTTGGCGTCGATCGTTTGGTCGCTCGCCGACGAAGCAAGAGCCTCGCCGGAAATCTTTAGGACAACCCGGCGAGGCATCTACTTAGCCCCCGATTACAACCTGGGCGAACGCCGTGATGCTGGCGCTACCGAGAAGTTGCGTAATGGTCTGCTTTTCGTCCTTGACGTAGGCCTGCTCCAAGAGCACGCGCTCCTTGTACCAACCATTCAAGCGACCTTCAATGATCTTGGGCAATGCCGCGTCGGGCTTGCCTTCGTTCCGTGAGATCTCTTCGATGGTGGCCCGCTCAGCGTCAACTTCGGCTGCGGGAACATCCTCGCGACGCAAGAAGCTGGGCTTCGTGAAAGCGATGTGCACGGCGATGTCGTGAGCGAGCTCGGAAGAACCACCCTTGACAACAACGGCAACGGCGTTAACACCGCGACCGGCCTGCTGGTGCAGGTACGTCTCGATAACTTCATCGGCATCGGCGCTGAGGCGCACGACGCGACCCACTTCGATGTTTTCCTTCAACGTCGTCAGCATGGTTTCGAGCTGGTCCTTGAAGCCGGCAATGGCCTCTTCACCAGAAGCGGCTACCTGAGCGGCCATGTCGTCAACGACAGCAACAAAGGCGTCTGACTTGGCGACAAAGTCGGTCTCACTCTTGAGCTCCACGATGGAGGCGTGTGCGCCGTCCTTCACAACAGCTACGGCACCTTCGGAGTTTTCACGATCGGTGCGCTTTGCGGCCGAGGCGAGACCCTGGACGCGCAGCCACTGGCTAGCGGCGTCAAAGTCACCGTTGTTCTCTTCGAGGGCGCGCTTCGCGTCCAGAATTCCGACGCCCGTTGCTTGACGGAGCGTTTGTACGTCTTTAGCGGTGATAGCCACCGTTGTTCTCCTTGTTTAGAAAGTTGGTAGGACTAGGCGTTGGCCGGAGCGGCAACGCGGGGACGGTTGGCCGCAATGAAGCGACCTTCTACAACGGCGTCAGCCACGAGACGGCACAGCAGTGCGCCGGCGCGGATGGCGTCGTCATTACCGGGGATTACGAAGTCAATGACGTCGGGGTCACAGTTGGTGTCGACGACCGCAATCACGGGGATTCCGAGCTTGCGGGCCTCAGTCACGGCAATGTGCTCCTTCTTCGTGTCGATAACGAAGATGGCGTCGGGCTGACGGTCGAGGCTCGAGATACCGCCGAGGTTGTGCTCGAGCTTCTCGAGTTCACGGCGGTGACGGAGCGCTTCGCGCTTCGGCATGTTTTCGAAGTCGCCGGCCTTGCGCATGGCGCGGAGCTCAACCATGCGCTTCACGCGACCGACAACGGTCGAGAAGTTGGTGAGCATGCCACCGAGCCAACGCTGGTTGACGTACGGCATGCCACAGGCCGTCGCGTAGTCCGCGATGGGACCCTGGGTCTGCTTCTTGGTGCCCACGAACAAGACAATGCCGCCCTTGGCGGAAAGGTCGCGAATGAACGTGTAGCTCTCTTCAATACCCGCGAGGGTCTTACGGAGGTCGATTAGGTAGATGCCGTTGCGCTCACCCAAGATGAAACGACGCATCTTGGGGTTCCAACGACGGGTCTGGTGGCCGAAGTGAACTCCAGCGTCCAGCAATTCCTTCAAAGTGACAAGTGCCACGGTGATTCCTTTCGTTCGGTTGATCCACCCCGACCGAACGTCACTCGCGTGACGACCGTACGAAAAGTCGGGTGAGACTCAGTACCTTCCCTTGTGGAAGGCCTTTTCATGATAGTCGGACCAGACCCCTACCCCCGTGGGTGGGTCGTCCGGTGCACGTTTTGCAGGCGAGATTTCGAGACGTGGGTATAAATCTGGGTGGTCGTAAGACTTTCGTGACCCAGCAGCTCCTGGACGACCCGCAAATCGGCCCCGCCCTCGAGGAGATGGGTGGCGTAGGTGTGGCGGAGGGCGTGGGGGTGGATGTGCCCCTGGCCGATACGGCCATCCAGAATCCGACGAACGTCTCGGGGGGTCAATCGCTTGCCTCGCCCATTGAAAAACAGGGCCGCCCCGGGCGAGAGGTCCCCCATCATTGAGGCTCGACCCTGCTGGCGCCAAATGGCCAGCGAGGCGAACGCGGTGGCGTGCAGGGGGACGACTCGCTCCTTGTTGCCCTTACCCGTTACCCGAATCAGGCCGGAGGGCTCATCGATACTGTCCAGGTCGAGTCCACAGAGCTCACTGACTCGCAGCCCGGCCCCGTAGAGGATTTCGCAGATGGCACGATCGCGAATGGCCTTAGGGTCGTCGCCCCAATCGCCATCCAGCAGTTCATCGAGCTGCTCGCGCACCACGAGCTCCGGCAGCTTCTTGGGAGGCTTGGGGGTCTTGAGCCCCGTCGCTGGGCTGGTTTCCAGGATGTTTTCGTGTACCAGCCACGCGAAGTAGTTGCGCACCGTGGCCACGCGTCGGGCCGTCGAGGTGCGCTGATCGCCCCGGCGGGTCAAGAAGCCGACGTAGTCCCGAAGCTCCTTGCGGGTGATCCGGTCGGGATTCTCATAGCCCTGCTCCAGCGACCACGAGATGAACAGTTCCAAGTCACCGAGGTAGGCCCGTACCGTTTCGGGCGATCGATTGGCGGCGTGGAGGCGGGTCGCGAAATCCTGAGCGCGCCACAGCGCTGGTAGTTCGACCCCGTTTCTAGACACGTGCCAAGGCTAACGAGACCACTCGGTCACTTCTCGCCAGGCCGTAGGATTTGGCTCTATGGCACGGATTCTCATTATCGAAGACGATGACCGTATCCGCACCGCGCTTCGCCTGATGTTTGAGGGAGAGGAGTTCGTGGTCGATGCTGCCGCCAGCGCCGAAGATGGCATCGCGATGTTTGATCGCCAGACGCCCGCCATCGCCATCGTCGACTTGATGTTGCCCGGGGCCAATGGTTTCGAGGCCTGCCGCCACATTCGAACGACGTCTGACATTCCGGTCATCATCGTTTCGGCTCGCGACGACACGGCCGATGTCGTGGAAGGGCTGGAAGCCGGGGCCGACGACTACGTCAAAAAGCCCTTCGTGCCCCGCGAACTGCTTGCACGTGTCCGAGCCCACCTTCGTCGTCGCCCAACGGGTCGGGCCGCATTCACGATGGGCGATCTTCGAATTACGCCCGAAGAGGGAACTGTGCTTCGCTCCGACGGCACCGAGATTCATCTGACGGCCACGGAGTTCAAGCTGCTCACTGAACTGGCCGGTGCTAACGGTCGCGTCCTGTCCCGAGAGCATCTCCTTGAGCACGTCTGGGGCTACGACTATTTCGGCGACGGCCGACTCGTCGACGTACATATGCGACGCCTGCGCGCCAAGGTTGAGCCCGAATCGGCCACACCCACCTTCATACTCACGGTGCGTGGCCAGGGCTACAAGTTGGTCCTCTAGTGGCCACTCGCTCGCTGCGTGGCCGTCTGACGTGGACCTTCGCGGTGGGCGCAGCCGTCCTTAGCACCATCTTCGCCGGTCTGACATATTTCGGCGTTCGCCACATCATCGTCGTCTCCCGTCAGGCCAGCGACCTCCAGCAGGCCTACGTGAACGCCGCCCTCGTGCGAAGTGCGCTATCGCAAGACCCGGCCTCACTCCCCTCGCTCCTCACGTCACTGGACGCGGCTACGACGAGCTCCTCCCTGGTTCGTTTGGGCTCAACGTGGATCGAGGGCACGACCGTGGCGGACCCCGAAACCATTCCCGCCGCATTCCGCGGGTCGGGTACCGAGGTGATTCGTCAGGTGGTGATTGAGCGCAATGTGCCGGTCCTCATAATTGCGGTCCCCCTCCCGGCCGTTCGCGCCACCTACTTCCAGCGGCGCGAACTCGCCGACTTGAACGGCACCTTGAATCGTCTCCTCGGCATCGTGGCGCTTGGCACCCTCTTCACCAGCGGCCTTGGGGCCTACGCCGGACGCCGCACAACTCGTCGGGCGCTGGCCCCGCTGGCTGACACCGCCCAAGCAGCTCGACTCGTAGCCGAGGGCGACTTGGCCGTACGCCTGCCGAGCGATGCGCCGCACAGTGAAGTGGCAACCCTCTCCGCGGCCTTTAACGAAATGGTGGAACAACTCGTTCGTCGCCTCGATAGGGACGCACGATTCGCGAGTGACGTGAGCCACGAACTGCGGTCCCCGCTGACCACTCTGGCAATGTCGGCCGAGGTCTTACGACTCCACGAGGCCGACCTACACCCCGACGCTCGTGAGGCCCTCTCACTCCTGACAACCGATGTGGCCACATTTCAGGCTCTGGTCGAAGATCTCCTCGATATTGCCAAGACCGACGCTGGAACCGACGCCCTGGTTAACGAAGTACTGCCGCTGAACGAACTAGTCAGCCAGTGCGTCATGTCGGCTACACGGCGACACCAACTCCCCCCTACCACTCTTAACTCCGAGCTGCCGTGCGAGTGCTACGTCTCAGTAGACCGTCGGCGATTCGAACGGGTTATCACCAATCTCCTCGAAAATGCCTACCGCTACGGCGAAGGGCAGGTCACCGTCACCTTGCTCGCGAACGATGGTGGTGTCGAAGTAGCCGTCGATGACAACGGGCCCGGTATCGCCCCCGCCGAACGAGAGCGAGTTTTTGAGCGTTTCTACCGGGGCAGCGGGGCCTCCCGTCGCGGCAATGCCCACGGTACGGGCCTCGGTCTGGCCCTCGTGTCTGAGCACGTCAAGCGATTTGCCGGTCGAGTCACCATCACCGAGTCCCCGCTCGGCGGCTGCCGCATGGTCGTCTGGCTACCAACCGTCGAAGCTGGTTCGGAATGAGCCGTCTCCGCACGCCGGCCCTCGCGCTGCTCGCCGCCCTTCTCCTCAGCGCCTGCACCTTGGTACCGACCGATCCGTCACCCCGAACCGTTAACTCCGTGGAAGTGCCATCGGGCCTTCTCAACGGTGCCGGCACGAAACAGTCGGCAACGGTCTCCCTGTGGTTCTACGATGCCGAACACCAGCTCGTTCGGCGAACAGCACGTATTCCCGCCCCGCTGACAATTTCGACGCTGGTCAAGCGGCTGGCGCTCAACGTTCCCTCTGGGCTCTCGACGGCCCTCTCCCCAACGATTGCAATGAGCAGGGCGGTCGTTCGTGGCAGTGAGGCCACCATCTTCATTACCGCGGGCTTTCACTCTGGGGACACTGTCAACGCCATGGCCGCGATGGAGCAACTCGTGGCGACAATGCGGGACAACTACGGGATAGAAACGCTAAACGTGACCGATGTGGCCAATGGTCGCACTCTGACGATTGACAGTGCTGCGCCCTAGGGGCGGTAGATCGGAGCGGCGCTCCAGAGGTGCTCGAGGTCGTAGTACTCCCGAGCCTCTTCCTCAAAGACGTGCACGATGACATCGCCGTAGTCCAGAGCCACCCAGCGACCGTCGCTCCAGCCCTCTTCGCGCAGAGGCTTGCGCCCCATGAGCTGGGCGAGCCGTTCAATCTCTTCAGCAATGGCCCGGACTTGGCGGTCGTTGCGGCCGGACACGATGACCAGGGCGTCAAAAGCGTCAATCAGTTGGCCGCAGTAGAGGACGGTGGTATTCAGGCCAATCTTTTCGGCGGCACCGGCCACGGCCGCCTGGAGCAGTTCGTGGGTCGAAGCAGGAATGGGCCACACGGGCAGTGGGGCGGCCGACGTTTCGGGTTTCAGTGCGAGACCCCGAGTGACACCAACGTGACGAGGAAGGGAACAATGAGCAGACTGAGGCCCAGGATTTCCCAACGATGACGAATACGGCGCAGGTCGCGCCGGGAAACTACGGTTTCGACGACCCGTAAGGGGGGTCGATCCGTCTCCGTCAGGTCGAGAATTCGAACTGCCATCGTGCTCACAGGCTACCCGCGGGGGGTCTAGAGCAGGGGAATTACCGCTTCGGGCACCAAACCATGGGGATTTTCCCCATTTTCTAGGCGCTCACGGGTAAATGTGCTCGAGAGGTCAACGGGCTCCATCGAGGCGATAGTCCCCTGCCAGCCGGCCGGAATCTTCACCAGTTCGTCACCTCGCGGCAAGACGTAGAGCATCACCAACGAGGCGAGCGTCTCGGACTCCCGCCAACGAGCGAGCTGAGGAACGACGTCGGCGCCGATAATTAGAGTCAGCGTCACGTCGGCGGTGAGGAGCTCTCGAGCCGTATCGATTGTGTACGTCGGACCGCTCCGTCGGATCTCCATATCCGAGACACGGACCCCGGGCAGTTCGGCGAAGGCCGCTTCGGCCATTGCCAGACGGCGGCTAGCCGGCGTTATCGCGCCCTCATTCGACTTCAGATACGGGTCACCCGCGACAGTGACCACGATTTCGTCAAAGGAGCCCGACGCCCAGGCGTCACTCAGGGCGGCTACGTGTCCGAGGTGCGGGGGGTCAAAGGTGCCCCCAAAGAGTCCGACTCGACGTAACGTCACCTTCACACACTAGAAGGCGGACTTTCCTCGCTCGACCCGTTCCTCTACGCTAGGAAGATGAATAACGGCACGTCGGACTGGAATCCCACCTCGTGGCGCTCGCATGCAGCGCTCCAGCAGCCGGCCTGGCCATCAATGGTCGAGCTCGAGGCCGCCGAGGCCGCCCTCGTCGCCCAACCCCCGCTCGTGTTCGCCGGTGAAGCCCGACGACTAACGGCCCAACTCGGCGACGTCGCCAACGGCCAGGCATTTCTCCTCCAAGCTGGCGACTGTGCCGAGTCGTTCCACGTGGCCGGCGCCGACGCCATTCGCGACAAGCTCAAAGTCATCTTGCAGATGGCCGTAGCCCTCACGTACGCCTCCGGCGTTCCTGTGGTCAAAGTGGGACGTATCGCCGGTCAGTTCGCCAAGCCTCGTAGTAAGGAAATTGAGACCATCGATGGCGTTTCGCTCGAAGCGTTCCGTGGTCACATTGTTAACGACGAACCCTTCACCCCAGAAGCGCGACGACCCGACGCTGCTCGTTTAGTGCAGGCCTACCACCAGAGCGCCACCACGCTCAATCTGTTGCGGGCCTTTACCAAGGGTGGCTTCGCTGATCTCGCTCGTGTCCACGCGTGGAATCAGGAGTTCGTCGCCGACTCGACAATGGGCCAGCGTTACGCCGTCGTCGCTGACGACATTGAACGGGCTTTGCGCTTTATGGCCGCCTGCGGCATCGACCTCGGTCGCGAAAGCCATCTCCACGAAGTTGACTTCTACGTCAGCCACGAAGCCCTCATTCTCCCCTACGAGCAAGCCTTGACTCGTCGCGACTCGCTCACCGGCGACTGGTTCGACTGTTCGGCCCACATGCTGTGGATCGGGAATCGCACGCGCCAGCTCGACGGAGCGCACGTGGAGTTCCTCCGCGGCGTCGGCAACCCTCTCGGTATGAAGGTCGGTACTGACCTCACGCCTCAAGAGACTGTCGCACTCGTCGAGAAGTTGAACCCTGAAAACATTCCCGGCCGCATCACGCTGATTTCCCGCATGGGCCGAGACTTGATTGAAGACAAACTGCCCGCACAGATCAGCGCCCTGAAGGATGCCGGCCTGTCGGTCGTGTGGACCTGCGACCCGATGCACGGCAACACCTTCACGACCACGGGCGACATTAAGACTCGTCGGTTCGACGACATCTTGGCCGAAGTCCGTTCCTTCTTTAACATCCACCAATCCCTCGGGACGTGGGCCGGTGGTCTACACATCGAACTGACCGGTGACGACGTGACCGAGTGTCTCGGCGGTGGCATGGGTCTTTCCGAAAAGGATCTCGGTCTTAACTACACCTCAATGTGTGATCCACGCCTCAACGCTTCGCAGTCGTTGGACCTGGCCTTCCACGTAGCCGAGTACCTCAGCCAGCGCTAGTTGCACCGCCGGGCCAGACTCCTGCCGCGAACTAATGGTTCGGCAGTGGCGATTGATCGTTGAAGCGCAGGAGTCGTCGATACTCGCCCCGCACTTCAATCTCCGTGATGGAGCAATGTTCAATGCGGGGCTGCAGACGGCGACTGGGCTCGAGACCGAGCGACCACTTCACAGCCTGTTCAATGACGCCGCCGTGGCAGACAATCACGACCATCTGACCGAGATGCCGTTCAGCCAATGTCGTTAGGGCCTTGGTTACACGTTCATAGAACGACAGGAGGGACTCACCGCCCGGAGCATTCTCTACGTGGGGATTGATATCCCAATCCGGTGGGTTGAAGCGCTCGGTGAATTCAGCCCAGCCGAGACCGTCGCCTTCCCCTACTCGTAGTTCATCAATATCTTCGGCCTCAACTAGCGTGAGGGTGGGTGAGAGAGATGGGGCGATCAACTCAGCCGTCGCCCGTGCCCGCGGAAGAACCGAGGTATAGAAAGCGCTCGCCGCATCGAGCTCACCAGTCATAGTTAATCGCGTAGATAACGTTCGTGCCTGAAGTCGACCCAGCGGAGTCAGACCACCGTCGCCGACCACTCCCCCGGCCACGCCGGCACTATTAGCAACGCTCTCCCCGTGTCGAATCAACATGAGCTGGGTTCCAGAAACAGCGGGTCCTCGCTGACGTATTCCCGCGGGTGGCAGCACCGGATCTGAACTCACGCCAGATCTCCGACGAAGGCCTCCAACTGGCGCAGACTCCGACACTCCACCACTTTGTCGCAGTATGGGGCGTACTCGCGAATCACCGAGTCACCGCTATTCCAGTAACTCGTAGGTTCGGGGTTGAGCCAGTAGACGTTGCGGGCCCGGAACTTCAAGTCAGCCAACACTTCGGCGTGTGCCTGGTGGTAGTTGTTTCGAGCGTCACCCAAAATCAAGACAGCGGTGCGCTTATTAATTGTGCTGGCGTATTTCTCGTGGAAGACCAAGAGGGCGCGACCGTAGTCGCTGTGACCGTCGAAAGCAATCACGTCGGCCTCCGAGTTGATGCGGGCCACGGCCTCAGCCGGATCGTCGCTCTCCTCAAAGAGATGCGTCACTTCATCTAGTCCGTCGACGAAGACGAAGCTACGCACCTTGGAGAACTGGGACGAGATGGCGTGGACCATGTGCAGCGTGAATCGAGCGAATGAGGCCACCGATCCAGAAATGTCGGCAATGACCACAATCTCCGGCTTGGCGGGGTGAGGTGGCTTAAAGCGTAGATCGATGGGCACGCCACCGGTGGAGAGACTTCGACGAACGGTGCTGCGCAAATCAATCGGGCCACGACGACGCTTGCGTCGACGGCGCGCCAAACGGGTGGCCAGCTTACGACTGAGCGGCTTGAGCGCCCGTTCCAGCTGGGCCATTTCGTCGCGATTGGCGTGCATCACGTCAATGTCTTCGGGGAGAGGCTTGCGCACACTCTTGCCGAGCGCTTCGGCCCCGCGATCGTCAACGAGTCGTTCTCGAATTTCTGCTTCGATGGCGGCTTTGAGCGCCTCCACTTTGGCCTTGGCCTCGTCTTTGACGAGTCGCTCTTCGAGGCCGTCAGCCTCCGCCTTGGTACCGGCCGCAATCAATCGGTCCATCAGGGTGTCGAGATCGAGATTTCGCAACGTGCGGTAGAGGTAGTAGGTGCCGCCGACCGGGCGACCGGGCTCCATACCGGCGTACCGATCAACAGCCTCGCGAGCACCCGAGCGCATCGAGTTCATGTCGTTGGACTGCATGGCCTTAAAAAGCATCTCGGCCAACTCTTCGGCCGACATGGAGGAACCTCCACCGCCGCCCATGCCCCGGCTGCGACCCGAACCACGCATACCGGTGGCGTTAGGGTCGTCACCCTTGGTCTCGTCAGCGTTACTTGACTCTTCATCCATCTCGCCGAGGTCGGCCCCACTGGCGTGGCGGTTGGAGAAGTACACGTCAAAGGCCGTCGAAAAGACGGGCATGTGATCGCCATTCTTAACCAGTGTTGCGGCCAGGCAGGCCTTCACCATGTCGCGATCCGAGATATCAATGGCCGTGAGTGCCCGTGCGGCGTCGACGTGTTCAGACATCGATACCGGTAGTCCGGCCGCTCGCAGTTCGACGATGAACTCGCCGAGAAGATTACGCAAGAGCCTTGCCTCGGCCCACTAATTCCTTAGTGGCCTTTTCGAGGTCAGCTTGATACTTGAGCAAGATGTGCAGCGTGGCGACGGCATCGGCCTCACCAATCTCTTCGCGACCCAAGAGCACCAGGGTGCGCGCCCAGTCCAGCGTTTCTGAGACCGATGGGGCCTTCTTGAGGTCCAAGTTCCGCAACGAACGCACCACGCGGGCAATCTGCTCGGCGAGGGCCGTCGAGATACCGGGGACCCGCGAAATGATGATGTCCCGCTCGCGCTCGACATCGGGGTAGCCGACGTAGAGGTAGAGGCAGCGGCGCTTCAACGCTTCGGAGAGTTCGCGGGTGTTGTTCGAGGTCAAAAAGACCATCGGAATCTGCTTGGCCTTGACGGTGCCGAGTTCGGGAATGGAGACTTGATACTCCGAGAGAATTTCCAAGAGCAACGCCTCGGTCTCGAGCTCGACACGGTCGATTTCGTCAATCAGCAAGACGACGGGCTCGGTCGCTGAAATCGCTTCCAGCAGAGGACGGGTGAGGAGAAACTCCTCAGCGAAGATGTCCTCTTCGAGGGCCGACCAGTCCTCAGTACTGGACTCACTACGACCAGCCTGGATGCGGAGCAACTGCTTGCGGTAGTTCCATTCGTAGAGGGCCTTGGATTCGTCGAGTCCTTCGTAGCACTGCAGTCGGATCAGGCGCGCGCCGACTGCATCGGCGACGGCCTTGGCGAGGGCCGTCTTTCCTGTTCCCGCGGGTCCTTCGACGAGGACTGGCTTGGCCAGCCGGTCGGCCAAAAACGTCACCGAGGCAATCGCCTCATCGGAGAGGTAGTCGTTTTGACGAAGCTTCTCAATAACTTCGGCGACGTTCTCGAATCGAGCCGGTGGCACTTCGGCCAGGCCCAATCGGTCGGCCAGCTCCTGACGTGGATCAATTGAACTCATCTGACATGTCCCTTTCCTACAACGACCCACTTAACGCAAGTCAACTCTTTTAAACCCATGGGCCCGCGAGCGTGGAGCTTCTGTGTTGAGATGCCCACTTCTCCGCCGAGACCTAGTTCGCCCCCGTCAATAAAACGAGTAGAGGCATTCACGACGACTGCGGCTGCGTCGACTTCGCGAATCCAACGCTGCTGGGCGACGGGGTCTCGCGAGACGATGGCCTCCGAATGACCCGTACCGAACTGCGCCACGTGAGCGATGGCCTCGTCAATCGAGCCCACTACGGCGACTGAAATAATCGGACCAAGAAACTCCGTGGCGAAGTCTTCTGGGGTTGCCGGGGTTGCCGTCTGCAGACGGGCGCAAACCGCTTCATCGCCTCGAATCTCTACGCCGGGCAAAATCGTCGTCAACGCGGGGATAAACGAATCTGCGATTGCGGCGTGCACCAGAAGTGATTCAGCGGCATTGCAGACACCGGGGCGAGACATTTTGGCGTTGCGAACTATCTCGGCCGCCATCGAGAGATCGGCGTCACTGTCCACGTAGACGTGACAGTTGCCATCGCCGTCGAGAACGTACGGCACCCGGGCGTGCTCTCGCATCGCCGCAATAAGACGGGGGCCACCTCGAGGAATGAGACAGTCGATGGTACCGACGAGCCCCATAAAGGCCGCGGCCGTTTCGTGTGAGGTGTCGGCGACCAGCGAGACTGCGGCAGTCGGCAGCGCGAACTCACGCAACACTTCATGCCAGATACTCACGAGGGCGAGATTCGTTTGCTGGGCCGTTGAGGAGCCTCGCAAGAATGCGGCGTTACCAGACCGGAGGCAGAGGGCCGCCACGTCCATTGTGACATTGGGACGATTCTCGTAGATGACTCCGACGACGCCGAGTGGCACGCGGACACGAGAGACTTCGAGACCATTGGGCCGACGACCCGATTCAACGACCTCGCCCAGCGGATCATCAAGGGTCGCAATGGCGCGTAGGGCCGAGACGATGCCCTCAATGCGTGCCGCGGTGAGGGTGAGTCGGTCGAGACCGGCCGCTTCGCCGTCGTAGGCGGCAACTTCGGCAGCGTTGACGGCCAAGATCGCGTCGACACGCTGGGCCAGTCGATCGGCCACCATTGAGACAACATCGCGACGAACCTGATCGTCGGTAGTGGCCATAACTCTCGCGGCCGCGCGAACATCGTTCGCTTGGACGTGGAGTGATGCCAGGGTCATTGTTTTAGCGTAGCCAAGGGCGGCTGCGCCCTAAACCAGCACAACCAGTTCGTCTCGATGAACGACGACATCGGCTTCGCCTAATGCGTCGTGATTCACCCGAACAACGCCCTTGGCAATTAGGCGCCCCTCTTCGGAGTACAGCTCGACGGCCTCACCGGCATTGAACTGTCCCGTGGTCTGCACTACCCCGACGGCGAGCAGGCTGCGACCATCCCGTTCGAGTGCCTCGACGGCACCCTGATTGACAACGAGGGAACCTTTAGTAGGCAGGGCGAAGGCGATCCAGGCCTTGCGAGCACTAAGCCGTTCGCTGCGCGGCCGCACGATAGTCCCCAGGCCAATCTCTTCGTCCAGAACCCGCTCCACGACGCGGTCCTCGCGGGCCGGAGCAATCACCGTAGTTACACCCGACCACTGCGCCATGCGGGCGGCGGCCACCTTGGAGGCCATGCCACCGGAACCGACGCCGGACGTCGAGCCCGAGGCGGCGGAGGTTATTTCATCGTCGAGCGTCTGCACTTCGGCAATCAGCGTGGCGTTGGGGTCTAACCGGGGATCACCCGTCAACAGTCCGGGCGTGTCGGTCAGCAAAATGAGCCGAGTGGCCCCGACCAAGTTGGCCACCAGTGCGGCGAGACGATCGTTATCGCCGTAACGAATTTCCTCATCGGCCACGGCGTCGTTTTCGTTCACGATGGGCACGATGCCGAGACCCCAGAGGGCCTCAATAGTGCCGCGGGCGTGCAGATACTGCGAACGATCCGCAAAGTCGTGTGGGGCCAACAGGACCTGTCCCACCGGCCGGTCGTGCTCGGCGAAGACTGTGCGCCAGGCGTCCATCAAGAGTGGTTGACCCACCGCCGAAACGGCCTGCAGGGTCTGGGCGTCAGTCGGGCGGGCGGCTCCACGACCCACGGCCGACCAACCGGCCGTTATCGCGCCCGAAGTGACGAGCACGACGCGACCAGCGTTGCGAAGGTGCTGCGCAATTCCGGCGCCGACGTTGGCGAGCACCTCAACATCGATGCGGCCCTCCTTCGTCGTCACCGACGAAGTGCCGATTTTTATGACAACAACATCACTCATCATCGAAATCGTCGTGTTCATTCAACTTGCCCTGTCGGGCCAGTCGCTCGCGGCGAGTGGCGCGGTGGTGATCCCCACGGTCCAACCCGGATGTTGCGGCGTCGCGGAACCACTCAAACGAGAGCTGCCCCACGGTTACCTGGTCACCGTCGACGGCCCCGGCACGGTTCAAAAGGCGGTCGACCCCGAGGTCCTTCAAGCGGCGGACCACTTCGGCCAACGCTTCGTCGTTCGTGAGGTCTTGAAAGCGAACGGCCCGTAATGCGGGGCGGCCGACAACTTCCCATTCGTTCGGACGGATTCGCTCGACGCGCACGGTTTCCACGACAGGACGGTGCACCACGACTTCGTGACTAGCCCGCTGCTTTTCGTCACGTCGGGCACTGTCGACCAGTTCTGCCATTTTGGAGACCAGCGCGGGAATGCCTTCTCGGGTCACCGAGGAGAGTGGCACCACGCCGGCGGGCAATTCAGTGTCGGGGCCGAGGTCAGCGCGCGACCCCACAATGATGCGAGGACGATCCAACATGTCGGGCTGGTAGTCACCGAGTTCGCGTAGCAAAACACGGAGCTGCTCTTCTGGGGAGATAACGACATCGGGCGCCATGTCCAACATGACGCAGAGAACACGGGCGTACTCCACGTGCTTCAGAAAGTCGTGACCCAGTCCACGGCCCTCGGCCGCGCCTTCGATGAGTCCGGGAATGTCAGCCACGACAAATTCAGTTCCCCCGTCAGACCGGTCGGGACGGGCGCCGTAGCGCACGACTCCCAGGTTCGGCACGAGCGTGGTGAAGGGGTAGTCGGCAATCTTGGGCCGGGCCTTGGAGATCTGCGAGATGAGCGTGGTCTTGCCCACATTGGGGAAACCAATCAAGGCGACGTCGGCCCGCAGCTTGAGCTCCAAGTTGTACCAACGCTCTTCGCCGTATTCGCCCTGCTCGGCAAAGGCGGGGGCGCGTCGCTGGTTCGAAAGAAAACGATTGTTGCCTTGGCCGCCCATGCCACCTTCGGCGGCCCGCCAGGTGTCGCCGGGTCCGGCCAGGTCCACAATGACCTCGCCGTCCATGGTGGTCACAACAGTGCCAATCGGCACCTTGACGTAGATGTCCTTACCGCCAGAACCGTGCTGGCGCTTCGAGGTCCCGTTCTCGCCATCAGTCGCCCGATGGAAGGGGTGATCGCGAAATCCGAGGAGCGAGGCCTGATTGTGGTCTGCTACGAGCCAGACGTCGCCGCCACGGCCACCATCACCGCCATCGGGACCGCCCTTGGCCACGTGGGCCTCACGGCGAAAACTTACGCATCCTGCGCCACCGTCTCCGGCCTTGGCGTGCAGTTGCGCCGAATCTACGAAGGCCGACATGCAACCATTCTACGAACCTGAAGCCAACTCAGGTAAAGAGGGCTCCCACCACCTCGGCAAAGACCTCGTGGTGGCGTTGCACGTCAGCCATAGTCGTCGCCGGGCACATCAGGGCCATGTTGTGGAATGGCGTCAACAGGACTCCGCGATTGACGCAGGCTAGGTGAAGGTAGTCCTCCAGTTCGGCGTCGTAGCTCTCGGCCGAGGCGCCGCCACTGGTCGGGGCCGGGTTGGCAAACCGATACTCGCAACGAGTGCCGAGCTGCGAGACGGACCACGCCAGGTCGTACCGATCAATCGTGGCTTGGACACCGGCCGTGAATTCAGTGGCGAGATCGATCATGCCGGGAAAGACCTCATCCGTCAGGACTTCACCCAACACGGCTCTCATCGCGGCCAGCGAGAGGGCGTTGCCGGCCAAGGTGCCACCAACACCACCCACGTCGACGATGTCGGCCCCGGCCGAGACGTTGGCCTGAACTCGTCGTGCTAGCTCGGCACTCAGCCCGTAGGCGCCACAGGGCACCCCTCCACCTAAGGACTTGCCGATCGTGATGGCGTCCGGACGCAGGTTCATTGAGCGAGTAGCTCCCCCGGGGCCGGCCGAGAAGGTGTGGGTCTCGTCGATAATGAGCAGGGTGCCGGTCTCGTCACAGGCCTCCCGTACGCCCTCTAAAAATCCCGGTTCGGGCAACACAATGCCGATGTTGGTCAAGGCCGGCTCGGTCAGCACGGCCGCCACGTCGCCGTGCGCCAGTTCTCGTCGCAGACCTTCGAGGTCGTTGAATTCCACGACCCGGGTCGTGGTACTGGGGTCCACAGCTGGAGCGACATTGCCGGGTCGTGAGACGGCTTCGCCGTTAGGACCGACGACAACAAAGGTTTCGTCGACACTGCCGTGATAGGAGTAGGAGAAGACCAAGATTTTCGGGCGACCGGTGGCGAGACGCACTAATCGCAACAGCCAGCGATTGGCGTCGGTGGCCGAAAGGGTGAACGACCACTGAGGGAGTCCGAATCGACGTGTCATCTCGGCCGCCACCCATTCGGCATCCTCCGTGGGCATCATTGTGGTTACACCGCCCAACGTGGCGATCCGACGCTGCACGGCTCGAGCCAGCGGTTCGGGCGAGTGGCCCGCAAAGGCCCCCGTGTCGCCTAGGGCGAAGTCGATCAGCGTGTGACCATCCACGTCGACAACGTGTGCACCATGGGCCTCTTGCAGCGCTAGGGGAAAACCACCGGCCCATTTATTCATCCACGTCATCGGGACGCGGGCAAAGAGATGGTCGGCCGCCTCATACTGGGCCAAACTCAAGGGATTGGCGGCTCGATAGGCCGATCGCTCTACAGCGAGGAGTTCGAGAAGTCGTTGGCGAGGGGGGTTTTGCATGAAATTCAGGCTACGCCACCGATTTCTCCGATTCTGGGAACATGAGACATACCCCCTCTGACTAGGGAAAATGAAAAGTACTGAGAAAAAATCGGGAAAAACACCGGCGAAATCCACCAAAAGCCCCAAAATCGGGGTAAGTATTACCTCGGTGACTGGGATACACCCGGTCGAAAACCACGAAAAGGTAAGGAGATTGCGATGGCTGGTTCTATGAATAAGACCGAGTTCGTCGAAGCTCTCGCTGCGGCCACTGGCCAAACGAAGGCTGACACGGGTGCTTTTTTGAGCGCATTCGAAGACATCGTCACCACACAGGTGAAAAAGGGTAACAAGGTGACCTTGACTGGTTTCATCTCGTTCGAAAAGCGCGAGCGCGCTGCTCGTACCGCCCGTAACCCCCAGACGGGTGAGGCCATCCAGGTGAAGGCCGCTTCCGTACCAAAGGTTTCTGTAGGTGCCGCCTTCAAGAAGGCAATCAAGGGTTAAGCACCCTCAAGGTCTCTAAACAGACTGAAAAACCCCCGGGCGAAAGCCCGGGGGTTTTTACTTTCCCGATCAGCAAAGAGTGGAACCGGTACTAATGCAAATCCCCCGGGCTTTCGCCCGGGGGATTTGCTTTTCTTTAGGAGAAAAGTTGAACAGAGTTCAACACTGATTACTCAGCAATGATGTCCACAAGCTTGCGACCGCCACGGAAGCCGAACTTGACCTTGCCGGGGGCAAGGGCAAACAAGGTGTCGTCCTTGCCAATGCCGACGTTGCGGCCTGGGTGGAACGCGGTACCACGCTGACGAATAATGATTGAGCCGGTTGTTACAGCCGTGCCGTCAAAGGCCTTGACGCCGAGGCGCTGGGCATTTGAATCGCGACCGTTTCGAGTTGAACCGCCACCTTTGGTCTTTGACATGAGTCAATCCCCTTACTTGGTTGAGATCTTGGTGATTTCCACCGTCGAGTAGTGCTGACGGTGTCCCCAGCGCTTGCGCTGGTTGGCCTTGGCCTTGTAGGTCAAAGCGTTGATTTTGGGTCCCTTTTCCTCGCCGAGGAGGGTGCCCGTTACCGTGGCGCCCTTCAGAGCTGGTCCGGCCAACACCTTGTCTCCGTCAACGACGAGGACAGGCTGAAACTCAATTGACGAACCCAAGGCTTCGCTGCGCAGGTCGACGCGAACGACCTGACCTTCAGCGACGCGTTCTTGAGACGTTCCGGTGCGAATTACGGCGTACATAGTTCGTTTATGTTAGCCGAAATAATGGTGGTCACGTTCCAGGCCATCTAGAGGCCGGCCGAAAGGACGAAACCACGACCGTCACAGACCGCACACGTACTCGAAACTGACTCCAAAAGCCCTTCGTTTACGCGCTTTCGGGTCATTTCAATCAACCCGAGCTCGGAGATGTCAAATACCTGCGTACGGGTCTTATCCCGCGAGAGGGCCTGTCGTAGCGCCGAGGCCACGGCCTCACGGTTGGCCTTGATCTCCATATCGATGAAGTCGATGACGATAATTCCGCCAATGTCGCGGAGCCGCAGCTGGCGAGCGACCTCTTCAGCGGCCTCGAGGTTGTTCCGGAAAACGGTCTCTTCCAGGTTCGTCGAGCCCACGTTTTTACCCGTGTTGACGTCCACCACAGTGAGCGCTTCGGTCCGCTCAATGATGAGCGATCCACCGGAGGGCAGGTAGACCTTGCGGTCCAGCGCGCGGTGGAGCTGTTCGTGGACGAAGTAGCGCTCAAAGAGCGGTAATTCTTCAGTCCCCTTCTCGTAGAACTCGACGCGATCGGCCAATTCGGGGTTCACGGCCATGACGTATTCACGGACCTTTTCGAAGAGTTCCTTGTCGTCAATGAGGACGGCACGGTAGTCGTCATTGAGCTCTTCACGGAGTAGTCGAACGGCCAAATCCAAATCGCGATAGACCAAACGGGGCTGTGGCGACTTCTTCGCCTCGGTCTCGATGGCCTCCCACTTCTCGGCGAGCGACTTGACGTCTCGGGCGAGGTCTTCGCTGGAGACGCCTTCGGCCGCGGTGCGCACAATGATGCCGTGTTGCGCTGGCTTGACCTCGTCAATGACCTTGCGGAGACGGCGGCGCTCCCCGTCCCCGAGACGCTTGGAGATGCCAATCGTTGAGGAGTTGGGCACGAGCACGGCAAATCGACCAGGCAGTGATACATCCTGCGTCAAACGGGCACCCTTCGCGCCGATGGCGTTCTTAGTGACCTGACACAGGACTGTCTGTCCGGCCTTCAGCATGTCCTCAATCTTCGCGTCGTTCGAAGGCTTGGCCTCGACTTCATCGCTCTCGAAGGTCACGTCGTTCTTATAGAGCACGGCGTTCTTGGGAATTCCGATGTCGACGAAGGCCAACTCCATACCGGGGAGCACGTTTTGCACGCGTCCCACGTAGATATTGCCGTCAATCTGCAGCGTTTCGTCGGCCTCACGGGCGACGCGGTACTCGACGAGCGAACGGCCTTCCATGGTCGCAATGTGCGTTGCGCCGTCCACGACGTGCACGCACATGAGGTAGCGACCCTGGGCGCGGCCCTTGCGATCGCCACCACGGCGGCGAGTGTTCTTCTTACGAGATCCCGAAGTCGAGCCCTCGGCGGCATCGGGTGCCGATGCCTCAACTGGCGCGTCCGCTGGACGGCCCTGACGGGGCTGAGGGGGGTTGGACTGGCTCGCGCCATTACCTTGACTGCCGCCTTGACCGGGACCTTTGCCCCGGCGTCGACGATTGCGATTGCGATTGGCATTCGAGGTACCCGCCGGGCGGGCCTCACCCTCAGGACGAGACTCGCCAGCCGGGGTCGCCGGTGCTGGGCGGGTGTCGCCAATCTTGGGGGCAGGACGGGTGTCGCCAATCCTGGGGGTGGGTGATTCGTTAGTCGGACGAGGGGTTTCGTCGGTCACGAAGGGTGCTCCTAGCGTTCATTACGCGACACTTGAGGTCGCGGACTGTGCGGCCGAAAGAATCATGCTGCTCGGAAGCAGCCGGATTCCATTGCCATCACGGTCGATTGGTTGGTGGGCCCGCGTCGCTCGGACGAGCGAGATAGCGGGTTCTACGGCTTTTGGTTGTCCCAGAGGGCGAATTCCCCGGAACTGTGTAACAAGTTGGGCGACGATGGTGTCTACGCCTTCAACGGTGAGGGTATGGATGTTCGACTTGATGTTGTCGATCACGGCTCTTCCCTTACGTTCGCGTTCTACGGTAAGCGACATGGCACCTACCGCACGCTGGATTCGATCTTCGAGCGCAGGTCCGATACAGCCTTGGACCACGAGCTCCCAACAGAGACAGGCTACTTCTTTCAGTGGGGATTATTCGGTACCGCCCAAAAGGCCACTAGCGGTGGCAATACGGCCCTCGGGCGCTAGTGCCAAGGTTAAAACTGGCACTTCGGCGGGTATTTGGCGCCGGCCGACTGGCCCGACTTAGCGATTCGTAGTTTTGATCGCCGGGGCAATGCGGATCGGCTTCACGGGATGCTTCACGAGGTAGTCAAAGGCCTGAGCCACGACGGGCGCTGCCGAAGATGCTCCGTACCCACCCTTGCCAATGACGCAGAGCACAACGTACTTCGGATGAGGCACTGGACCGAAGGCCACAAACCAGGCATTGGGCTCTTGTCCCGGAGAGTTCGATGCCGTACCCGTCTTGCCGGCGATCGGAAAATCACGGAGCGAGAAATGGGCGTAACGCGCGAAAGGGCTGTACGCCGTTCCGTCGGGACTACTCACTACGCCCAAGAGACCCTGCAAGATTGGACCACGGATTCGTTCGGGCAGATTGACGTGACCGAGCACCTTCGGTCCGTAGGACTGAATGACCTTTCCGCGGGCATCAACGACGGCCGAGACAACTTCGGGAGCGTACCGAGTACCCCCATTGGCAAATGTGGCAAACGCGTTGGCCATCTCGAGTGGTGTTACGGCGGTTGAGCCTTGGCCGAAGGCCATCTGGAGATTGTCGCCCGTGAACCAGTCCACATTCGGAAAGGCCTTCGGGGCTTCGGCGTGCAGCGCCTTACGCACTGTTGGTGAGTCGACGCGACCGACATTTTCATTGGGTAGGTCAATCTGCGTTGGTGAGTCGAGGCCGAATTCGGACGCGACGTTTTGAATCGGCGTCAGTCCATACCGTCCCGTCTGGCTCCAAAAGAGATAGCCGAGTTGGTAGAAGTAGACGTCGGAACTCACCGTGAGCGCTCGGGCCAAGTTCACATAGCCGGAGCCCGCTGCTTCGTCACCGTGGAAGACGCAACCGTGATATCCCTGCAGACAGCCCGGAACCTTGTAGGTTCCCTTGTCGTTGATCACCTTGGACGCAGACTGGATTCCCGTCTGCAGCATGGCGGTGGCCGAAATCATCTTGAAGGTCGAACCTGGGGTGTACTGACCCTGAATAGCGAAGTTGTTGAAGGCCCCGTTCGACATCAGAGATTGGAAGGTCTTGTTGGAAAGTCCCGTTACGAACTGCGACAGATCGTAACTGGGATAGCTCGACATGGCCAGAACATGACCGTTGGTGGGGTCGAGCACAATCGCAGCCCCGTTTGGCGCGGGTGGGTACACACCAGATCGACCGTCGATAGTCCGACGCGCTCGCAAAATGGCCGATTCCAGATAACCATCCAGCGCTTTTTGGAGGCCGGAGTCGAGATTTAAGACGAGCGAGTTGCCAACCTGTGCCGACGAAGTCTTGACGGTGCCGAGAATGTCTCCTCGGCGGTTGACGCGAAGGACTCGCTTCCCGTCGATGCCACGGAGGTACGTCTCGTAGAACGATTCAATTCCAGCCTTACCAATCTTGGAGTCCATCTGGTACCCCATATCGGGACGAGAGGCCAACTCATCGCCGTTAATGGGGCCCACGTAGCCCAGCAGGTGTGGGGCCACCTGGCCCCCGAGCGGATACACACGGTGCGAGACGCGCGTCAAACTCACACCCGGGAATTCCGATTTGTGCAACGTCAGATACTCAATGAGATTGGCGGGGGTGTCCAGAAGGATCGGTATCGGCTGATAACGGTCGTATCGCAAGTCGCCCAAGATGCGATCAAGCTCCGCATTCGACTTTCCAGTGAGTTCGGCCAGCGCACCCTTCACGTCGGGGTGCAGCAGTGCTTCGGCGTAGGAGAGTCGCAGCTCTGTCGTCGTGACATTCCCAACGAGCGTTACACCCGTTCGATCTCGGATCTCCCCACGGGACGCCGGTATCACGCTCGTGCGTAGAGCGTTATTGCGAGCTGCCTTCAACGAAGCTTCGTGATCGACAACTTGCAGAAAGAAGAGTCGGGTCACTAGGAGCCCGAGCATCACGGCGAAAGCGCCGCCAATAACGCGCCAACGAACATCGGGTCGGTTGCGCACTTCACCGGGAGGCGCCACGAGGTCGCGAAGCCCCACGGTCCGTCGTTCATTAATACGGCGCCCACGGCCACGGAAGGGATTGATCGTGTACCACGGCGCCCACCAGCGGCTAAACCTCGGCGCCGTCGATCGGCTACGCCAAGGCTTGCGCTTTACCATCGGTAGCCCTCGACATCGCCGACGAGTCGACGCCCAAACATCGCCGTGAAGCGAATGGCCACCGCAAAAACGATGGCATTGACAACCATCGTGGCGCCGAGGTCTCCACGCCAAAATTGGAAGTTTCCGGTGAGTGCCGCGGCGATAGTCAGTACGACTGGAGCGACAAAACCAACGGCGAGACCGATGGCTGAGGGCATCCACCAGGCCGCCGCCTTGAAGTCACCAATACCTTCGCGACCCAACTGCCCAGCGACGTATCCCACCAGGAGCCCGAGGGCGATGAAGAGTCCGAACGGCGTGCTGACGTGGGCGTCAAAGAGGGCGCCCGTGGTCGCCCCCGCCAGCATGGCGGGTGGTGTGCCTCCCAGGAGACCGACGACCAGCGTCCAGAGCCAAATGCCCATGATCACTACCCCACCAATCCGAAGGCTTGAGAGGACGGACACTTGAATCGCTGTAACAACGATGCTGGACACGATTACGCGCACGACCCAGAGGTTCACGTACCGGGCTCCCACGCAATCACCGTGACGTACGAAAGGTTTCGCAGGTCCGCCACCGGCTTGAGTTTGAGGTCGTACGTCGTGGCACCTGGCGTCAGTGTCACGCCCGAAACTTTGGCCACGGGCAGCCCGGCCGGAAAGAGTCCGCCCTGGAGTCCATTCGTGGCAAAGACGGTGCCCGGCGTCAACGTGGCCTTTAAGGGAATAGCGGTCACACTGAGAGCGTGATTGAGGCCCCGGCCACTGACAATGGCGTTGACCTTGCCGTCACCGAAGGTGCAGCCGACGGAACTCGCGGCATCGGTGAGCAGCTGAATGGTGGCACCGTGCAACGTTGTCGCAACGACCCGCCCAATGAGACCGCCATTACCTACAACCGGCATACCGACCAAGACGCCTTCATTGGTGCCCTTGGAGATTCCAATACTGGCAATGAAGTTGGTGGGTGACTGCTCATTCACCTGAGCCGTGATGGTCGGGAGATCATTGACGTAAGGAACATCCAGCGTCGCGGAGAGCTGGCGGAGTTGACGATCTATCGCAGCGGACTCGTTCGCTTGAAGTTGCGCTTGGCCCAATTGGTATCGCAACTGTTTGTTTTGCGCCACAATCTCGGAATAGTTGAGCGCACCGGACGAAAGGTGGCCAATCGGCCGAGCTACCAGCTCAATGGCCCAAGCAAAGGGCGACACAATGACGTTGCCGGTCGAACGTAGACCACTCGTCACGCCGCCAGTGAACTGGAATGCTCCCAGCATGACAGTGACGACCGCGAGCCCGGTCAACGCATGACGCCGTCGCTTGGAAATTGCCATGGACTATCGAGACTGCGTTGTCTTCAACATCTGGTTGAAGTAGTCAATCTCCTCGAGACAACGACCACTACCGATGGCCACACAGTTCAATGGGTCTGGCGCGATCACAATCGGCATGTTGGTCTCGGACTGTAAACGGGCATCGAGACCGTGCAGCAGGGCGCCACCACCGGTAAGAACGATTCCCCGCTCCATGAGGTCGGCGGCCAGTTCTGGTGGCGTGCGGTCCAGGGTGACCTTTACGGCGTCCACGATGGCCTGTACGGGTTCGCTGATGGCCTCACGAATCTGTTCGGTTGAAATAGAAACCGTCTTCGGCAGACCAGTGACGAGATCTCGACCGCGAATTTCAGCGCGAAGCTCTTCTTGCAACGGGAAGGCGGATCCCAATTGAATCTTCAGCTCTTCGGCCGTACGTTCACCGAGGGCGAGGCGGAACGTCTTCTTGACGTAGTCCACGATGGCCTCATCAAGCTCGTCACCACCCACGCGAATGGACTGACTGGTCACGATGCCGCCGAGAGAGATAACGGCCACTTCAGTCGTACCACCACCAATGTCCACGACCATGTTTCCAGTCGGTTCGCTGATAGGCAGTCCGGCACCGATGGCCGCGGCCATCGGTTCTTCAATGATGTAGGCCTTACGAGCACCGGCGTATTCAGCCGCTTCCGTAACTGCGCGCTTCTCAACGCCGGTAATACCAGAAGGAACGCAGATAACCATGCGCGGCTTGGCGAAGCGGCGCTGGTGTACGCGATGAATGAAGTAGCGCAACATCGTTTCGCAGATATCGAAGTCGGCGATAACGCCGTCCTTAAGTGGCCGAATGGCCTGAATGTTGCTCGGCGTACGACCAATCATGCGCTTCGCTTCTGCGCCTACCGCCAGAGGCTTGCCCGTGAGGACATTGACAGCCACTACCGAAGGCTCGTTGAGAACAATGCCGCGGCCCTTGACGTACACCAAGGTGTTCGCCGTACCGAGGTCCACAGCCATATCGCGCCCGAGGAGATTAAACCGACTTTCGCCCATGAATTAAACCTTGTCTGAAGGCGCGAAGATGCGCCTAAGTACCACTAAGGCTAGGCGAAACTCAAGGAATTTGGTAGTAGTACCAATTACGCGAGATTTGGGAAGAACAGGGCAATTTCTCGGGCAGCAGCCTCGGGTGAGTCTGAGCCGTGAATAAGGTTCTCCCCCATCTCAATCGCGAGATCACCGCGAATGGTGCCGGGAGCGGAATCCTTGGGGTTCGTGGCACCCATGAGGTTGCGAACAACCTTGAAGGTCTCACCCGGCCCCTCGATAACGAGGAGCAGTGCTGGACTCCGGGTAATGAACGCGACCAGGTCGTTAAAGAATGGCTTTCCGGCGTGTTCGCCGTAGTGCTGCTCGGCCGTAGCACGGTCGATGGTGCGGAGTTCGGCCGCTACGACGCTGAGCTGCTTGCGCTCCAGGCGAGCGACGATCTCTCCGATGAGACGGCGTTCAACGCCGTCAGGCTTAACGATGACAAAAGTGCGATCCACGAATGAAAATCTAACAGAGGTTGACTACCGGTGTTGATGGGGCAGCGCCAGAAGGCCGGCTCGAACATCTCCAACCAAATAGAGACTCCCCGCCACAATGACTTGATCATCCTCACCGGAGAGTTCGCGGGCGTGCCGCACGGCTTCGCGAGGATCGAGAACCACGGTCGCGTGGGCCCCTCGGCTCACGATGTACTCCGCAATGATGTCAGCCTTTTGTGTTCGCGGTGACAGCGGTTCACAGACAATGAATTCATCAACCCCAATGGCCAACAGCGGCTCAATCATGTCGGCAATCTCTCGACCCGTCAACATACCCAGGACCACGCGTCGCTGTCCCGCGAGATGGAAGGCCTCTTCCAACGTCTCGGCCAGAGAGATGACGCCAGCGGGATTATGCGCTCCATCGATCAAGATGAGCGGGTAATGCTCCAGCACTTCCATCCGACCGGCCATGGAGGCCAGTCCGAACACGGCTTCCACGACATCTTCCGTTATGGCGCGACCCAAGAAGGTCTCCGTGGCGACAAGGGCGGTGAGGGCATTCATACCTTGATGGATACCGTGAAGTGTCAAGAGCACTTGGTGGTACTCCCCCATGGGCGTGTGCATGTCGAGCATGCGTCCACCGACAGCCAAATCGTTACGTTCGAGGGCAAAGTCTCGACCTAGGCGAATAAGGGGCGAACCCAGTTCGGCCACCCGGGCTTCGGCAATCTCCACCACGGTCTCATTAATCGTGCCGAGGACGGCAATGCCACTCGAGCGAAAGATTCCAACCTTGTCGGACGCGATTTCGGCGACCGAGTTGCCGAGTACGGCCGTGTGATCAAGTGACACATTGGTCAGCACCGATACGTCGGCATCAATCACGTTGGTCGAGTCCCAGGTGCCACCCATGCCTACTTCAATGACCGCAACGTCAACACCCATATCGGAGAAGTGCAGGAAAGCGGCCACGGTGAGGAGTTCAAATCGAGTGAGAACAATTCCGGTAGCTGTCTCCACGTCGGCGAGTCGCGAAATCAACATCGTGAACTGCTCGTCACGAACCGGCTCCCCGTTGAGAAGGATCCGCTCATTGACACGGTGCAAGTCGGGTGAGACGAAGGTGCCAACGCTTAATCCCCACTCGTGCAGCAGATTGCTAATGAGCGTGGTAGTCGTTCCCTTGCCGTTGGTTCCCGTGACGTGAATCTTGGGGTAGTCGTGATGGGGATCGGCGAGAGCGGCCAACGTATCGTGAATCGGCTGCAGCGTCGGCACATCGGACCGGTTAGGGGCAACCTTTTCGAAGTCGATATGACTTTCCAACCAAGCGTTCGCCTGAGCGAGTCGAGTAAACCGCACGGGGTTAGCTGGCGCGACGGGCGCGCGTCGCCTTGCGCATCGTCAAGACGGGTGGCTCTTCCTTGCGGACTGCCGCGGCCGTCACGGTGCATCGCACGACATCCTTGCGACCGGGGAGGTCAAACATGGTGTCCAGCAGGACGTCTTCCAAGATGGACCGCAGTCCACGGGCGCCAGTTCCCCGAGTGAGGGCTAGGGCCGCGACCGCGTCAAGCGCCTCGGGTTCGAACTCGAGTTCGACGCCGTCCATTTCAAAGACCCTCTGATACTGC
>CANBVQ010000008.1 GCA_947372925.1 Acidimicrobiaceae bacterium
CCGTCTAGGCCGAGGACGGGCACTTGGGTAATAGCGAGCTCGTAGTCGCGCCAGAGATCGGCCGCTGCCCCGGGCCCCTCCAGACGGCCCAACCCGATGGCCGGTGAGTAACAGGTGGCAATTCCTCCGGGCACGTCAAAGCCCCCCTCCACGGCGTAGCCATCCAAGGTGGCGAGAAGCGGCGGCGGGGTTCCCATGGTTCTTAGTTTCGCACTTCACCGCACCCGCCCGCTGTTCCACTAGCGTTCTGGCGACACCACAAGGTGACTTTTCTCTTAAGGAGCAACCATGGCCGATGAAATTCTTCGCGAGCGACGTGGACACGTCGAACTTCTCACGATCAACCGACCCGAAGCCCGTAATGCAATGAACCGCGCCGCCGCCGTCGCGCTTTCCGACGCCCTCGACGAGTGCGAGACGGACGATGACGTTTGGGTCGTTGTACTCACCGCCGCCGGCGACAAGGCCTTTAGTGCCGGTATGGACCTCAAGGCCTTCGCGACCGGTGAGTTCCCCGTAACCGACAAGGGTTTCGGTGGTATCACCCAGCGCCAGTTCACCAAGCCCCTCATTGCGGCCGTGAACGGCTCGGCCCTCGCTGGAGGTTTCGAAATGATGATCAGCTGCGACATGGTGATCGCCGCTGACCACGCCATGTTCGGCATCCCCGAAGCCAAGCGCGGACTCATTGCCGGTGGTGGTGGACTAATTCGCCTCGGCAAGCGTGTCCCTCTCGCTATCGCCTACGAAATGGCCCTCACCGGTGACCCCATCTCAGCCACCCGTGCGGCCGAACTCGGTCTCGTCAACTCCGTCGTTCCAGGCGACCAGGTGCTCGACGCCGCCCTCGCCCTCGCGGCCCGTATCGAAGCGAACGCCCCCTTGGCCGTCCGCACCTCGAAGCAGGTCATGCGCGACTCCCTGGAGATCACCGAGGCCGCCTCGTGGGACCTCAACAACGAGAAGTTCGGCATGATTGGCCGTTCGGCCGACGCCATGGAGGGCGCCATCGCCTTCGCCGAAAAGCGCACCCCCAACTGGCAGGGTAAGTAGTCATGACGGCCGCGGCACACCTGGCGTCCGGTATGGACATCCTGCGTATTTCCCTGCACATCCTCGGCGTCGCCGTTTGGGTGGGCGGTCAGATCGTTCTCGCCGGGCTCGTTCCCGTGTTGCGCGACGCAGGAGAAGGTGTGCCGCAGAAGGCCGCCCGGGCATTTGCTCGCCTCAGCTGGCCGGCCTTTGTACTGGTCGTGATTACCGGGTTCTGGAATTACGGCCTCAAGAATCACGACGGCGTCTCCTACGGCTGGCAGATGGTCTTTGGCCTGAAGTTCGTGGTTGTCATCGCTGCCGGTGTCGGGGCCTACCTGCACTCCAAGGCCCAGACCCCCGCCCGCCGAGGCGCCACGGCCGGAATTGGCCTACTGGCCTCACTCGTAGCCCTTGTGCTGGGCGTCGCCCTCGCCGGCTAATCCCGCACTACTGTTAGACCCACAAGCCGTATCAACACCAAGGAGTAAGCACATGATCGCCAACATCGCAGGTCCCGACCTCATCATTGTTCTCATTGTTATCGCCGTAGTTCTCTTTGGCGGAAGCGCAATTCCGAAGCTGGCCCGTAACCTCGGCTCAGCCAAGACGGAATTCGAAAAGGGTCTCAAGGACGCCAAGTCCAAGGCCGCTACCGACGCTCCGGCGGACGACACCACCGCTCAGTAGTGTCCGGCACCCTGTTGGGGTGCCGTCGGAATTCAATCCCTCCTACATCGGTAGGAGAAATGCAATCTTTTCAGTTGTGAAATTGTCGTTTCTCTGGCGAACATGACTAAGGTTTCGATGTGGAATTAACGCCCCAAACCCCCAAGGGTGCACCAGCCAAGAGTCGACTTCGTCGACTTGCGACTGCGCTTGCACTCCCCATTGCAGGTATTTCCCTTTCTGGTTGCACGTTGCCCGGCTTCGGCGCACACCAGTCCGACACGACCACTGGTCAATCGGCGTACCACTTATGGCAGGGCTTCTCTGTCGGTGCCGCGATTATCGGTGCCTTCGTAATCGGTCTCATCTTGTGGGCCGTCGTGGCCTATCGACGCAAGGGTGACACGATTCCGAAGCAGACCCAGTACCACGTGCCCCTCGAAATCTTGTACACCGTGATTCCCGTGTTGATCGTGATTGTGCTCTTCGTGGCCACCATTGTCACGGAGAACAAGGTCTTGGCCATGCCGAAGACTGACGTTTCCATCAACGCCAACGCCTTCCAGTGGGGCTGGGGATTCACCTACGACAACCAGAACGCCATTGCCGTTGGCAGTACGACCGACTCACCCGTCATGGTGATGCCCGTCGACACCGACGTCAAGATCACGTTGACCTCCACAGATGTTGTGCACGGCTTTTACGTCCGCGACTTCAACTTCTCCCGCTACGCCCTACCCGGTGTCGACAACCAGTTCACGCTGCATGCCACGAAGACCGGCATGTTCTTCGGCCAGTGCACACAGCTCTGCGGCCTCTACCACTCGATCATGTACTACAAGGTCAAGGTCGTAACTCAGGCCGAGTACCAGACTTGGTTGAGCTCGTTTAATACGCCTGAAGGTAAGGCTGCCGCCGATGCGGCCAAGAAGGTACTCAAGGAGCAGATGTCTGCCCACGTACCAGTCAAGACTGAAATCTCTCGAGGAGCCAACTAATGACTACTACTGCTCACGAAATCCAGGCCGAAGCACACGACCATGGTCACGGCCACGCCGAGCACCACGGTCCTCGTGGAATTCTGAACTGGCTGACCACGACCGACCACAAGATCATTGGTCTTTCTTACACCATCACGTCGGTCATCATGCTGGTGATCGGTGGTGCGCTGGCCGAGGTCATCCGTGGCCAGCTCGCTAATCCCGATGGCCACCTAGTCACCATGGCTCAGTACAACCAGCTGTTCACGATGCACGGCTCGATCATGATTTATCTGTTCGCCGGTCCCTTTGCATTCGGAGCCTTGGCCAACATCATCGTGCCGATTCAAATCGGTGCTCCCGACATGGCCTTCCCTCGACTGAACGCACTGTCGTACTGGCTCTACCTCACGGGTGCCATCACGATGTTGCTCGGCTTCTTCGTCACCGGTGGTGCCGCGAACTTTGGCTGGGTCGGATACGCCCCACTCTCTGACGCGATCTACTCCCCCGGAGCCGGCGCCGACCTGTGGATCGGTGGCTTGATGCTGACCGGTTTCTCGGCCATCTTCACTGGTGTCAACATCTGCGCCACGGTCTTCTATCTGCGCGCACCTGGCTTGACCCTGTTCCGTATGCCGATTTTCACTTGGAACCTCCTGGTCGTGTCGATCCTCATCCTGCTGGCATTCCCAGTTCTGACCGCTGGACTAGTAATGCTCTACAGCGACCGCCACCTGGGCACCCACATCTACACCGTGGTGGGTGGAGGTTCGCCGGTCCTCTGGCAGCACATCTTCTGGTTCTGGGGACACCCCGAGGTGTACATCTTGGCCCTGCCATTCTTTGGAATGGTTACCGAGATCATCCCGGTCTTCTCTAAGAAGCCCGTCTTTGGTTACAAGGGCATGGTCTTTGCCACACTGACCATCGCCGCTCTGTCTTTGGGAGTATGGGCCCACCACATGTTCACCACTGGTGTCGTGCTGCTGCCGTTCTTCTCCATCATGAGTCTCTTGATTGCCGTGCCAACGGGTATCAAGATCTTCAACTGGATTGGTTCAATGTGGCGAGGTCAGATTTGGTTCTCCGCCGCCATGCTCTTCTCGATTGGGTTCGTAGTTACGTTCCTCATCGGTGGTTTGACCGGTATCTACCTGGCGAGCCCACCGCTGGACTTCTTCACCCACGACACCTACTTCATCGTCGCCCACTTCCACTCGGTGGTTATGGCGCTCGTGATTGGTGGAATGGCTGGCCTCTACTACTGGGGCCCGAAGATCACCGGCTACATGCTCAATGAGCGCATTGGTAAGGCCCAGTTCTGGTTGCTCTTTATCGGAACCCAGGTCTTCACGATTCCTCAGTACATCCTGGGTCTCCAGGGCATGCCCCGCCGCATGGCTATCTACCCCAACGATCCACAGTGGCAGAACTTGAACACGTGGAGCTCCGTCGGCGCCATCATGATCGGTATCTCGACGCTGCTGTTCGTTATCAACATTGTCGCCAGCTGGAAGAAGCACCCCGCTGGTGACAACCCGTGGGACGGCCACACACTGGAGTGGTTCACCACCTCGCCACCACCGCACCACAACTTCTTCCGTCTCCCCCAGATTCGCTCCGAGCGACCTACGTGGGACCACAACCACCCCGACGCCAAGGCTTTGGCTCACGGAAAGGACGCCCACTAATGCGCGTTGAAGCAAAGATTCTTCTCTGGCTCGGCCTCTTCTTCGGCATCATGTGTGCCGTGTACTGGACATGGAGCCTGGAAAACGCCGGCGGCGTCATGATGTTCTTCGGTACGGGCCTCTGCCTGCTGCCAGGTAGCTACTACTACTGGTGGAGTCGTCGCATGGGCCCTCGCGCCGAGGACGACCCCAATGCCACGCAGGAGTCCGGCGCGGGCTACATCGACGCCTTCCCTGGTTCGAGCATCTTCCCCTTCACCTTGGGTATGGGTGCATTCTGCATCGTGCTCGCCATGGTGTTTGGCTCGTGGATGCTGGTTCCCGGTTTGGCTCTCGTCATCTGGGCCGCCCTAGGCGGCATCGCCGAAGGTCGTCGAGGCGGCACTCGCTGATTTTTGAATCTTCTTAAAACCCGCGGGGAAACCGGCGGGTTTTTTGTTTCCGTCCCAATCATGTTCGTTACTCGGAAGAATTCCTGGGCGGTCTCATTCTTGCGGTGATTAACTGGTGCCATGGAAAGGCGAAATTCGACCAGTGTTCGACGCCGATTGACCTTCGCCAAGGTCTACCGATTTTTCGGCTTTGCAGTCGTGGCCTTTGGCGTTATGGGCATTGTGGGCGCCGTCAGCGACCAGAGCCACCCCTCTGACACCGTGGGGGTCGTCATTACCAGTTTGGTTTTTGTCACCATTGGCATCGCGCTTGTGATTCGAGGAAGCCGAGCCCGATCTCGGTTGACTCAACTTCTACCAGACGCTTCTGGGGCGAATATCAAGAAATCGGATACGCCAGGGACGGCATCGTGGCGGCTCCGCACATTGCTCCGCTGGGCTCTACTCACTCCCGGGGGAGCCATCGCGACGCTCGTGGCAATAGTGGCGTCTATCAAGATTCCCGCCGCCCACTCCGCGCCAATCATCCTCTATAGCGCCCATGCCGCCCGCTCGGTATTCGCTCAAGAGGCGATTGCTCAGCGGGATCAAGCCGATGTTCTTTCTCCCGACGAGAAGTTGAAAATGTGCCTGGCGAGTGGCGAGAGTGAAGCATCGGGCCTTGGCAGCCAGCCGACTTAGGGCTGGTGTTGTAGGCGCTCACGCATAAGTGCCTCAAGAGTCATGTTGACTCTCGCAATTCGTGCCTTTCGTAGCATCCACAAATCGAGAGCGACCTGTACCCTCGAACCGTCGCTCATAATAAATCGGAGGTCGCCACGCCGAATCAGGGAGAGTTCGGAAATATTTTTGAGACTCCAGAAGAGATGGAGACCCTCGGAATGAAGCCAAATAATTCGTTGATTCGTGACGACCAAACCGAAGCTCACGCGACCCCCAACAGTAACTCTGCCCCCTGAAGTGTCGCGAAGTCGAATGTAGGCACCGCCTGGAATTGCTAAGACCTGCTCGTTTGGGCGAATTATTCCCCACAGTTCTTCGAGCCACCTGTTTCCTATGCCACCAAGCTCGCTAACAATCGAGATCGCAAACTCGTGAAATAAGTCGTCTGGGACAATCTTGGGGGTTTTCTGCCAGTTGACGAACATGGGTAGGGATATTAGTGCGATGGTCTTAAGCATTCACTGAAGGACCCGAGCCCGACTGAACCCTCCATCGCGATAGTTGAAAGCCAACCGCAGCACTACACGTCTGCAATAAGAACGTGATCAGGTCTCGAGGGTGGAAGCAACGAGTCGGGTCGTCGCTGGTCATTAGCGTTCATGTCATACCCCCTTGCGAGATTGTCCTTGGAGGTAGGTCATGTGCCAAATGGATTTCAGCGAACGATGCCCGTCGTGTCGCAGTCACGCCCTCGTGCTCTTTATGGACGAAACATTTTTTGGGCCTGACCACTACGAAGGCTGGGTGAGTCAGGACCGCAATGGCACCTGGATCTTTCATCGCACGCCCCGAGAAGGTATTCGCCAGTATCGAGCGTCGCGGGGCGAACGAGCCCGGGGCAACTGGTTCATAATCCCGCCAACCCCTCGTCCTAATGGCGTGAACCTGGCGGCTGTCTGCCGCAGTTGTGGCTGTGAGGTGACGTTCATCGAGCCCGGCGGCTGGCGTCTTTACAACAATCGCACCTGGGCTGGGATGCTCATGGTCCGCAAGCCGCTGACCTCCAAAGAGGAATACTTCGAGGAAATCGACTACAACCACGAGGTCATCTTCTCCACTGAGCCCATGATCCGACTGGTACGCACCGCGACCAACAACGTGTGGTGGATCAACTGGGACGACCCCAACGGCGACTGGGTTGAGAGTCACAATTGGATTCCCGGAGCGCCCTACCGTTGGACTGAATATCGCGCCGGTATGGACTTCGTGGGACCCCAGCCGACACACTCGTTTTGGCGCACCCCGGACGGCCTAGCCCTTTTAGCAACCCACCAATTCCCGTCCCATCGAGCAACGTACCAACGACAACCAGGAGAGCACTATGAGTCAGTCAGAGTTTGAAGAATTTCCGCACGATCCCTTTTACGACGAGTGTCCTCGCTGTCACTCAACACAGCTCATCAAGGTGATCCACGGGATGCCGATGTTTCGTGAGGAGTTTCAACATCAGACCTACGCCGCCCGCGATGCCGAAGGGGTGTGGCACTACCGAACAGAGCAAGATCGCCACGAACCAACCGAAGAGTCACCAGAGTACGAGACGTTCGATCCACGGATCTTTCCGGACGTGCCACACCTCTACTTCACCTCGTACTACGGCACTCCCGAGGGAGCTCTCTACGAGCTAGCGGGATGCGAGATCATGATGGGTGATCCCAGTGCTCTGCTCGACACGACTTGTCGGGCCTGCGGCCTGCGCTACGGATTCCGAGACGACGATCGCAACGACGAAGAAGAGCCGCGGGAGTTTGACTACGAGTTATTCGGCTAGCGCCGAGCAGTCACGACAAAGAAGTCGCGAATCCAGCCCTCAACAAAAACAAAGGGGCTGTGCTGTGAGCCAGGCAACGTGACCGAGAACCCTCCGGCGGGCTTGTGATTGGGCGTGGGGGCCATCCCCAAGATGGGCCAGTAGGGGTTGATGTCGAGTTCCATCCCCTTGACGAGGCCGGCCTGAACCATGGCGTGAGCCAACTCTGAGGGGAGACACTTAGCCATCGTTGCGACATAGACCAGGTTGCCCGACGCATCGAGTCCGGCACCCGTGCGGGACTGGCGGAGAACTGGGCCCACAGTGGCCCCCCAGAGGCTCTGTGAGGGATTTAGGGCCGGAGTCGTGACCTTGCCACCCTCCACCAGAAATTGAAGGTTTTGGCGAAACACAACGCCTGTGAAGCCGGCTGGTGCCTGATAGGCCGCTCCAGCCCACATGGCGACATGACCGTCAGTGTCGATAGCCATTGTTGCGTAGCCCGGCTTAAATGGGGCCAGAACGGCACTACGGACCTTGAGTCCGCCGGACCGCGCCGAGAGCTTGAAAGCGCCATTGAAAGCCCCTAGAACGCCATCTAGGCCCTCCTGGCCGGCGAAATCAATCTTGTTAGACATCCCGGCAAGAGACTTTTGAGCATTCGGTGGATCCTCGGAACCGGGGTGCCACGAAAGTTTGGTCGTCGTCTTACGGAACCGAGCGGCGAGGAAGGTAATCCCGCCAACGGTCACCTGCTTCTTATCGGAGAAGACGCCTTGGGTTCCTCGGCCGACAACGGTCCAGCCAGCTTGGGGCGTTTCCTTCGGCACAGTCGTGACGGTGGCCTCTTCGCTCGCCGAGGTGGCTGCATCCGCAGATCCGCGGGAGGTGGTGACGTACAACGTGGTGCCGGCAGCCACCAGGGCTGCCGACACCACGATAAGACCTAGGCGCCGACGTCGCTTACGACGTAGAGCGGCGCGCACGACTTAGCGCTCTACCGTGCGAACACCGTCGCTCGATGGCGCTTCATCCTTCACGACGAATGTCGGCACCGGCACGGCAACTTCTTCGTGGTGTTCCATTTCTTCGTGATACGGAGCGGCCGCTGAGACGTATTCACCTTCGGACGTACGAGTCACCAAGTTCGGGGTCTTACGACGACCCGATCCGTCGGCATCACGCATCTCTTGGCAAATCTTCAACGTGATGATGTACGTCAAGACGGGAACGATAAAGGTCGCGATCCTCATGAACCACAGAACGTTGTTCAAAGACAGGTGCATGAAGTTGGCGATGACGTCAGTGGAGCTGGCGATGAAGAGCCAAATCACCAGAGCCAGGACGGCCGAACCAGCCGCCGTGCGAACTGGCACTTCGCTGGGTCGGTCCAGCAAGTTGTGCAGTTCCTTGTCACCCGTGAGCTTGCGCTCAAGTGCGGGCCAGGCGTAGGCAATTCCGAAGATGATGCCGGGCAGAATCAGCGCCGGGAACGTTACTTCCCAGGGAATCGTGTGGCCGAAATTATTCGTCTGCCAGGCCGGCGCAATACGGAGGGCACCGTCCAAGAAACCCATGTACCAGTCAGGCTGCACGGCGTAGGAAATCTTCGCAGCGTCGTACGGACCGAAGAGCCAGATTGGGTTGATCTGCACGAATGCACCCAGCAGCGCCGTTACACCGGTCACGATGAAGAGATAGCCGGTGGTCTTACCCATGAACACGGGGAACATTGGGGTGCCGACCACATTCTTTTCGGTGCGACCAGGCCCAGGGAACTGCGTGTGCTTTTGTCGCACCAGCAAGAACAAGTGAGCCCCAACCATCGCCATGATGATGCCGGGAACCAGCAGTACGTGGAGGATGAAGAATCGAGGAATCACCGCGGTACCGGGGAAGTTTCCGCCGAAGATAAAGAAGGCGAGATACGTACCAACGACGGGGACCGATTCCAAAATCGAATAGGCGATTCGAAGACCAGTACCCGAGACCAAGTCGTCGGGAAGCGAGTAGCCCAGGAATCCGTTCACGATGCCCAAGGTCAACAACGTGGTGCCGATTGAGTAGTTCAACTCACGAGGCTTACGGAAGGCTCCAGTGAAGAACACGCGGGCCATGTGGACGACCATTGCACCGATGAAGATGTCGCAGGCCCAGTGGTGCATTTGGCGCATCAAAAGCCCGCCGCGTACGCCAAACGTCAGATCAACTGAGGAGGCAAATGCCTGTGTCACCTTGATGCCGTAGAGCGGGGCGTAGGAACCGCGGTAGGTAACGACCGTCTGACTCGGTACGTAGTACAGGGTTAGGAATGTTCCGGTGACCAAAATAATTACGAACGAATAGAGCGCAATCTCACCCAGCATGAAGGACCAGTGGTCGGGGAAGATCTTGTCGAGGAAATTGCGCGCCTTGGCGGAACCAAGGCGGTCGTCCAACTCGTTCAGTGCGTGCCCAACGTTGCCGTAGGGGCCGCGGGCTGCCTTGGCAGTCCGCTTCGTCTTTACTTCGCTCATGAGCGCTCCCAATATCCAGGGCCAACGGGTTCGAGGTAGTCACTTTGACTACGGAGATAGCCGTCCTTGTCGATGAACAGCGGGAGCTGTGGCAACGGACGAGGAGCGGGACCGAAGTTCGGCTGTGCACCCACGGTGACATCGAACATCGACTGGTGACACGGGCAGACGAGCAACTGCAACTGCTGCTCGTAGAGACCCACGGGGCAGCCGAGGTGACTGCAGAGCTTCGAGTAGGCGACGTAGCCCGCGGGGCCCCAGGTCTCGCGACCCTTCTTCGTGGTGAAGTCTTCGGTGTCCAAACGGATAATGATCGTCTGGTCCACCGCTTGACCATTCGTCGTCTCTTCAAAACCTTCAGGGAAGACGGTGGCTACTTCGGAAATTTTGTAGTCATCAACGTGAATGCGACGACCGTCCTGGGTGACCAGATAGGAACCCTTTTTCCAGTCAGTGCGCGTCAGCGTCTTACCGGGCAACGGCCCAAGGCTGCGCAGAACGGGAAACAGTGCAACTATTCCAAAGACACCAAGTCCTCCACCGAGCAGGGCACCCAACATGGGGCGACGCTTGATAACGCCACCACCCCGCTGAATGATCGCGGCGGCGAAGGCGTCACGCTCTTCGTCAGTACTGCGGAGGTCGTGGCGCTCTTCAACGAATGGGCCCTTTGGCATGAGGTACTTACCCCAGGCGACGACACCAATACCAATGAGGCTAAAGGCGATACCCACCGTGCTACCGAGAATCCACGGCGCGGCATCGACCCAGTAGGCCCAGCCGAAACCGATGAAGCCGACGAAGCCGAGGACGAAAAGGAGTGCAATCCATCGCTCAACGCGCTCGGGGTTTTTCGCCGCGGGCTGCATGCGGGGGTCATTTTCCGAAACGCTTGAAAGCGAGACGGGTGTGCGGTGTTCTTCGTTCGTGCTCACTGGCGGTCTCCTACCCAGAATGCGGCGAGGGCCAAAATACCAATACCCAACGCGAGTGCAACAAATCCTTCGGCCACTGGGCCAAGTCCACCCATACCGATTCCACCAATGTTGTTGGGGTTCTGGATGTCAACTTTTACGTACTTCACAATGTCTGCCACTTGCGCGTCAGTCAGACTGCTCGAGAAGTTCGGCATGTTGCCCGGACCACTTCGAATCGCCGTGGCGATCTGTGTGGCCGTGATGTCCGAGTCCTGCAACGTCGGGGCGTACGTACCGGCGGCCAGCGCGTCACCACCACCGGTGATGGTGTGACAGGCGGCACAGTTCAACGCGAAGAGATTCAGACCTTCAGCGCGACTCGCGTCGTTCGTATTGACGACTGGTACGTAGGGGTAGGCGTTCGACAGCGAGTTAACCCATTCGGCGATGGCCAAGCTCTGGAGCGGACTCAAACGGGAAGGCTTCCGGGGCGCCTGAATCGCTGTGGGATCGGCTGCGGGCATACGTCCGGAGGAGATCCAAAAGTCGATAACCGCGGGGCCGAGATTAATCAAGCTCGGGTAGGCCTCGGGATTGCCCTGGGACAATACGCCGTCAGCCTTGACGCCGTGGCACGACGAGCAGTTCTGCATGTAGAGGGCTCGACCAATGGCTCGCAGTTCGGCCGCGGTCTTACCCGTGACAGCCGAAGGCGACTTGTACGTAATGGCGTCAGAGCCGTACTGCACGACATTGCCCTTTGAGTCCTTAACGGTGTTCGTAGCAGTGGGCTCACCGATATTGGAGGCCACGCCGGATCGGGCGCCAGCCTTTTCGTCGTCAGCGGCATGAGCCGTGACGGCGAAAACCGAGAAGGTGCCCAAGAAGAGCACGAACAGAGCTGCGAACGAGCGGCGGAGTGTGGAGAGGGTGATCATTATTTGCCTACTTCAACAAGAAGAGAGCCGAGTACAAACCGACCCAGATGACGTCAACGAAGTGCCAGTAGTACGAGACACCTTGGAACGCGGCGAGCTCACCGGCATCCCCTTCGCGGCCCTTCATGCGGTAGAGCAAGAGGCCCATGGCGACGAGGCCGAGGAATACGTGAAGTCCGTGAAGACCGGTCGTGATGTAGAAGACCGAACCGTACGAGTTCGTGTACCAGCGGGTCGTCAGGTTGATCCACTCGTAGACCTGGTTGGCGACAAAGACGGCACCCATAGCGATGGTGATCCAGACCCAGCGCTTGGCCTTAGCCCGCTGGCGGTGCTCTTCGAGCCAGACTGCCCACTGCATCGTGCCCGATGATGCCACCAGGATGATGGTGAAGATGCCCGCTTGCAATGTGTCGAGTTCGGTGCCGGTGGGCGGCCAAACGGGGACGTGTGCACGGATAGTAAATAGCGCAGCGAAGAGACCGGAGAAGAACATCAACTCCGAACCGAGCCAAATCATCACACCGATGGCCAGCATCGGTGGACGATCGTGAACGATCTTGTCCTGCTTCGCCAGACCTAGGGAGGAATTTGCCTGACTCACGACATATGTTCTACAAGGAAATGGTCCCTCTTCGCCACATTTGGGAAGAGAGACCTGGTCGCTAGGACAGACTCGGGGGCAGTTCGCCGACGTGAACGACCGCCAACCGACGAGTTGGCCGTGTCAATGAGACGTACAGAGTGCGGAGTCCACGAGGCGTAATCGACCCGACGGCGCCACCACGACTCGCAATTTCTGAGGGCTCCACCACGACAACACCGTCAAATTCAAGGCCGTTAGCCCCCTCCGAGGGAATAACCACTATGTCCGCTGCTAAACCGGTTTCGAGATCGTTGGCCGGGTCAATCGCAACCACTCCGTGCTCGGCGAGCAGGGCCACAATTTCTCCCACGCGCGTGGTGGTAACGATGACGGCGATCCGACCACCGTGCACTCCGTCGAGCTCTTCGCGAGCCACCCGCGCCAGGGTCGCCCCTAGGGCATCAGCTTCACTACGGACCACGCGAGGCGTACTTCCCGCGCGTCGCACCGGCACCGGCGGCGTGAGATCCGGCATGGCGGCGTGGAGTGTGGGTGCGGCAAACTCCAACACTTCTTCGGGCGTTCGATAACTGACAGAGAGATCGACGCGGCTGGGCTTCTTGGTTGAAGCAAGTATCTCCATCGTCGCGTCCCACGAGGCCGAAGCGGCCGCCGTGGTGGCTTGCGCCATGTCGCCCACGATCGTCATCGAGCCCGTCTCGTTACGACGGCCAATGACCCGCAGTTGCATCGCCGACAAGTCCTGGGCTTCGTCCACGACGATGTGGCCGTGCTTAACAAACTCTGCTTCATCGAAGTCTCGTTCCACGACGCGCGTCACTACGGTGCGCTCGCGAAGGGCGGCGTCGCGGTGGTGATCGGGCAACTGGTCAACATCTTCGAGCGTCAGCTCGCTGTCGACAACGCGCGAGTGTCCCCGGGGCTTCTTGCGGGGCCCTAAGAGGACGCGGGCTTCGTCGATCAACGCGAGGTCAGCATCGGTCCAAGGGATATCACTCATGTACTCCGAGCGAGGTCGCACCAGAAGGCTTATTTCATCGTCGGTGAGAATGTCCCGTCCGGCCACCCGAAGTAGTGCCTCGGCCCCAAAGAGATCGTGGAGAAGATCTTGACCGGTAAGGCGGGGCCAGATTCGCTGCAGAATCTGCTTGAAGGCCGCGGTGGCACGAATCGCTTCTTCGAGTCCCCCTTCGACTTCTTCAATTTCCAAATGCTCCGCCGTGACACCCGAACGAGTCCGGTACTGGTCGGCCAATGCTCGAGCGAGTTCGCGACCCACAACACTGCGACGTGGATTGTGTTGCCCACCACGCCGTTTAGCTCGATCCACAATGGCCTTGGTCTCTTCCGGGGTCACCTTCAACACGAAACGGCCAAAGGGCACGTCCATGATTTTGCGCAGTGCCCGCTGGCGGGTCGCCAGTGCCCGGGCAATGACTTCCTGCATCCGGATATCGCCCTTGAGCTGGGCCAGCTCGTCAGACTCTTTACCTCGCGCGGCTACTCCCCGCACGAGATCTGAGACCGTTGTCAATGTGACACCCGACTCACCGAGTGACGGCAAGACGTTGCCGATGTAGCCCATGAATACCGGGTTCGGTCCCACGACCAAAACGCCACGCTGGCGCTCCAGTGTGGCGCGGTAGGTGTAGAGGAGGTACGCCGCACGGTGGAGCGCCACGGCGGTCTTCCCCGTTCCCGGACCACCCTGCACCAACAAGATGGTGTTCAAGTCCGTTCGAATGATTTCGTCCTGCTCACGTTGAATCGTGTCGACGATGTCACCCATGCGACCGGTGCGTGCTCGGCCCAGAGCCGCCAAGAGTGCGGCCGGTCCACCGAGCGCTAATCCGCCTTCGACAAGACCTTCTTCATTGATGGCCGGTGCCGTCGCCGACGCGTCGGCCATTGCCGCTCCTTCATCGGAGAGGTACTCGTCTTCGACCGAGAGGACTTGGCGGTTGCGAATCGAGATGTGGCGTCGGCGCGTTACGCCAAAGTTTTCAATGGCAGTGGCACGATAGAAGGCTTCGGCGATTGGGGCACGCCAGTCAATGATGAGCTGATTCTGATCAAGGTCGACGATGGAGATGCGACCGAGGCGATAGGTAGCTTCGCCCTTAGGGCTCGTCGCGGAAAAGTCCAGCCGACCGAAGAAGAGTGGCGTATTGCCAATTTGGAGGTGATCGATCCGTCGAAGGAAGTTATCCATGGCCCCGTCGCGCACCGAGAGGTCACCGGGGACCCCGTCCGAGACGGCGTAGCGCTTCCGGCTCAGTTCGGCGTCGGCCAGCATCTGGGCGTGCGCCTCATAGGCGAATTCGAGGAACGTCTGTTCTTCGGCTATTTCGCGCTCATGCATAGGAGTCCTGCTTCCGGTACCTCTAGAAAGAGATGAGCAAGCCTAACGGGCAAACGGGGAATCAGGTTGGGGCATTAGAACCTACGATGACTACGCCGTTCCAGGAGGAGCCATGACCGAGTCAAATTTCCTACGGGCCGCCCGTGGCGAGTCCGTCGACCACGTTCCCGTCTGGTTTATGCGCCAAGCCGGGCGCTCTTTGCCCGAGTACCGGGCCCTTCGCGGGTCGGGCTCAATTCTCGACGCCATCGCCGATCCGGCCCTCGCCTGCGAGGTCACCATGCAGCCTGTCCGTCGCTACGGGGTCGATGCGGCCATTCTCTTCTCGGACATTGTCGTACCCGTCGAAGCCATTGGCTTTGGCGTCGACGTCGTTCCCGGTCGTGGCCCCGTCGTGGCCAACCCGTTTGGTTCACGAGCCGACCTCGATCGCCTTCGGCCCCTCGAAGAAGCCGATATCGCTCACGTCACCAAGACGGTGGACCTCGTGGTCGAGCAGCTTGCTCCGCTTAATGTTCCGCTCATCGGTTTTGCGGGCGCCCCCTTCACTGTCGCCAGCTATCTCGTCGAGGGCGCTCCGACGCGGACCTTTGGCGTCATCAAGGGAATGATGCACGCCGATCCGGCCCTCTTTGATGCCCTCATGGATCGACTCATTCCAATCACCATTTCTTTTCTCCGGGCCCAAGTGCAGCACGGGGCGCAGGCTCTCCAGCTCTTTGACTCTTGGGCCGGCTCCTTGACCCGTGACGAGTACGTGCGCTACGCCTTGCCCGCCACCAAGCGCGTGCTCGAAGGGGTCGCCGATCTCGATGTGCCGACCATCTTGTTTGGCGTGGGGACGGGTGAGCTTCTGGACCTCATGGCCACCGCGAATACCAACGTCATGGGTATTGACTGGCACGTTGATCTCAACGAAGGTCGCCGTCGGGTCGGGGGTCGCCCCGTGCAGGGCAATCTCGATCCCGCCCGTTGTCTCAATGGTGCCGATCTGGCCGTCACCGCCGCTCGCGAGGTACTGCAGCGTGCTGGAACCGACGCCGGACACATTTTTAACTTGGGTCACGGGGTACTGCCCGAGACCGATCCGGCCGTTCTCGAAGCCGTTGTTCGCGTCGTACACGAAGAAGGAAAGGCTGGCGTGCGATGAAGAAGATTGGCGTCCTCGTCATGGCCTACGGCACTCCGTCGTCGACGGAAGCTATCGAGCCCTACTACACCCGTATTCGGCACGGCCGGGCACCGACCCCCGAACTACTGGCCGACCTCACACGTCGCTACAACGCCATTGGTGGCATCTCACCCCTACGCGAGCGCACCGACGCCCAGGTCGATGCGCTGCGGGCCGAACTAGAACGCCGTGCCCCGGGCCGCTTCGATGTTCGTTTTGGATCGAAGTACGAACCGCCAATGATCGAAGAGACGGCCGCGACGTTCGTCGCCGAGGGCTTTACCGACGTCATCGGCATCGTGCTCGCCCCGCACTCGTCTTCCATGTCGACCGACCAGTACATGGACCGGGCTCGAGCGACCCTCCCGGGCATCAACTTCACGGGCATCGGAGCTTGGTGGGACTTCCCCGGTTTCCTCGAAATTATTGCCAAGCGGGTCAATGAGGCCCTCGCGCAGATTCCCGCTGAACGACGCGCTAACACCGAAGTACTCTTCAGCGCTCACTCGCTCCCCGAGAAAATTCTGCTCAACGGTGACACCTATCCCGAGCAGCTCCGGGACTCGGCCGAGCAGGCGGCGGAAATCGCCGGCACTCCTCGATTCGATTTAGCCTGGCAGTCCGCCGGACGTACCCCCGACCCCTGGCTCGGGCCCGACATCTTGGACGTGCTGCGAACCAAGGCGGCCAATGGCATAACTGACATTGTTTCTTGCCCAATTGGCTTCGTCGCCGATCACCTCGAAGTGCTCTTTGACATCGACGTGGAGGCACAGGACGTGGCGCACACGGTCGGCCTCAATCTCGTACGCACGGAGTCGCTCAATGCGGCCCCCGACTTCATCGCCCTTCTCGCAGACGTGGTGATGGCCAACGAATGAGTCGACGCTCCGTCGTCATTGTCGGCGGTGGTATCGCCGGCTTAGCCGCGGCGTGGGAAGCATCGGGAGGCAGTACGCCAAACCCCGATGTGTTTGTTGAAGTAATAGAGGCACTCCCCGCAACGGGAGGGGCACTTCGAACGACGGAGTTTGCGGGACGCACCATTGACCTCGGCGCCGATGGCTTCTTGGCCACTCGGGGTGAGGCGACTGACTTCGTTCGAGCAGTAGGTCTCGGTGACCAGCTCCGCCCCATTGGCGCGAGCGGGGCCTGGATCTATCTCCGCGGCACTCTCGAGAAGATACCGACGGGCTTGGTACTCGGCGTGCCCACCCGGTGGGCACAGCTTCGAACGATGCGACAACTTTCACGTCGGGCAAAGATGGGGGCGCTCCGTGATCTTCTCGTGCCCCGACGACTTCGTCCCAAGGAAGAGTTCACTATCGGTGCAATTCTGCGTAGCAAACTCGGCGACGCCCTCGTTGATGAACTCATTGAGCCGATGATTGGCGGTATTCAGGCCGGGCGGGTCGACGAACTCAGTGCCGCTGAGGTCTTTCCCGCGTTAGATGCCGCCGCCCGTAAAGGTGGTTCTCTTATGCGAGCTATTCGTCCGAAGCCCCCAACCACGCCTGCGGCGCCTACGCCAATTTTCTTTTCGCTCCAAGATGGAGTCGGCTCTCTGCCCCTCCAGCTGCGCCCAATTCTGCAGCAGCGGGGAGTCCTCTTTCGCACGGGCGACCCCGTTACAGCTATTCGCCTCACCACCGATCAGGCCCACTCATTGAGCGTAGAAACTGCGACGTCCGTGACCCCGGCCGACGCCGTTGTTGTCGCCACACCACCACAAGTTGCCGGAGCCCTACTCGGTCAGCTTTCGGCCGACGTTCGCCAGTTGGAGTTTGTCAAGAGCGCTAGCAGCACCATGGTGACCTTCGCCGTTCCCCGAGAAGCGTGCCCGCTCCCTGAGAGCGGCACCGGTGTACTGGTACCGCTACAGACCGACTTTATTGCGGGTACCGATTCGCTCCTAACGACTGCCGTGACGTTTCTGGATCGGAAATGGGCCCATCTGCATGACCCCCAGCTCGCACTGGTGCGGGTGCACACGGGACGGATTGACGATGAACGGGCGATGGCTATGAGTGACGATGCCCTGGTGCATCGAATCCACGCCGAACTAGCGCAGCTCTTTGGAGCATGGCCCGAAGCCGTTGAGACGCGAGTGCAGCGATGGCCCCACGCGTTACCGCAATACTTCCACTCACACCGGGCCATGGTGACGGGGGCGCGAGCCGCTCTAGTACCGCACGGAATATTTCTCGGAGGGATGGCCTATGACGGGGTGGGCGTACCCGCCAGTATCGGTTCGGGTCGACGGGCCGGAAGTGAAGCGTTAGCGCACGCTCAGAGGTAGTAACCCGAGTGGATGTAGATGCAGGGAACACCTTCGCGGACGTACATCGCGTGGTTCTTCGGATCGTCATCAAGCGCTAAGCGCAAATCAAAACCGGTTTCTCGAAGTTCGTGCACCACGCTTCGTTTGAAATAGTCAACGCCCGAGTAGTCACCGAACTCACGCATGATGAGAACATCCCAACGAAGGCCATACCGCTCTAACCAACCCAACGTGTGTGGAGCGACCCGACGGGGGCGGCCAGTGAGCAAGATCACAGTGAGATTTGAATCGAGAAGTTCTAGTAGTCGTTCAATTTCTTCGATGACCGGATCGTCGCCGCAGGCTTCAAAGAAACTGCGCCAGTCGCCGTAGTCGAGGTAATGCTGCCGACCGGCCGCATCGGCCAGTACGCCGTCAATGTCGAAAATAACGGCGGGGCCAGGGGTAATTTCGGCCGCTCGCCAATGCCAGTTTTCGGGAGAACCTTCGCGCATACTCACAGTGTCTATTGTCTCACTTCAACCCGCTGGCGCCATCTCTGCGAGACTAGGGGCCGTGAGTTCCCTGTCGAATCAAGTAATTGCATTACCTCAGGGCCGACGTCTAACCGTCTATAGCGACCTGCAATTGAGCCCAGAAATGGCGCATGACTCGATTGCCATGAGTTCCATTGTCGAACAGTTAAACGAAATTGACGAAGCCACTGTCATTATCTTTGCGGGGTCAACGTTTGCATTCGGGCCCACGTCCAATCCCCAGCGCTTCGTAGCCGCATGCTGGCGCCGATTCCCAGCTTTTTACCAAGCACTTCAGCGGGTTGCCTCGCTCGAACAGTCACAGGTTATTTTTCTACCGGGAGCCACCGATGAAGAGCTCGGCATTGACGCGCCAACGCAGGCCGCCCTGATCAGCATGGGCTTTGCCGTGGCCGCTTCGGTATCCGTCGACGTAATGACGTGGCGCGGAAGTCGACGCTTGGAAGTAGTGGCCGGAGTAACCACTCGCGATACTTCACGCGTCGACGAACGCGAACGAAACGATGCTCAGCGTCTCGACGACACCCAGTCGCTAACGAGATTTGTGCAGTCACGCTTGATGTACCGAACCTTCAGTGGCTGGGCCTGGGCCCCACTGTGGATTTTCGCTTTCTTGATGTTGAGTTCGTTCGTTATCGGCTTGAACGATCTCTTCGGCAGTCACGGCTCGCAACTCTTGGGCCAGACGCCACACTTCACCACGTGGGGTTGGCTTTCAGCCTCCCTCTTTGCCGTGGCTGCCATCGAGGCCGTATTGGTAGTCATCGCGAGCACTATTGCTCGACGGAGATTTTTCCATCGAGACGGACCACAGTTCACTTCAAGCGAACCGTTGGGCGACGTACTCATTGGAACTAAAGACGCGCTCACGTTAGCGAGCAGCATTGTGGCTGCAGGCGGCGTAGGCCTGATTGTCGGGGGCTGCGCCCGACCGGCATTGGCCTACCTCGACCAGGGCGTCTGTGCGGCACCCGGGCCATCAGGTCGAGTCTTTGTCGAGCGCCACGGACGATTCGGGCTTCCGCCAATTTTCCAGCCAGTGGCACGAACGAGCTACGTCGAAGTAGAGGCTGGTGGAACTGTTCGGGTGCGGCTGGTTGCCGGTGGTCTACGCGAGCCCTCTTCAACTCGCCTAGAGCGTTGGCTCGCCGGGAAAACCACGTTGCCGGCACCACCAGAGCCACCAACTCTCATAGGTTCGTGGCCCGATGGTTCGCCCTGGCCACAGACGCCGATCTTCCAGCAAACCTTTCGTCGTGAGCTTCGACTGAAGCGCATCGTCAGTGGCGTCGTTCTCCTTACGGGTCTCGCCAATGTCGTGAGTGCCGTGGTGCCTCCCGCCCGAGGACGACTGGAATCACTGCTCAATGTCCTGCCACTCGGCGTCGCCCAATCGGCCGCAGCGGCCACCGCCCTCGCCGGCGTGGGAATGATCATGATGGCTCGAGGCCTTCGTCGGGGTCAGCGCCGCGCGTGGATTGTGGCCGCCATTCTCTTTGCCGTCACCACTACGACCCATGTCGCGCACGGTGGCAACGGTCTCGGCACGCTGATAAACGCCATTGTCTTCATCCTGCTCATCACCGAGCGCCGCATTTTTCAGGGCGCGACCGATCGAGGCTCCTTTAGCAGTGCACTTCCCAAGCTGCTCAGTATTCCCGCAGTGGCCACTGCGAGCGCCATGCTCGTTGTCATCGTCACGTCACGAATTCCATTCGGTCGTGAGTGGTGGCACATCGCTCAGGCCTGCGTGGAACGCCTCATAGGTATCACCCGCCTGCCACTCCCGGATCGAGCGGGCGACTTCCTTTCGCCGTCACTGTTTGCGACGGGCATTGTGATCATCATGGGCAGCCTCTACTTGTTGACGCGACCCGTCGTGGATCGCCGCCTCTCCAACCACGGTTCTTCGGCCGAGCGTCGCTTGGCCGAACTGCGTGCCCGAGACATCGTTCGACGGCATGGTCGAGGCACCCTTGACTACTTCGCACTCCGTGATGACAAACAGTTCTTCTTTTTCCGCGACTCGGTGGTTGCCTACGCCGTCTACGGCGGCGTAGCGCTCATCTCTCCGGACCCCATCGGCCCCGAACCAGAGCGCGTCGAAGTCTTTGCCGCTTTTCGCCGATTCGCCGAGCAGCGCGGCTGGACCCTCGCCATCATTGGTGCGAGTCAACAATGGCTGCCGGTCTATCAGGGCGCCGGCCTCCATCACATCTACGTGGGTGACGAAGGGGTTGTGAACTGTCAGACCTTCACGCTGGAGGGCGGCAAAATGAAGGGGCTGCGCCAGGCCTGTACTCGATTGGCCCGTAACGGCTACTCCGTCGAGTTTGTGGACCCCTCCACTATCGATCCGACCCGCGTGCGTGGAATCATGGAATTGATTGCCAAACTCCGTCGCGGGGAGGACGAGCGGGGCTTTTCGATGATGCTCGGTCGACTCTTTAATCCCCGCGACAAAGGTCTCCTGCTGACGATTGTGAACGGTCCAGATGGCACTCCCGCGGCCGTCTGCCAGTTTGTGCCCTCTCCAGCTATCAATGGTTACTCTCTCGACCTCATGCGTCGCGATCCGGGCGAACACCCCAACGGGCTGATCGACTTTGCCCTCTGCTCCACGATCGAACACCTACGCCAACAGGGTGGGCAGGGACTGAGCTTGAACTTCGCCGCCTTTCGAAGCGTGCTCGATGGTGAGAAGGGTGACGGTACGTTTACCAAAGTTGAGCGGTGGGCCCTAAAGCGACTTTCGGGCATTCTGCCCATTGAGACTCTCTGGACCTTTAATGCCAAGTATCAGCCCGACTGGCTCCCCCGCTACCTGGTCTATCCCGCCTTTGAATCGCTAGTGCCTGTCGTGGCTGCGCTCTTGCGCGCCGAGAGTTTGACAGAGATTCCCATCATCGGACGACTGCTCGCCAACGACCCGTCCAACCGACCCAGCACCGTTATTCCCGAAGAAATCTTGGCGGCTGCGAGCGAGGATGCTACGTAAGTTTCGGCGAGATCAGGGGCACTAACGCTCGTGAGATGTACGTCATATACGAAGCCAACGCGTGGTAGCGATCGCTATACACGAGTTGCTTGCCAACGACCGAAACGCAGGTCGTGGGGGAACAAAAGAGATTAGATACATCAACAATCGGCAAGTGCTGATTACGCGCAGCTTGCCACAACCCATCACTGACGTCATTAACGAGAGCGTCACCTGTCCTTGACGCAAAGCAGTTGGAGATCGAGGTGGGATTCGCACTCATGCAAGAGTTGGTGTCGGCTCCGGTACCCGACATACGTAGCCATGGAATATTCGAGAGCAAGATAATTTTTGACTTGGACGACTTGAGCAGGGCGGCGGCCGTCTTGACACCGGTCGCTAGCTCCTGAGCCGATGGGTGGTGCGTAGCCGACATAAAGCCAGAGACTCCTGTGAGAACGACGTACGTCGGATGCGAATCATTGATGTACTTGCGCACCGCAGTACGCCACGAGATGCAATCAGGGTAGGCGGCACCACTGGTTTGCGTCACGACGTACCCCCATGGCGGACAGCCGGGCTTCGAAAAAGCCACGACACGAAGGTTCAGCAAAATACCGAGTTCATGGAAGGCCGGGGTCCACATATTTGCCTGTGAGTCGCCGAAGAGGACGAGGGTTCTCTTGGCTGTCGGTTGGCCAAAGAGGCACGTCACTCCGGGATTAGCCGGGAGGGTGGACTGGCCGGTCTTGGCATCGCAGTGGGTCGTTCGCGACTTCGGGAGACCGACATAAAAACCGGAGTACTTCGAGGCGACATTAGCCAACATTGTTTTCGCTTCGGCCGGAAGCTGAGTGACCGTACTGGACTGCTGGAGCTGAGTCGCGAGTTGCGCCAATGTTGGTCGCGTGTCGGCGGTTACGGCACCGGCGGTGAGTGGAGCGAACGCCGTTACGAGCGCACATCCGGTGAGAAGAACAGCGATCTTGCTGCGTACTGCCGATTTCGTAAGCCGCATTAACTGCCAATCCTTAGGTTGCGTAGGCATCAACTTACACGGCGAAAGAAGAATTTTCGACGCGCCAGCCAAGTGGCAGAATCTCTCCGCAGGGAACGTGACAGGAAAGGTGACCGTGGCCAAAAATCCAATGTCTTCAGTCTTGCGCTACCGCGAGGCGCGCTGGCTTCTCTTCGGTCAAAGCACTTCTCGACTTGGTGACGGTGTTTCGGCCGTCACGATCGTTCTGCTGATACTGGACCGCTGGCCCGGGGCGACACACCTCTCGCTCTATTCGGCCGTAGCGACTCTCGCTCTCGTCGTCTTTCTCCTCTTCGGCGGTGCCGTCGTCGACCGCTTTTCACGACGAACCATCCTGCTGATATCAGACCTTTCGCGAGCGGTCATTATGGGCACTGTGGCCCTCTTGCTCGCCACCGATCGCCTGACCTTCTTAGAACTACTGCTGAGCGCCTTCCTCTTTGGCATTCTCGACGCGGTCTTCATGCCCGCGGCCACCGCACTAATTCCCGAGATTGTTCCCGAGGAGGCACTGAACTCGGTGAATGCTGCCAGCGCAGTGTCTCGGAGTCTCTTTGGGGGCATGCTGGGTCCGGCTCTCGGTGGAATTCTTTCGGCGTGGAGCATTCCGGGGGCTCTGGCTTTTGACGTTGGAACATTTCTCATTAGCGCCGTCTCCATCTTGCTCATGAGACGAACGACGGCACCGGCAGCGCCGGCGGATGGTCACGAAAACATGTTGAGGTCAATTGCTTCCGGACTTCGATACACCTATCAGACCAAGTGGCTGTTTTGGACGTTGATGGGCGCGGGTTTAACGAACGCCCTACTTTTCGTCCCCCAGGGAACGTTGATGCCGCTCTTCTTAAAGGACGAGTTTCACGCCAATCGACAACTGATTGGCCTGAGCTTTGCGATTAGCGGTGTGGGCTGGCTGGTTGGTTCATTGATCGTGGGATCGCTCACCACGCCTAAGCGCCGAGTCAGATGGCTCACCACCTCATGGTTACTGGGCAACATCGTGGTCGGATTTATCGCCATTGTGAATCACGCCTGGATGGCATTAACAATCGTCTTTCTCGTCGGACCACTCCTGTCCTACGGCAACGTGCTCTGGGAGTCCATGATGCAAACGGAAGTTCCCAAAGAACTGCTGGGTCGCATTACGTCAGTGGACTGGTTCATCTCGCTCGGTCTGACACCTATTGGCGTGATGGCCGCGGCAGCGCTCTCTACGCATCTCGGCATTCGGACCTACTTCTTGATCGCCACACTGGTGTGCGTGCCGTTTCAGATTGTTCTCTTGTTGTCCAAGCGAGTCAATGCCGTAGACGCAACTCGAGTCGCTTCAAAATAGCGTCAGCCAACTTCGCGGCGGCCTCGGGGTGGTAGGTCAAAAAGAGTGAGGGCTCGGTCAGTTCGAGCTCCATCACGGCCCAATCGTCATCGAGGCGACAGAGGTCGACTCGGGCGTAGAGCGCTGACGATGCGCCTCCCGCTTCCAACACCCTTCGAGCGAATTGCAGCGTTTCGGGACTTGCCGTGGCCACCGACATCTGTTCGGCACGAAAGAGTTGACTGCGGTCGTTCTCGACCGCATTGAGCATCGCTCCCTTGCGCATGGCGTGGGAAAACTCACCGTCCACAAAGACGAGAGCTAACTCACCCTCTTCATCAATTGACTCCACGTAGGGCTGGATAATTACATCTCGACCTGAGGCGTGCAGAGATCGGACGTGGGCGTGAGCGCGGGCGTGGTCCCCTGCTCCGTAGCGTTCGGCGTCCATACTGCCCGCCCCGACTGTGGGCTTTACCACGAAGTTGCCCGCGGGGAAGATGGGGTCGATAGCTACGTCAGCAAAGGTCGAAGGAATTACGTTGATTCCGGCTAGTTGCAAGGACCGTAGGTAGTGCTTGTCGGTATTCCAGGTCACAAGGTCCAACGAGTTATAGAGCGTAGGAACGCTCGACGCCCATTCGAGAAATTCATCTCGGCGGGGTGCGTAATCCCACGTCGAACGGATGACCGTCGCATCAAATCGATCCCATTGGGCATTCGGGTCGTCCCAGGCCAACAGTTCATACGCAAGCCCGACGCTCGTTAATGCCTCTAGGAGCAGTGGTGTGTCGGGGTCGACGTAGAGGTCCTCACACGTCGCGATTGCGACGCGACGACTCACGGAAGGAGGAGGTAGGCGTGGTGCGCCAAGTTGGCAATAGGTCCAGGCCACACACCAAAGAGGATGGCCGAAACACTGCCGATGGCTATTACCGACCCGGTGAGGCGGGGAACGGCCACTCGGACTCCAGCACCCTCGTCGTCGCTGTAGAGCGAAAGCACCAGTCGAACGTAAAAGAATCCACCAATGGCTGCCGCCACCATGGCAATCACGGCCAGCCAGGAGCCACCAGCGTCCACGGCAGAGGTAATCACGGCGAACTTGGCGAAGAACCCAGTGGTGAACGGCGCACCGGCCTGTGACAGCAGCAGCACGGCGAGCGCCGCTCCGAGTAGGGGCTGACGACGAGCTAGGCCACGGTAGTGATCAAGGTCGTGACTGGTTTCACCCTCTCCCCCAACGAGCGTCACCACCGCAAAGGTGGCGATCACGACCGGGAGATACGTCACGACGTAGTACAGAGTGCCGGCGACACCAGAAGGTGAGGCTGACCAAAGGCCCAGCAACATGAAGCCGGCCTGCGATATCGAAGAGTAGGCGAGAAGACGCTTGATGTTGCGCTGCACCAGAGCCACTGCGGCACCGACCAACGTCGAGAGAACGACGAGACCCCACACCAGTGGACGCCACGACTCTGACTGGGTCGTGAGTGCTCCAAAAATCACGCGCAAGACGGCGGCAAATGCACCGACCTTCACGATGGACGCCATGTAACCCGTAACGGGTGACGGAGCTCCCTCGTAAACGTCTGGCGACCAGACGTGGAACGGAACCGCAGCCACCTTGAAGGCAAAGCCGACCAGCATGAGTCCGAGGCCCGCAACCAGCACACCAGGCTGGAGGATGAAGTTGTGCGCGAGGAAGTAAGCGATTGACGACAAGTTCGTCGAACCGGCGCCGCCGTAGGTCAGCGCCACGCCGTAGATGAAAATTGCTGACGCAAAGCCACCCAGCAGGAAGTACTTCAAGGCTGCTTCGGCCGAACCGGAGCGGTGGCGGTCAAAGGCGACCAACACGTAGAGCCCAATGGACAGGATTTCGAGTCCGAGGAAGATCACGATGAGATCGTTGGCTTGCGCCATCATCATCGCGCCGGAGGCCGAGGCCAAAACCAGGATGTGAAATTCGGCACCCACAACGTGAGCACGATGCGCCCAGTCGTGTGCGACCAGCGCGGTGAGCCCGACGCCGAGAGCGATGGCGGCCGAGGCCAGAACTCCGAAGCCATCGAGCGCAATGGCGTGAGCCAGCGTTGTCGTCGAACCATGGATCGACACATCACGCCACTGGAAGAACGAAAGTGCGAATGCACTTACAGCCGTCACGACCGTCACGCTGGTGGCGACTACGGCCGAAACGCGAGCGCGTGTCATGGCCGTTACGAACATCAAGATCAGTGAGCCGCCCAGGAGGACCAATATCGGCGCAATGGCCAGATAGTGGACGGAGGGCATCGCTAGTTGTGCCACTTTCGCGATCATCGGTTGACCCCCTGCGGAGTTGAGTGCGCCACGATGGCGTGCGTCGAGGGATTGATCTTGTTCAAGAGGGGTGCGGGGTAGACACCGAGAACCACCACCAGAACAATGATCGGGGCCAGTACCCATCGCTCAGCGGTTGTCGCGTCGGGAATGGAGGCATTCTCACCCGTGGCTTCACCGTGAAAGACACGTTGGTAAGCCCAGAGCAGGTAGAGCGCCGCGAAGATAACACCCGTCGTGGCGATAACTGCCCACCAGGGATGAGCGTTGAATGAGCCGAGGAGGACGAGAAGCTCCGAGACGAAGCCCGAAAGACCTGGCAGACCGATAGAGGCCAGCATCACCACGGTAAAGAGCGCGGCGAGCACTGGCGCGGGACCCTGGAGTCCAGAGAGTGCGCTGATGGTCGAGGTACCTCGACGACGTTCGATACCGCCAATCAGCAAGAAGAGCCCCGCGGTGATGACACCGTGGTTAAACATCAAAAGAACGGCGCCACTGGTGGCGATTTGCGAACCGGCAAAAATCCCGAGCACGATAAAGCCCACTTGAGCCATTGACGAGTAGGCCACCACTCGCTTCAGTTCCTTGCTCACGGCGGCGAGTGCTGATCCGTACAAAATACCGATGACGGCCAGGGTCAGGACGACGGGCCGAACAGTATCGAGACTCTGCGGCAGAAGGCCCACGGCAAATCGGAGCAGTCCGTACGTACCCAGCTTGGCCAACAGCGCTGAGAGCACCATCGAACCCGCGATTGGTGCCTCGGCGTAGGCCAATGGCGACCAGGTGTGCAGAGGGAAGATGGGGCTCTTAATACCGAAGGCAATTAAGAAACCAATCATGATCCAAGTGGCGACACCGGATGACAGAGGCGTCTCCTTGAGGGCCGACATGGCAAAGGTGAGGTCGCCGCCAAAGACGTGCTGGTGGCGAACGGCAATGTAGACCATGCCCACGAGCAAAAAGCCGGAGCCAAAGAGGGTGTACACGAAGAACTTCAGCGCCGCGGCGGCCCGCTGTGAGCCTCCCCAACCAGCAATCAGGAAGTAACTCGGAATAAGCGTGAGTTCGAAGAAGAGGAAGAACGAGAGCATGTCGCGCGTCGCGAAAGCGCCAATAGTTGCCGTCATCAAGACGAGCAACCACGCCACGAAGGCGGGCGTACGACGTGATTCATTAGCCCCCACGAGAGCCAGCAAAATCACCAGCGCTGTCAAGGCCACCAAGAAGAGTGAGATGCCGTCAACACCAATGTCGTAAGCGACACCGAGCGATGGAGCCAAGACCTTGCGATAGGTGAAATCAAAGACCGTGGTGGTCGAACCTGATCCAATCGTGTGCGAGGCGCGGTACGACAACGCGACCACGACGGTTATAGCCAGCTCGAGAGCGGCGGCTGTGATTCCAATGACTCGAGCGAGGTGGTCCGATGCCCGGAGACCGATGATGAGTGCGGCACCCACCAAAGGAATGATGAGCAAGAGGGAAAGCCAAAGTGACGTATGCATGACTACCAAGACCTCGCAACCAAGAACAGCACGACAAGCATCATGCCGACGACCACTACGAGGGCGTAGTGGCGAACAAAACCAGACTGAATCTTGCGAATGCCTTCAGCGCTCTTACGGACCGAAACGGCCGTTGCGACCACGGCACCATCGAGGATTTTGGGCTCGATGGTCGTGCTGCCGAATTGCGCCACCCGTTGTAGCGGACGACCAATAGTGAAGTCGTAGAAGTCGTCCCAGCGCCAGACCTTCTCCAAGAAGCTCGACTCGAAGCGGGGCCATGGCGATGTGGAATTCCACAGCGAGAAGGCAATGAGAAGACCAATGATGCCGGCAGCGGCATCGGCTCCGGCGAGTACGAACTCGGACATGTGTGAGCCCAGGACTGGCGATACCGTCGACTCGAACACGGGGTCGAGGAAGCCAGCGAGTGACATGGAATGGGCCCACGGCAGATCCAACAGACCACCAAGAGCACTAAAGACGGCGAGGATAACCAGAGGCACTGTCATCATCCACGGACTCTCGTGAGGGTCGTGACCTTCGGTCACTTCACGGAACCGCTCGTCGCCTCGGAACGTCAAGACGAAGAGTCGACTCATGTAGTACGCCGTGAGGACTGCCGTGAAAAGGCCGAGAACGTAGAGCGGCTTAGAGAAGGCGTAGACGTTCGCTAGAACATCGCCCTTGGCCCAGAAACCGGCAAATGGTGGAATGCCGGCAATTGCGAGCCAACCAATAAGGAAGGTGGGAAATGTCAGCGGGAGATACTTCTGCAGTCCACCCATTTTGCGGAGGTCTTGCTCGCCATTAAGCGAGTGAATAACGGAACCGGACCCGAGGAACAAGAGAGCCTTGAAGAATGCGTGGCTCACCATCAAGAAGATGGCTGCGGAGTAGGCCCCTGTGCCCACGGCCAAAATCATGTATCCAATTTGCGAAACCGTTGAGAAGGCCAAGACTTTCTTGATGTCCTTCTGAGACGTGGCCACCGTGGCGGCCACGAAGGCCGTAAGTCCACCGATAACCGCAATGACCCATCGACCAGACGTCGACCAGGCCAGTACGGGTGACATTCGGATAAGCAGATAGACACCGGCCGTAACCATGGTGGCGGCGTGAATCAATGCCGACACTGGCGTAGGACCTTCCATGGCGTCAGGGAGCCAGTTAAAGAGAGGGATCTGCGCCGACTTACCACTAGCGGCCAACATCAGAGCCAGCACAATGAGCAGGGCGACCGTGCTCGACAAAGGAATCGTCGAGCCGAGACCAATGATGGTGAGGTAGTTCAGCGAACCGAAGTGACTGAAGAGCAGGAACATCGCGAGCAAGAGACCAACGTCACCGACTCGGTTGTAGATAAAGGCCTTCTTGCCGGCGCTCGCCGCGGAGTCCTTCGTGAAGTAGTAGCTCACGAGCCAGTACGAGCAAACACCCACGCCTTCCCAGCCCACGAACGTCACGAGCAAGTTGTTGCCCAAAACCAACACCAACATGGAGAAGACGAACAGGTTGAGATAGAGGAAGAACTTCTTGAAGTCCTTCTCCCCGTGCATGTAGCCAATCGAGTACAGGTGAATCAGCGTCGAGATGCCCGAAACAAAGAGGCACATAGTCACCGAAAGCGGGTCCAAGAGGAACGCGGCATCGACCTTGAGCGGGCCCACCGAGAGCCAGGAGAAAAGTTGAATCGTGACTTCGCGCTCAGTCTGGCCCAGGAGCCAGACAAAGGAGATCACGGTCGTTAGAAATGACGCCAATACGGCCGATGTGGCAATCCAGCCAGAAACGGGTTCACGCGTCGTGGACTTCGGCAGGACGAGAACCAGCAGGAATCCGACGAGCGGGAAGAGCGGGATGAGAGCGGCTAAGGAGTTCATCTCAGCCTCGCAACTCTGAAAGTTCATCGACAGCCGTCGACTGGCGGCGGCGGAAGATTGCTACCACGATGGCCAAACCAACAGTGACCTCAGCGGCCGCCACGACAAGAATGAAGAAGACCGAAGCCTGTCCCCCAATGTCGTGTAGCGAGCGTGAAAACGTTACAAACGTCAAATTGACGGCATTGAGCATGAGTTCAATGCACATAAACATGATGAGGGCGCTGCGTCGGGTTAAGAGCCCGAACATGCCAATGCCAAAAATGACGGCGGCCAAAATTAAGAACCAGGACTCGGGAATGGTCACGCGTCGGCTCCTTCCGAAATCGACTCTCCGGTGCGGTCACGCCGCGCGAGCAAAACGGCACCAACAACGGCAATGATCAAAAGCGCCGCGGTGGCTTCAAAGGCAAAGAGGTATGTCGTAAAGACGGCCGAGCCGACGGCTTGTACGTTTTCGGCACCGCTCGGAGATGCACCGGTGGCGACTTGTGCTCCGGTCGACCAACCGCCCCGACTTAACATGGCCAAGATGCCAACCATGGTGACGACTACCGAGGCGTAGGCCATAGGGCGTTGAGCGACGAGTGGCTCAATCGTTACATCCTCTTGGTTGTCGACACCCAAAAACATGATGACGAACAAGAAGAGCACCACGATGGCGCCGCAGTAGACGATTACTTGGACCGCAGCTAGGAAGTGGGCCTCTTGCTCCAGGAAGGCAATGGCCACACCGAGCAGCGTCAAGATCAAACTCAGCGCCGAGTGGACGGGATTGCGATACGTGATGATTCCGAGGGCTCCAATGACGGCCATCGCTGCCGCGGCAATGAAGACGATGAGGTCTGGCCAGGTGGTGGTCATGGCAATCATGCGCGTACCTTGCGGACCAAGTGGCCAACCTTGCTGGCTTCCAATTTCGTAATCACTCCGGCAATACCTCGTCGATTGAGCGGGACGTCTTCGGGCTCTAGGTGGGACGTGAATGCGTCGCGGAGTTGCTTTGAACCTGTGGCGGCGTCATCACGGTTTTCGCTCTGGCCACCTTCGGCTGCACGCACACCAACGCCGAGGTCTCCCGACCACTGGGTGATGCCTTCGTACTCCGCATTGCCAGCGGGCGCCGTGGCGCGCATCCAACCACCGGTCATGGCCGATTCACCGGCACGCCAGTCTTCCCAGGGCAAGCGCTTGGGCTCACCCATGTCGTCCACAACAAGTTCGGCCTTGGTGTAAATCGCGTCCGATCGGTTGGTGAAGGAGAACTCGAACATCTTGGACTCCGTAATGGCCTCGGTTGGGCAGGCTTCCACACACAGGTCACAGTGAATGCAGCGGAGATAGTTGATCTCGTAGATGTACCCGTAACGCTCGCCTGGGCTAACGGGATGGTCCATGGGGTTATCGAGTCCACGGACGTAGATGCAGTTGGCGGGGCAAACACCGGCGCAGAGTTCGCAGCCGATGCACTTCTCCATACCGTCTTCGTACCGATTAAGAACGTGACGGCCGTGCTGACGCGGCTGCTTCGGACGCTTCTCCTTGGGATAGCTCGACGTCACCGACGGCCTTCCGATGTGGAGGAACGTGAGCTTGAAGCCTCCGAAGAAATTGAAGGGATTCGCCATTATTGATCGTCTCCGTCAGTCAGTTTCCGCAGGATGTACGGCGGCAGCGGACGCTCACCAACCGTAGGGAGGACCGAGTCTGGACCAGCCTCACGGTTGAGACCAATGTCAAAAGCGCGCGTAAGGAATGTCGAAGCCACCAGGCTGAGGGCAGCGAGCGCAAAGCCCCAGGCCGGCGAGATGATGAAGCCCGCTACCAGCAGCATCCACGCCAAGCTCAGCGGAATCAAACGCTTCCAACCGAGATCCATCAATTGGTCGTAGCGGAAACGTGGCAGAGCCGCGCGGAACCAAACGTAGGCGAAGCAGAACAGAGTGGTCTTACCGAGGAACCACAGAATTGGGAAGACCCACTGAATGTGCGGAATGTTGGGTACGTATCCGGCCGGACCACCGAAGAAGAGTGTCACCATGACGGCCGACATCGTGATGGTGTTCATGAACTCCGCGAGGAAGAACAGGGCGAAACGAATCGAAGAGTATTCCGTGTGGAACCCACCGACAAGCTCACTTTCGGCTTCGACCACATCGAAGGGTGGACGGTTGAGTTCGGCCGTGATGGAGATCAAGAACAGCACGAAGGGCACAATGCCGAGGCGAATCAAATTCCAGTGCCATACGCCGTGGGCTTGACTCGTAACGATGTCGTGCGTCGAGAGCGATCCGGTGGCCAGGACGACGGTAACTACGGTCATGCCCAAGGCAGCCTCGTAAGAAATCATCTGGGCACTGGCTCGCACGGAAGAGATAAGTGGGTACTTCGAACCGGAAGACCATCCAGCCAAGATGACGCCGTACACCGAGAGTCCCGACATGGCCAGCAGAAGCAGGATGCCAATCGGAGGGTCGGCCACCTGAAGCAGGAATGTGTGGTGAGCCACCGTGACGGTTCCGCCCACGGGCACGATTGAAAACGTGATGAGTGCTGGAATCAAAGCCAAGTACGGGGCGAGCTTGAACGTAAAGCGGTCGGCTTGCGCCGGAATTAAGTCTTCCTTAAAGAAGAGCTTGATGCCGTCAGCGAGCGTCTGGAGGAGGCCGAAAGGTCCCCAACGGTTTGGTCCGATGCGACTCTGCATGTCGGAAATGACCTTGCGCTCAAACCAAATCATCAGGGTGACGCAACCCATGAGCGCTCCGAAGGCCACGAGGACCTTCAACGCGGCGATGATGAACACCGCAAGATTGACACCGAATACGTACAGCGGATCGCCGGCAGCGAGAATCAGGTGGCTCACAGTGATTCCATCCGAACTTCCACGACGACTTGTTCGGAGTCGACAATCCAATTCACGACATTGGCCGAATCACTCGCCTCGGTCGTAGACAACGTGCCCATACGCAGTGCCACGCAGCCGCGCGGTACGGCCACGTCAGCCAGCACGGCAATGACTTCCGAGCCGCGAGCTGAGGTCAATCGAACCGCACCACCGCTCGTAACACCGATTCGGGTCAAGTCGTGCGGGTTCACGCGAAGCACGGACGTTGGTACCAACGCACGCAATGCTTCGGTACCTCGGACTGCTGCTCCGTTGTCGTAGATCGTGCGATCCACCACGAGTCGGAGCGAGTACGTGTCGGGCATTGGAATAACGGGGTTGATATCACCAGCCACGTTGCTCAACGTTGGACGCGAGGCAACACCGGCCGTACTGGCGTCAGACGAGGCAACCGCGCCGGCCCGTGGGGCAATTCCGACCAAGTCGGCAGAGCGAATCCCAGGGAAGGCCATGGGGTCGAGCGGACGCCGTTCGACTTGCACATCGGTGCGACCAACAACGACGCCCTCCATCGCGGAGCGCATGGCTGAACCGCAGGGGTAGCCCGTAGTGGCTTCAATCACGTTGGCAGTCTCTTCGGGGTTCGATAGGCCGAGGTTCTGCCCGAACTCTTCAGCCAACTCGGAAGCAATAGCCACATCGGGCCACGTTGAACCGGGTGGGGTCACCTTGGGGGCCAAGAGTGAAACACGACCTTCAATGTTCGTAACGGTACCCAGACGCTCATGCATCACCGTGGTGGGAAGCACGACATCAGCGAAGGCCAGGGAGGGGCCGCCGTGACCAGTCACCGAGATCAATGAGGCCGCCGTCAAAGCCGCCGTCGCTAGGGGCGTATCGACAACATTTTCGAGGATGTCGCCACCGAGAGCAACGATTACCGACTGCTCGCCTGCTGTCGCCGCTCGGAGCTGCTCCAATGTTGAGCGACCGGTCGTCGGCGCAAACTGCTGTCCGGGAGCGAGGTTGGGGGTGAGCCCCATGTCTAATGCACCGTTGACATTGCCACGGCGCAGCGTGGGGAGGAACTTGGCCTGAGGGAAACGCTCGGCGAAAATACGGATCGCCGCTTCGATGGGGGCCGCTGATTCGGCCACGTTCGGACGACCAACAATAAAGACCACACCGTTGCCATCGTCACCGATGAGGCGTCGAGCCTCCACAAGATCGGCTGAAGTAAAGAGACCACCGTGGGGGTGGGATGCCAACGTGGCGAGCGGTGCATCGTCAGTCGCTATCGCCTGCGCCACGAGGTGGGCTTCGCCGGGACGGATCGGCAACTTGACTCGGCTCAACGCCGAGAGAGCTGAGCCGGAGGCCGACATCGCTACGGCATTGGTCGTGCCCTTAACGAGACCTTCGCGCAGACGGAGGAACAGAACGGGCAACTCTTCACGGAGATCACCGGTTAGAAGAACGACAGTGCAGGCTTCGGCCGCTTCATTGATGGTGGCTCGTGGCAGAGCGGCCACCAAAACTGGGTCGAGACCATCGCCGTATTGAGCGTCGATGGAGTCAGTACCGACCACACCCCGGAAGAAACGCTGCCACGCAAAGGCACCTTCATTCGTCAATGCCGCGCCACCGATGGCACCAACTGCCGAAGGGGTCGAGGCACTCGAAATAATTCGGGCTGCTTCGCGAAGTGCCTCACCCCACGTGGCCATTTCCAATTCACCATTACGGCGAATCATCGGCTCGCTGATGCGTCGTGCCGAATCGGTGAGCGGTGCTTCGTCAATGCCAACGACCGAGTCAATGGCGAACCGGCCCTTGTCGCAGAGCCAACCGTGGTTAACGGCTTCGCTGTCCATACCGAGAACACGCGTTAAACGGTTACTGGAAGATTGAACGGCAACGCGACAGCCAACCGCACAATTGGTGCAGGTACTCTCGACTTGCTCGAGGTCCCAGGGTCGGGCGGTGAAGCGATATGGCTTGGCCGTCAGTGCGCCCACGGGGCAAATCTGAACGGTGTTGCCGGAGAAAATTGAGTCGAAGGGCTCGGTAGGTGATGGGGCGACTTCGATGTTGTCACCCCGACCGGCAAAATCAATCTGGGCGTCGCCGGCTACCTCGGAGGCGAACCGGGTGCAGCGGCTGCACTGGATGCAGCGTTCACGGTCGAGCAAGACGAGCTCACCAATTTCGATGGGCTTAGGAAAGTGGCGCTTCTCTTCGATGAAACGGGTCTCACCAGATCCGTGGGCCAACGTTTGGTCCTGCAGCGGGCATTCGCCACCCTTGTCACAAACTGGGCAGTCGAGTGGGTGGTTGGCCAGTAGGAATTCCAAGACGCCGTCTTGGGCCTTCTTGACCTTCTCGCTCTCCGTGTTAACGACCATGCCTTCACCGACCTGGATGTAACAGGCGGGCTGCAACGTGGCCCCACGGGGCCCGTCAACTTCCACGAGGCACATGCGACAGACGCCGACTGGCTCCATGCGAGGGTGGTAGCAAAAGCGTGGGATGTAGGTTCCCACGCGGTCGGCGGCAGCGATCAACATCTCACCCTTGGTGGCGGTGACTTCGCGTCCATTAACGGTGAGAGTAACGGTGGTCCGTGTTTCGAGGGCGTCAGTCATGTGGGCATCCGTTGTGGTCGACGTGAGCAATGAAGTCATCACGGAAGTTGGTGATGGCCGAGTGAATGGAAGAGGGAATTGACGGACCGAGCACGCAGATGGTGGTCTGCTGCGGTGGCCACGACAGACCTGGAGCGATGTTGTCGCAGAGGTCTAAGAGCAGGTCGAGGTCTTCACGACGACCACCACCGTGTTCCATGCGGTACATGATGCGCTCGAGCCAGCCCGAACCTTCACGACATGGAGTGCACTGTCCGCACGACTCGCGGGAGAAGAACTTCGTAATACGCCACGCCGCGCGAACGACACAGCTGTCTTCGTCGAGAACCACAATGGATCCCGAACCGAGCATTGAAGCCTGTTCCGCAACTTCGTCCTGACCGAGGGGAATATCGAGTTGCTCGGGCGTGAACCACGGAGCAGAAACGCCACCGGGAATGAAGGCCTTGATTTTCTTGTCACCAACGATGCCACCACCAAGAGCGGGGTCAAAGATGATGTCACGGAAGGTGTTCTTCACCATCTCGAGTTCGTACACACCGGGGTTCTTCACGCGACCAGAGAGTGCGAAGAGTCGAGTGCCGGCCGAGCGACCTTGGCCGAGCGCAGCGAATGCGGCGCCGCCGTTGTTGACAATCCACGGCATGTTGGCCATCGTCTCAACGTTGTTGACGACGGTGGGCTGGCCGTAGAGACCAATGGCGGCTGGGAAATATGGAGGCTTGATGCGAGGGAACCCGCGCTTGCCTTCGAGCGCTTCGATCAATGCAGTCTCCTCGCCACAGATATAGGCACCGGCGCCGGGGTGGACCACAATGTCTAGCGAGAATCCCGAATCGAAGATGTTGGAACCCAATGCACCGTGTTCGTAGGCATCGTTAACGGCCTGCTGTAAGCGCTCGAGACCGAGTGCGAATTCACCACGGAGATAGATGAACGCTTGTGAGACCTGGAGGGCGTACGCCGCAATGGTGACGCCTTCGACGAGCTGGTGTGGTTCGCGCTCTACGAGATAGTGGTCCTTGAACGTTGCGGGCTCCGATTCGTCGCCGTTCACCACGAGGTACGAAACGGGTGCCTTTCGCAGCATCGACCATTTACGTCCGGCGGGAAACCCCGCTCCCCCACGTCCCAGCAACGAGGCTGCATCGACTTCGGCGGCCACGGCTTCGGGGTGCATGGAGAGTGCCTTACGGAGTGCCGTAAAGCCGTCGGTTGCCAAGTAACGCGACATGGAGTGACTGTCGGCGTACTCCGAACGGGAAGAGACAATCTTGGGTGCGGTAAGGACGGCCATTACTTCGTCTCCTTCGCCGCGCGAGCTTCGCGAGCCGTTTGGGCCGCTTCACGTTCCGCGGCAACTTGAGCGCGAGGCGCTCGGAGGCCGCCGTTACGACGAACTCGAATCAAGGTGCCGTGGGGTGGGATTTCATCGTCGCGTCGACCATTTCGAAGATCGGCAACGAGAGCGTCGAGAGCGTCGGGCGTCGTAGTGCGGACGTACCGGTGGTTCACCTGCACCACGGGAGCAATGTCGCAGTCGGCGAGACACTCAGTCTCTTCAAGAGTGAACAGTCCGTCGGCTGAAGTGGCACCTACAGCGCAGCCCAGCGTCTTGCTGGCGTGATCGAGCAATTCTTCACCGCCAGCCAAGAGGCACGCAATGTTGGTGCAGACACCTACGACGTACTTTCCAACGGGCTCGAGGTGGAACATGTCGTAGAAGCTCGCAGTACCGCGAACTTCGGCAGGTGACGTACCCGTGAGTTCAGCAACTTCGGCCATACCTTCGTCGGTCAAATAACCGTCTTGTTCTTGGGCGAGGTGGAGCAAGGGCAGCATTGCCGAACGCTTCTGTGGGTAGAGCGATACAAGTTCATCGGCACGCTGGCGAATGTCGGGGCGGAGATAACTCATCGGTCCACTTCTCCCATTACGGGGTCTACGGTTGAAATCACCGTGATGGTGTCAGAAACCAAACCTCCGCGCATAAGTAGCGGGATGGCCTGGAGGTTTACAAAGGAAGGTGCGCGCACGTGGATGCGGTAAGGACGAGGACCGCCGTCGGCCACGATGTAGCAACCCAATTCACCACGAGGTGATTCGATGGCCGAGTAGACCTCACCGGCCGGCACGTGAAACCCTTCGGTGAACAGTTTGAAGTGGTGAATCAACGCTTCCATCGACTCGTCAATACGAGCGCGCGGTGGTGGTGTGACCTTGGGGTCCTGGGTCCGATAGTCGCCCTTCGGCATCATGTCGATGCACTGACGAACAATCTTGATGGACTCGCGAATCTCATTGAGTCGAATCGCGTAGCGGTCAAAGTTGTCGCCATACGTACCGACAATGACGTCGAAGTCGATCTGGTCGTAAGCCAGGTACGGCATCTCCTTGCGGAGGTCCCACGGCACACCGGTCGATCGCAGCAATGGTCCCGTAAGACCTAGGGCCAGCGCCTCCTCAGCGGTGATGGGGGCGACACCCTCCATGCGCTGACGGAAGATCACTTGACCGGTTAGCAGTTGGTCGTATTCGTAGGTCCGAGCATCGATGGTGTCGCAGATCACCAGAACGTCGTCCTGCCAACCATCAGGCAGGTCGGCGGCCACGCCACCGGGGCGCACGTAGTTCAAGTTCAGTCGAAGACCGGCCGTCTTTTCAAAGAAGGCCAAGACGAGCTCACGCTCGCGGAGACCGTAAATCATCATCGATGTCGAACCGAGGTCCATACCGTTGGTCGCCATCCACACGAGGTGACTGGAGATACGGTTCAGCTCGCTCATCAGCATGCGAATCCAAACGGCCCGCTCGGGCACCTCGATGCCGAGCAACTTTTCAACGGCCATCGAGTAACTCAGCTCGTTGTTGATTGGGCTGAGGTAGTCCATACGCGTGACGTTGGTGCCACCCTGCACGTAGCTGAGCTCTTCGCCCTGCTTTTCCATGCCCGTGTGGAGATAGCCAATAACGGGCTTGGTCCGAAGAACAAATTCTCCATCGAGTTCCAGCATCAGGCGCAACACGCCGTGCGTACTGGGGTGACTCGGACCCATGTTGATAATCATCAACTCATCGTCACGACTCTCAAAGTCGATAGCCGAGGGATCCAGAGTGCGGCCGTCGAGGCGGAGGACCGCGCCCATTTCACGACCGAGCTGGTCGCTTTCGGTGTCCCGGCGAAAACCGAGCTCCTGGGGACCTTCGCTCGTCTCAGCAACGAGGAGAGGTTCGCGGTCAATTGACCGGATGGAGTTCTTGGTGGTGTCACTCATCGTGGACCTGGCGCTTCCTTGAACTGCACGGGAACTCGACCGATGCCGTAGTCCTTGCGCAGTGGATGACCCTCCCAGTCCTCCGGCATCAAGATGCGGGTGAGGTCGGGGTGATCGGTGAACTGGACGCCGAAGAGGTCGAAGGCTTCGCGTTCCATCGCTTCGGTTCCGGGGTATTCATGAAAGAGGGTGTCGACAAAACAGTCCGACTCAGGAACCTGGACGCGAATCCGAACGCGTACGCGACGGCTCAAACTCAGCAGGTTGACGACGACTTCAAATCGCTCACCGACGACACCGGTGGGTAGCGGACGATCGGCGTGGCTCAGGTAGTCAACGGCGCAGAGGTCGACGCACATTTCAAATCCGTCGGCTCGGAACGCAGCCACGAGGTCGCGGTACTGAGCGCGCGTGGGAAAGCAAGCGAGATCGACGTTGAGGCCTTCGCTCGTGATGACGCCGGCCGGGGCGTTGGCAGGAAGGGTGATCACTTGGGCGTTCCCAAACGGACCGAGACGGGCACTTCGGGAGTCCAGAGGCCCGTGGTCGAAGCGGTGATGCCGGGGAGCCCCGCCTCACGACGCTTCATGATTTCACCGGTGCGAATCTGCTCGTGCAGCGTCAAGATGGCGTGCATCAACGTCTCGGGGCTCGGTGGGCAGCCGGGGGCGTAGACGTCTACGGGCACGATTTGGTCCACTCCCTGCACGATGGCGTAGTTGTTAAACATGCCACCGGTTGAGGCGCAAACGCCCATGGAGATAACCCACTTGGGCTCCATCATCTGGTCGTAGACCTGACGCAAGACGGGGGCCATCTTTTGGCTAACGCGACCCGCCACAATCATCAAGTCGGCCTGGCGAGGTGAGTTTCGAAAGACTTCCATACCGAAGCGGGCCAGGTCAAAGTCGGCAGCACCGGCCGCCATCATTTCGATAGCGCAGCAGGCCAGACCAAAGGAGGCTGGCCACAGGGACGCTCGTCGAGCCCAGCGAACCAAGTCTTCAACGCGCCCGGTCAGAAAGTTGTGCTGGAGGTCTTCGAGAGCCAAGGGCTACGCCGCCTTTGTGGTTGAACCGATACGGCTAATGGTTGATTCACTGGTGCGCGACGGCGCACCCTTCGTCAAGCGCTTCACGGGACCCCACGAAAGGGCCCCTTCGCTAACGAGGAAGAGCAAAGCGCCGAAGACCACCACGGAGAAGAGGAGAACTTCGACAAGACCGAAGGCTCCGAGCTGGCGGAAGACCACGGCGAAGGGGTACATAAAGACGACTTCGATGTCGAAAATGACGAAGATCATGGCGACGAGATAGAAGCGCACGGGGAAGCGCGTCGGCGGCTCGATTTCGGGGACGATGCCACATTCGTAGGGAGCCAACTTTGCATCAGTGGGTCGCTTGTGGGGAGCCAGCAGAGCTGACGCCACAAACGATCCAGAAGCAAACAAGGCGCCTAGAACAAGGAGTCCCAGTATGGGGATGTACTGGTCCATCGGTTATTAGTTCTACCAGAAAACGACCGGAGTTCCGACACCTCGGTCCGGCCGACCCCGTCACACCACTGGGGTACTGCTCGTAGGGTGGCGACATGACTTCCCGTGCCTACCCCTCACCCTCGCACATCTTTGACGTCGTGATCGTCGGAGGCGGGCCATCCGGCTCCGCGGCTGCCTACTGGCTCGCTTCTGCCGGGTGGGATGTCTGCCTCATTGAGAAGAAGACATTTCCCCGTGAAAAGACGTGTGGTGACGGGCTCACCCCTCGTTCAGTGCACCAACTCGCCGAAATGGGCCTCGAGAGTGAAGTGGCCAAGCACGGACACAAGTACTCCGGCCTTCGTTCCTACGGCTTCGGTGCCTCCATTGAAATGCAGTGGCCGGAACACCCCGTATTTCCGAACTATGGCTACTCCATCACCCGTTACAGCCTCGACGGCATGGTGGCCGGGCACGCCGAGTCCCACGGGGCCACCTTGCTCACTGGCAGCGAAGTCGTTGGCCTCCTGAACGCCTCTGACCCCATTGAAGGCAAGCTGCGTGGTTGTGCCGGCGTTATTGCTAAGGACAAAGAGACGGGCAACACCCACGAGATCATGGGTCGCGTTGTCCTGGTCGGCGACGGACAGAACTCCCGTATTGGTCGTGAACTCGGCGTCAGCCGTCGTCGTGACTGGCCCATGGGTATGGCGATTCGTGGTTACTACAAGAGCGACCGTCACGACGAGCCGTGGATTGAGTCGCACCTTGACATCCGCAGTCCCGAGGGTGAAGTCGTCCCCGGCTACGGCTGGATATTCCCTCTTGGTGACGGACGAGTCAACGTTGGCGTTGGCCTTCTTTCCACCGATCGGGCCTGGAAGGGTGTGAATACCACCAAGCTCCAGGAGTACTTCGTCGCCCAGACGGCTCAGGCATGGGGCCTCAACGAGTCCACTTCCTGCGGTCCCCCAACGGGAGGGCGTCTCCCTATGGGCCTAGCCCTGGGACCTCGCGTCGGACCGAACACGTTGACCATTGGTGATGCCGCCGGCACCGTCAATCCCTTCAACGGTGAAGGCATTGCCTACGGATACGAGACTGGCCGCCTGGCCGCTGCCGTCGTGGGTGAGGCGCTCATTGCCGACGATCTCGGCAAGCTCTCGCTCTACGACACCCGCATCGACGACGCCTACGGCGAGTACTACAAGGTCGCCCGCATGTTTGTTCGCATCATTTCCGAGCCTCAGATTTTGTCCATCTGTGTCAAGTTCGGCCTCCGAGTCGAGCCTCTCATGAAGGAGCTTCTCGCGATTATGGCCAACCTCATGAGCAACGGCACGCGTGGACCGGCCGAACTCGGTTTCGGTGCGATGTCCAAGTTGGTCGACATCATCCCCCAGCAAGCATTTGACCTTCTACTGAATCGAGGTTCAGAGTCATGAGTGCACATATCACCTTTGCTAACACCGTGCTACTTGGTTTTATCGCTGGAGCCACCATCTCACTTGGACTGCTGCTCGGTCGCATGAAGGCACCCGCTCCACGGTTCCGGGCCCTCCTCAATGCCATTGCCATCGGAATCTTGCTCTTCTTGTTCGTTGATGTACTCCACGGTGCCATTGCGCAACTCGAAGTCGCCATCGACACCCACAACCACGGCCTAACGTTCTTACGCACCGTGCTCGTCATAGGTGGACTCGCCCTCGGGATCTTGGGACTGGTGGGCTACGACAGCTGGAGCAAGCGACGCCGCGCGAAGCTCACCGAAGTATCCGAAGAAAACGAGTGGACGCCGGCCGCGCGCATGAGCATGCTGCTCGCTGTGGGCATTGGACTTCACAACTTTGGTGAGGGTCTCGCCATTGGCTCTTCCGCCCATAGTGGTGCTGTATCCCTCACTACCGTCCTGGTGGTTGGATTTGCCCTTCACAACGCCACTGAGGGCTTCGGCATTATCGCGCCACTCTCCGGTGCTAGCGAGCGGGCCTCTTGGAAATTCCTCGGCCTCATGGCCGTCATTAGTGGTGGCCCCACCACACTCGGCACCATTGTCGGCTGGTCGTGGACCAGCGACACCCTGAGCGTGGCCTTCTACGCACTGGCGGCCGGATCGATTATCTACGTAGTCGCCCAACTCTTTACTGTGGCCCAGCGTCAAAAGGCCGGCAACTTGTTGTTCTACGGAATCATCATTGGCATCTCGACCGGTCTGCTGACCGAGCTAATCGTGGAGTTGGCTAACGCCTAAGCAATAGCGCGGGCCGACTCGGCCGCTGCCTGCAACGTCCGATCGAACTCACGTGATCCGTGAGCCATCGAGACGAACATAATTTCGTAGGCACCAGGCGCCATGGCGATGCCCCGCGTGAGCATTTCGTGGAAGAACTTGCGGTAGAGGCCGTTGTCACAGAGAACTTTGGCCTCATCAAAGTTCGTGGGTGCCGCGACTTCGCTCGACGCTAAGAAGAGGCCGAGTAACGGTCCTTGAGTGGGGATCACCGCGTAGAGGCCGTTGGCGCGAATCACTGCTTCCAACTCCGTAGCGAACTTCTGTGCCGCGGTCGTGAGTGCAACGTAGGCGGCCGTATCCATGGCCTTCATAACCGTGATCCCGGCGGCCGTCGCCAAGGGGTTGCCCGAGAGCGTGCCCGCTTGATACACGGGACCCAATGGAGCCAAGTTGCTCAGAAGCTCACGGCTACCGCCGAAAGCACCGACGGGCAGACCACCACCGATGACCTTGCCGAAGCACCAGATATCTGGAGTCACGCCGAAGTACTCCTCCGCACCACCACGGGCGAGACGAAAGCCAGTTATCACTTCGTCAAAAATCAAGAGCGCACCCACGCGGTCACACTCAGCGCGCAGTCCCGCCAAGAAGCCGGGTGCTGGGGCGACGAGATTCATGTTGGCCGCCACTGGCTCCACGAGGACGGCCGCTACAGACTCGTCCAGCGTGGGCACAACGTTGTACGGCGCGACGAGGGTGTCACCCACCGCACCGGCGGTGACACCGGCCGAGTCGGGCAGACCCATCTGCGCCACACCGCTACCACCGGCGACCAACAGGGCGTCAGAGTGTCCGTGGTAGCAACCGTCAAACTTGAGAATCTTCGAACGCTTAGTGGCCCCGCGAGCCAGTCGCACGGCACTCATGACGGCCTCGGTGCCTGAACTGACGAGGCGCACTTGCTCGAGGCCAGAGACGCGCGCCACCATGGCTTCGGCGAGTTCGACCTCTCCTTGTGTTGGCGCTCCAAACGTTGTACCGAGAGCGGCCCGCGACTGGATGGCGGCCACCACGTCAGGGTGAGCGTGGCCGAGCAGGGAGGCGCCGTAGCTCTGGACGTAGTCCACGTAGGTCGTTCCTTCGACGTCCGTGACGTAGGCGCCTGAACCGGAAACGACGGTGTACGGCGTCCCGCCGACGCTACGGAAACTACGAACCGGAGAATCGACACCACCGGGAATCACAATTTTCGCGCGGTCGAACCACGCCTCGTTAGTCATGGTCATCGTTGCAACACTTCGGCAATCTCTTTCGCGAAATACGTCAGAACAAAATCAGCTCCGGCGCGACGAACCGCGAGCAATTGCTCCAGGGCTACCACTTCACCATCTATCCAGCCGTTGGCGGCAGCGGCCTTGATCATGGCGTACTCCCCGCTGACGTGATAGGCGCACAGCGGAACATCGAGTTCACGACGCAGGTCGCTGACGATATCGAGATAGGTCATGGCCGGCTTCACCATGATGATGTCCGCACCTTGCTCAACGTCTGCCCGGGCCTCGCGGAGTGATTCGCGACGATTCGCGGGATCTTGCTGGTAGGTCTTGCGATTCCCGCCACCGGCGATCTCCACGCCAACTGCTTCACGGAAAGGTCCGTAGAGACCACTGGCGTACTTGGCGGCGTAGGCCAAAATAACGGTGTCGAGATAGCCCGCACCGTCGAGTCCCTGACGAATAGCGCCAACCTGGCCGTCCATCATGCCGCTGGGAGCCACGACATGTGCTCCCGCTTCCACCTGGGCGAGGGCCGTGCGAACGTAGAGCTCGAGTGTGGCGTCGTTGTCGACCGTTCCGTCGGCCTTCACCACGCCACAGTGACCGTGCGAGGTGTACTCGTCGAGGCAAAGGTCGGACATGATGACCATGGAGTCACCGAACTCATTGCGGATTTCACGAAGAGCCACTTGGGCAATCCCGTTGGCGTCGTAGGCGCCTGAACCCAACTCATCCTTGGCACTCGGTACACCAAAGAGAATGAGACTGCGAATACCGCGGTGATAGAGCTCACGCACTTCCGCCAGTAACGACGGCACGGTGTGTTGAAACTGACCGGGAAGCGATGTAATGGCCTTGGGCTCGGAAAGCCCCTCGGCCACGAAGAGAGGCGCCACGAGGTCATCCAAGCTCAGTGTGGTCTCGGCCACCAATTGACGCAGTGCCGGGGTCGAGCGGAGTCGGCGAGGACGTTCAGTCGGGAAAGTCATGACGTCAGGCTAGTAGCCACGATTTCACGAACTAAATGAGGACTTGCCCAATTTCCTCGGCGGTCGCTGCGATCACTACGTTGGCGTGAGTGTCTCTGATGACCTCAGCCGTCGTGGTGCCCTGAGCCACCACGACCGTCTCAGGCCGGATATGCGGGGCCGCCACTTCCCACGCCGAAGGTGCGCCAATAACGACAACGTCCGTGGTGGCCAGCAGTTCTTGCTCTGCGGCCGTAAGCACCCGGGGCACCGTTTCGTAGACGGCGACGTGAGTGTGCGCCACACCACGTGCCGCGAGGCCATTGGCGAGCTCGGGCCGTGGATGAAGAGCGCCGAGCGAGAGCACGGGTGCGGCCAAATCCATGGTGGCGATCGAAGTGGCCGAGAGGGCCGGAGACACGTGGGCGTCTGAAATGCCCTGGAGTTCGAGAGCGCGGAGCGTGGCCGGACCTACGGCCACCATGACGGCGTGAGGAAAGCGTCGTTTCGCACGGCCCGCATAGATAGCTGCGCGGGCACTCGTGACCACAATGGACGCAGCCTCGCCGCTCAGGTGCTCGAGGGTGCGATCAAATTCCGAAACTTCAAATTCCCGCGTCGAGGTCAGCGGAAGTTCTTGAACTACGCAGCGCCCTTCAAGACGACGTCGCACTTCGTCGTTACGAGGTGGCTCTCGCGTGAGGAGTACGTGCTTCACGTCACCGACTCGTTGGCAGTGCGCCACCGCCAAGTTCGTCACGAATGTAACGAGCGACCGCTATTCCGAGTGCGGTGGCATCAGTGCCGGACTCGCGAAAGCGCAGCACGCGAATCCCCGTTGGTGCCGCCATCATTCCGCTCAAGGAAAGTGTGCCGTTATGCAAGGTGGCGTGGGCGGCGGCGGGAATCGCACAGCCCGCACCGAGCTCAGCCAGGAACGCTCGCTCACAGATCAGACGAACGGCAGCATCTGCGTCGTGAATCGCGGCGAGGGCGCGTTGCGTCGCTTCATCATCAATGCGGGTTTCCAGCGCGATGGCCCCTTGGCCCACTTGTGGAACAAACCATTCGGGATCGAGTCGCTCGGCGATCTGCTCGCTCCAACCCAGACGATCAAGAGCTGCCGCCGCGGCCACGACGGCGTCAATGCCTGACTCGTTTACGGCGGCCAGCCGGGCCGCCATATTTCCGCGGAGTTCCACGAAGTTCAGATCGGGACGACGCTCCGCTAAGAGGGAGCGGCGGCGGGGCGAGCCGGTGGCGACCGTGGCTCCAGGACCGAGACCAGCCAGTGAGCGTCCAACCAGCACATCGGCCGGATCGCGTCGTTCGGGGACGCACGCGATGACGAGGCCCTCGGGTGTTACCGATGGAAGATCTTTGGCCGAATGGACCGCAACGTCGGCCCGCCCTTCGAGAACCGCGTGTTGCACTTCGGCGGTAAAGACGCCTTGGCCCGCAATCGTGGTGAGCGGAACATCATTTTGACGGTCACCCGTCGTAACGACTTCGACAATTTCACACGTCATACCTGTTAACTCGAGTCGGCGCGCTACTTCCGTGGCCTGGGCCAGGGCGAGGGGCGAACGACGAGTCGCGAGACGCAGGTGGCTCACAGGTCAAAGAGGTTGCGAAGCGCCTCCGTCAGGCGCTGACCTCGGTCCGTTCCAGCAGAATCTTTGAGCCCCAGGGTGGGTTGGTGGGCAATCTTGGCCACGATCGAACGTGTCAGTGATTCCACCATCTCCCACTGCTCCGCCGTCATAAACGAAAATTCTGATTGACGCTTGGCTAATTCCATGCGACGAATATCTTCGAATCGCTCACGCAATTCGGCGACAATGGAAGCAGCGCCACGCGACCGACGATCTTCGAGATACTTTTCAACTTCTGACTTCAAGATTTCCTCGGCCGCCTTGATCTCATCACGCCGTTCAGCCAGAGAGCGGTCAATTACTTGACTCAGATGTGCAATGTCGAGTCGTCGTACGTGTAGCAATGTATCCACGTCGCCATCGACGACCCGAGGCATACCCAAGTCCACGATGAGCACGGGAGTTCGGCTGTCGGCAAAGTCGCTGATACTCAAGAGGGCGTGAGGCACTTCAATTGCCGTCACCACGATTGAAGCCTGGGGTAGGTGCTGTGGCGCTTCCTCCAAGGAGATGGCCTTGATGCGGTCATCGGCGAGTTCCACCGACACGGCATCGGCATTCGCGACAGTTCGGTTTGCCACCACGATGCGTTCCAGACCGAGACGATCGTCGCGAAGACCCTTGACGATGCCCTGTCCTAACTGGCCTGCCCCATACACAATGGCAGTAGCTCCATTCGTGGCGTCGCCCAGTTCGTGACGAATGAGGTCGACGGTGGCTTGGGCGAAACTGGTCGTACCCCTGGCAATAGCTGTTTCACTGCGCACCTTGCGGCCAGCGGCAATGGCGCGCTGGAAGAGTGCGGAGAGTTCCGCACCAACGGCGTTCTCTTCTTCGGCTCGTTCGAGCGAGCGTCGAAGCTGACCGAGTACTTCGAATTCACCGGGCACCACTGA